>JAHECT010000109.1 GCA_024641605.1 Micrococcales bacterium
GGGGCTCGAGCGGGCCAAGGCGACCCTCGACGAGATCGCCCACCTCGAGCAGTTCGACCTCGCCACCATGTCGGTGGCGCTGCGCACGATCCGCACCTTGGTGAGCCAGGGCACCTGAGGCGGTTCAGCGCTCGTGTGGCACGCGTCTCGGCCCGTTCTCGCGTCGGCACGAGCGGCGACGCGGCGACGATAGAGTCGCTCGCGGCTCACCCGGCGACGACGGGTGGGCTCCCGCCTACCAGGGAGGACCCCGGTGCGTACGTGCTCCGTCCTCGGGCGCGCCACGAGCACGCGCGCCGCCGACCCTCGGGTCGGGCGATGAGGGCGCGCCCCGGTGTCCGGGTGGTCGATGCCGACGTGTCCGACGACGCGGAGATCGGCGAGGGCTCCAGCATCTGGCACCTCGCCCAGGTCCGTGAGGGTGCGGTCCTGGGCCGCGCCTGCGTCGTGGGGCGCGGGGCATACATCGGCACAGGCGTGCACATGGGCGACCACTGCAAGGTGCAGAACTACGCGCTGGTGTACGAGCCGGCCGAGCTCGAGGACGGCGTCTTCATCGGGCCGGCGGTCGTGCTGACCAACGACCACTACCCCCGCGCGGTCAACCCCGACGGCAGCCTCAAGTCGGGCCACGACTGGGAGCCGGTCGGGGTGACGGTCCGCGAGGGTGCCTCGGTCGGGGCCCGGGCGACGTGCGTGGCCCCGGTGACCATCGGACGCTGGGCGATGGTCGCCGCGGGCTCGGTCGTGGTCCGCGACGTGCCCGACTTCGCCCTCGTGGCCGGTGTGCCCGCCCGTCGTATCCGGTGGGTCGGTCGCGCGGGTGTTCCGTTGGAGGACCTGGGCGGCGGACGCTTCCGCTGCCCGCAGACCGGGACCGACTACGTCGAAGAGTCCCCGGACCGCCTCGTCGAGCTGGAAGGTCGACCCGCATGATCCCTGCTGCCAAGCCGCTCATCGGTGACGAGGAGCGTGCTGCCGTCGACCGCGTCCTGCGGTCCGGGATGATCGCCGGTGGCCCCGAGGTCGCGGCGTTCGAGTCGGAGTTCGCAGCCGAGCTGGTCGACAGACGCCCCTGCGTGGCCGTCAACAGCGGGACCGCGGGCTCGCACCTCGGCCTGCTGGCGGCCGGTGTCGGACCGGGCGACGAGGTCATCGTGCCGTCGTTCACCTTCGCCGCGACCGCCAACTCCGTCGCCCTGACCGGCGCCACCCCGGTCTTCGTCGACATCGAGGCCGAGCACTTCTGCCTGGACCCCCGGGCGGTCGAGGCAGCCGTCACGCGGCGGACCAAGGGCGTCATGCCGGTGCACCTCTACGGCCACCCCGCCGACATGACCGCTCTGGGGGACCTCGCCGCCCGCCACGGGCTGGCCATCTACGAGGACGCCGCTCAGGCGCACGGCGCCGCGTGGCAGGGCCGACCCGTCGGCACCTTCGGGCAGTTCGCCATGTTCTCGCTCTACCCGACGAAGAACATGACCTCCGGCGAGGGCGGGATGGTCAGCTGCGCCGACGACGAGCTCGCCCGACAGGTCCGCCTGCTGCGCAACCAGGGGATGGAGCGCCGGTACGAGAACGAGGTGGTCGGGTTCAACGCCCGCATGACCGACGTCCACGCGGCGATCGGCCGTGAGCAGCTCAAGAAGCTCCCGGGATGGACCGCGCGCCGCCAGGCCAACGCAGCCTTCCTCGACGCGCACCTGCGCGGGGTCGTCGTGCCCCCGGTGGCGCCCGGCGCCACGCACGTCTACCACCAGTACACGATCCGAGTGGTCGGGCACGACCGCGACGCCTTCGCGGCCGAGCTCGCCGCGCGGGGCGTAGGCAGCGGGGTGTACTACCCCATCCCCAACCACAGGCTTCCCTCGCTCGCGGCGTTCGCACCGGGCCTCGACCTGCCGGTGACCGAGCAGGCCGCTGCTGAGGCGCTCTCCCTCCCGGTGCATCCCGCGCTCACGGAGGCGGACCTGGAGCAGATCGCGACCGTCGTCAACGACGTCGCCGGAGCGGGTTCCTGATGGTGGCGCTTCGGGCCGGCCTCATCGGCCTGGGCATGATGGGCCGCCACCACGCCCGCGTCCTCGGGTCGCTCGACGGCGTCGAGCTCGTCGCCGTGGCGGACCCGGGTGGCGATGTCCACGGTGTCGCCGCGGGTCGGCCGGTGCTCGCGTCGGTCGAGGAGCTCGTGGCCCACGGCATCGACTACTGCGTCGTGGCCGTCCCCACCGCCCTGCACGAGGAAGTCGGGCTGACCCTGGCCGGTGCCGGCGTGCACACGCTCATCGAGAAGCCCCTCGCCGCCGATGCCGATGCGTCGCGTCGGCTCGTCGAGGCGTTCGAGTCCGCGGAGCTGGTCGGGGCGGTGGGGCACATCGAGCGCTACAACCCCGCGCTGCAGGAGGCCCGTCGCCGGCTCGCCGCCGGCGAGCTCGGTCAGGTGTACCAGATCATCACCAGGCGGCAGGGCCCCTTCCCGGCGCGGATCGCCGATGTCGGCGTGGTGAAGGATCTCGCGACCCATGACATCGACCTGACCGCGTGGGTGGCCGGCAGCTCGTTCGCGTCCGTGGCGGCGCAGGTGGCTCACAGGTCCGGCCGCGACCACGAGGACCTCGTGGCCGTCGTGGGGTCGCTGGAGAACGGGACCGTCACCAGCCATCTCGTGAACTGGCTGTCCCCGCTGAAGGAGCGGGTCACCGTCATCACGGGGGAGCGCGGCGCTCTCGTCGCCGACACGCTGACCGCCGACCTCACGTTCTACGCCAACGGCACGGTCGCGACGAGCTGGGAGGACCTCGCGCAGTTCCGCGGGGTCTCCGAGGGCGACGTGGTCCGCTACGCGATCGCCAAGCCCGAGCCCCTGCGCACCGAGCACGAGGCGTTCCGGGACGCGGTGCTCGGCAAGGATGCGGACGTCGTCACGATGCGCCAGGGCATGGCCGTCGTCGCGGTGGCCGAGGCGGTCCTGCGCTCGGCCGCGACGGGTGCGGTCATCACCCTCCCCGCCGCCGTCGACACGTGAGCACAGCGCCCACGCAGCAGCGCTCGGCCGCGATCGGGTGGCTGCGCGTCATCGCGATCACCGGCGTCGTCCTGATCCACGTCTCGGCGCCCGTCGTGGGACGCGACGACCTCACCGGCACGCCCGTCGAGCTCGTCGCGGCGGTCATGAACGGTGCCACGCGCTTCTGCGTCCCCCTCTTCGTGCTCGTGAGCGGGGCCCTCGTCCTGCGTCCGTCGTCCTTCCGGGCCGGGACCGGCACGTTCTACCGCAAGCGGCTCGGGCGGCTCGTCCCCGCTCTCGTCGTGTGGCATGTCGTCTACGTCGCGTTCCGGATCGTGGTCCGCGGCCAGGAGATCGAGGCACGCGACCTCCTCGCGCAGGTGCTCAGCGGTCGGGTGTACACCGCCCTCTACTTCTTCTGGCTCATCCTCGGTCTGTACGTGGTGGCGCCTCTTCTGTGGCGCGCCATCGAGTCGCTCACGCCGTCCCAGCGACTGATCACCGGCGCGGCGCTCGTCGGCCTGCTCAGCGTGTGGCAGGCGACGCTGGGCTTCCTGCGCTGGGCCGGCTCCGACGGGTCCCCCGGTGGCCAGACGATCTGGACGTTCTGGATCCCCTACGTCGGCTTCTTCGTCCTCGGCAGCGCACTGCGCGACCTGGCACCCACCAGTCGCCTGGGCTGGGCCGGCCTGGCGCTCGCGATCGTCGGCATGGCCGTGCCGACCTGGCAGGTGCTGGGCGGTGCTCCACCCGTCATCAACGTCGTCGCCCCGTTCGGCTACTGGAGCGTGTTCGTCCTCGCCGCGGTCGTCGGGCTGTGGCTGATGGCGACGTGGTTCTGGCGGGAGGGAACGTGGGCCTCGCGCGGTGCGGTCGGCAGGCTGGGCGACACCCTGGGGTCGCTCACCCTGGGCGTCTTCGCCCTCCACCTGCTCGTGCTCTACGTCCTCGCGGAGGTCCTGACCCCCGGACTCGCGTCGGGCTCGATCCGCGCTCCCGGCCTCGTCGCGCTCGCGGCCGCCACACTCGCGATCTCCTGGACGCTCGCCTGGGTGATGTCGAAGGTGCCCGGCCTGCGTCGGATCGTCTAGCGACTGGTCTCCGGGCTCACGCCCGCGCGAGGAGCGCCTGGACGACGGCGGTGGCGGCGCGGCCGTCGCCGTAGGGCGTCGTACGGTCGACCGCGGGAACAGGACGCGTGGCCGCCTGGGAGACCGCCTCCAGCGACGTGTCGAGCAGGTTCCACCCGTCCTCGAGGGTCTCGACCCACTCGGTCTCGCTGCGCAGCGTGGTGCACGGCACGCCGAGGAGGAACGCCTCCTTCTGCAGCCCGCCCGAGTCGGTGACGACCCCCGAGGAGCTCAGGACGGCCGAGACCATCTCGGGGTAGGGGAGCGGCTGGCCCACCACGATCCCGGGGCGGTCCAGACTGAGGCCGAACTCCTGACAGCGGGCGACCAGCCGCGGGTGGGCCAGCAGCAGCACGGTGGCGGGCACGGCTGCCAGCGCGTCGAGGATCGCGGCGAGCCGGTCGGGGTCATCGGTGTTCTCGGCCCGGTGGATCGTCGACACGACGTATGCGGACCCCGCCGGGATCCCCTCGGGTGGCGTGAGGCCGTCGGCCAGCACCGCGTCGCGCACGCGGAAGCACACGTCGGTCATGACGTCGCCCACGAGCACGCTGCGCTCCGCGAGACCCTCGGCGGCCAGGTGTCCCATCGCCACCTCGGTCGGAGCCAGCAGCAGGTCGGCCGCGTGGTCGGTGAGGACGCGATTGTGCTCCTCGGGCATCCGCCGGTTGAACGAGCGCAACCCGGCCTCGAGGTGGGCGACCGGCAGGTGCAGCTTCACCGCTGCCACGGCTCCGGCGAGGGTCGAGTTGGTGTCGCCGTAGACGAGGACCCAGTCGGGTCGGTGCTCGTCGAGCACGGCGTCCATCGCGGCCAGCATCGCGCCCGTCTGCACACCGTGGCTGCCCGAGCCGACGCCCAGGTGGATGTCGGGAGCGGGGATAGCCAGATCGGCGAAGAAGACATCCGACATCCGCTCGTCGTAGTGCTGTCCCGTGTGCAGGATCACATGGTCGACGCCGGCCGAGGTGAAGGCGGCGGCCACGGGGGCCAGCTTGACGAACTGCGGGCGGGCGCCCACGACGGACAGGACCTTCACGGGTGCCTCCTCGACGACTGCGTGAAGGCTAGCCCCAGGAGCGCAGGTACGATGTCCGGCGATCGGTCTCTCCTCCTTGAAGGCTCCCACGTGAACATCACGGTCGTCGCACTCGGCAAGATCGGTCTACCCCTCGCCGTCCAGTTCGCGAGCCGCGGGCACCGGGTGATCGGCGCCGACGTCAATGCCGAGACGGTCGCGCTGGTCAACGCCGGACGAGAGCCGTTCCCCGGCGAGGCCCACCTCGCGGACAAGCTCGCCGACGCGGTCTCCCAGGGGATGCTGACCGCGACGACCGACACGACAGGCGCTGTGTCCGAGGCCGACGCCGTGGTCGTGGTCGTCCCGCTGTTCGTGGACGTCGACGGGGTGCCCGACTTCGGCTGGATGGACGCCGCGACCGAGGCGATCGCGGCCGGTCTGCGCCCGGGGACCCTCGTCTCGTACGAGACCACCCTCCCGGTGGGCACGACGCGCGAGCGCTTCGCCCCCATGCTGGAGCGCGGGTCCGGCCTCGTCGCCGGCCAGGACTTCGCGCTCGTCTTCAGCCCCGAGCGGGTGTTCACCGGCCGGGTCTTCGCGGACCTGCGCCGCTATCCCAAGCTCGTGGGCGGCATCGACGACGCCAGCGGTCGTCACGGGGTCGAGTTCTACGGGCAGGTGCTCGAGTTCGACGAGCGACCCGACCTCGACCGGGCCAACGGGGTCTGGGACCTCGGCAGCTGCGAGGCGTCGGAGATGGCCAAGCTGGCGGAGACCACCTACCGCGACGTGAACATCGGCCTGGCCAACCAGTTCGCCCGCTTCGCCGCCGACCGCGGGATCGACGTCTTCCAGGTCATCGCGGCCAGCAACTCCCAGCCGTTCAGCCACATCCACCAGCCCGGGATCGCCGTGGGGGGTCACTGCATCCCCATCTATCCGCGGATGTACCTCTGGAACGACCCGGAGGCGACGATCGTGCGTGCCGCGCGGGAGGCCAACGCCGCGATGCCCGACTACGCGGTCGCGGTCCTCGAAGGCGCCTACGGCGACCTCGCGGGTGCCACCGTCGCGGTGCTCGGTGCGGCGTACCGCGGAGGGGTCAAGGAGACAGCCTTCTCCGGGGTCTTCCCGACGGTCGCGGCCCTCGAGGCTCGCGGCGCGCAGGCGCGGGTGCACGACCCGCTCTACGCCGACGACGAGCTGGCCGCCCTGGGGCTGCGGCCCTACCACCTGGGGGACGCCGTGGACGCCGTCGTCGTCCAGGCCGACCACACGGACTACCGCACGCTGTCCCCGGCGGACGTGCCCGGGGCCCGTGTGCTGGTCGACGGGCGACGCGTCACCGATCCGATGCTCTGGGACGGCGTGCTGCGCCGGGAACTCGGCGTCGGCTGACCCATGCGGGTCCTGTATGTCGCCTGGGGGTTCCCGCCGCACCGCGGTCCTGGGACCTATCGCGCGCTCGCGTCGGTGGACCACCTGTGCAGCCGTGGTCACGACGTCGTCGTGCTGACGGCCGACGAGGAGTTCTTCGCCTTCGTCACAGGTCCCGACGAGTCGCTGCTGGACCGCATCGATCCTCGGGTGCAGGTCGTCCGCGTGCCCTACGCGCCCACGTCGCGCGACCCGGTCATCAACCGGTGGCCGCGGGCGCGGGCGATGCGCACCTCCGTCTGGCGGCGGGTGCTGATGGCGCGCGAGCACAGCATGTTCCCGGAGAACCTCTACTCCGGGTGGCGGCCGCGGATCGAGGCGGCCGCCTATCGCCTGCACCGCGACAACCCCTTCGACCTGGTGATCGCGACCGGCAACCCCTACGTCGACTTCGTCGTCCCCATGATGCTGCACGCCGAGTTCGGCGTCCCCTTCGTCCTCGACGACCGGGACTCGTGGGTGCTCAACGTCTACACGGGAGAACCGCACGACGGTTCCGAGGTGCAGCAGGAATGGCTGCGATACCTGCTCGGCGACTGCCTGGAGACCTGGTTCGTCAACCCACCCATCGCCGACTGGCATCGCGAGCGCTACCCCGAGCTCGCCGACCGGATCCACGTCGTCGAGAACGGCTGGGACCGCACCTTCCTCCACCCGGAGGAGCTGACGCATCCCGTCGGCGGCCCGCTCGTCTTCGGATACCTCGGCACGATCAACGCCGGGCTCCCCCTCGCGGACATGATCGAGGGCTGGCGGCTCGCGCGGGAGCGGGGGCTCAGCCCGGATGCCGAGCTGCGGCTGTACGGCGGGCTCGGGCACGTGCGGGCCAACCGGACCCAGCAGCTGCTCATCCAGGAGTCCGAGGCGATCGGCGTTCGGCACATGGGCCGCTGGCCCAAGGCACGGATCGCCGAGGCCTATCGCGACATCGACGTCCTCGTCTTCGCCAAGGAGGGCGGCCGCATGGTCACCTCGGGCAAGGTCTACGAGTACGTCGCGACGGGCAAGCCGATCGCCGCCGTCGTGGAGACCGAGCACGACTCACGGCGGGTGCTGTCCGCCTACCCCCGGGTCCACCTCGCCGCGGACGACCACGGCGCCGAGGCCTGGGCGGAGGCGTTCCTCACGGCGGCCGCGGACGAGGACGCCCACGATCCGGAGCAGTACGCCGCCGCGGTCGAGGCCGGCGCCGCGTTCCGACGTGATCGGCTCCTCGGACCGGCCCTGGACCGGGTGCTCGCCGCCGTCGGGGTGCGCTCATGACGGCCGTGCGGGTGCGGGTGCTGGTGCTCGGGACCGGCGCCGGTGTCACCGATCTGGACCTCGAGGTCCTGCGGATCCCGCAGGTCGCCCGCCTCGACTCGCTGTCCGTGCTGCCGCTGGTCGACGAGGACGTCGACCCCGACGTC
>JAHECT010000110.1 GCA_024641605.1 Micrococcales bacterium
GGCGGCCACGGTGCCCGCGTCCCAGCGCTCGGTGCTCGACCTCGTCGCGCGCCGGCCCGGCACGGCCGCCGGCATCCCGGTCGCCGCGGCCGTGTTCGACGTCGTGGCCGAGGGCGACGTCGACGTGGCGCTCGTGGCCTCGGACGGCGACCGGGTCGCCGCGGGGACCGTGCTGCTGACGGCGTCGGGAGCGACGCGCGACCTGCTCACGGCCGAGCGCTCGGCCCTCAACCTCCTCTGCCACCTCAGCGGCGTGGCGACGTCGACGGCCGAGTGGGCGGACGCCCTGGCCGGCACGCGCGCCCGGGTCCGCGACACCCGCAAGACCACGCCGGGCCTGCGGGTGCTCGAGAAGTACGCCGTGCGCTGCGGCGGCGGGGTGAACCACCGGATGTCGCTCTCGGACGCGGCGCTCGTCAAGGACAACCACGTCGTCGCGGCCGGGGGAGTGGCGGCCGCCTTCGCGCAGGTCCGGGCCATGTGGCCGGGTCTGCCGGTCGAGGTCGAGGTCGACTCGCTCGGCCAGCTGACCGAGGTGCTCGACGCCGGTGCCGACCTGGTGCTCCTCGACAACTTCGTGCCCGACCAGATGCGGCTCGCGGTGGTCATGGCCGAGGAGCACGCCGCGGTGCACGGCGTCCCGCGCGCGCTGCTCGAGGCGTCGGGCGGGCTCACGCGCGCGGACGCCGCGGCCGTCGGCGCGACCGGCGTCGACTACGTCGCCGTGGGAGCGCTGACCCACTCCGCCCCCGTCCTCGACATCGGCGCGGACCTGCGCCCGATCGCCTGACCGCAGGAGTCCACCCATGCTGCTCGCCATCGACGTCGGCAACACCAACACCGTGCTCGGGCTCTTCGACGGGGAGGAGCTCGTCCGCTCCTACCGGGTGAAGACCGATGCGCGCTCGACCGCGGACGAGTACCGCGTCACCTTCCGCGGCCTGTTGCGCGACGACCCCGACATCACCGGGGTGGCGCTGTGCTCCACGGTGCCGGCGGTGCTGCGCGAGATGCGCTCGATGCTCGACCTCTACTACGCCCACGTGCCGCACGTGATCATCGAGCCGGGCGCGCGCACCGGTGTCCCGGTCCTCATGGACAACCCGAAGGAGGTCGGGGCCGACCGCATCGCCAACACCCTGGCGGCCCACCATCTCTACGGCGGCCCGTGCATCGTCGTCGACTTCGGCACCTCGACCAACTTCGACGTCGTGTCCGCCAAGGGCGAGTTCCTGGGCGGCGCGCTGGCCCCGGGGGTCGAGATCTCCCTCGACGCGCTGGCCGCGCGGGCGGCCCAGCTGCGCAAGGTCGAGTTCGTCGCCCCGCGTTCGGTGATCGCGAAGAACACGGTGGAGGCGCTGCAGTCCGGCGCGCTCTACGGCTTCGCCGGCCAGGTCGACGGGATCGTGTCGCGGATCGTCGCCGAGATCGGTGAGGTGACCGCGGTGATCGCGACCGGTGGCCTGGCCTCGGTGGTGATCCGCGAGTCCTCGACCGTCACCGTCCACCGCCCCGACCTCACCCTCCAGGGCCTGCGCCTCGTCTACGCCAAGAACACCTGACCCGTCTTCACGATGAAGGCGACCCTCATCCAATAGAGCCGAACAACCAGGGCCCTCATCGCCCGCCCGCGCCGGAGGCCCCGGCCGGGCCGCCTTGGCCCGGGGCTAGATCGGCGCGGTCCAGCGGTACGCGGCGGTGACGTACGGGACCTCCACGAAGCGACGACCCCGGGTGTCCGGGTGGGTCGCCAGCAGGTCGCGCACCGCGGCGTAGACGTCCGCGGCGTCGTCGCGCAGGCGCACGTAGGAGTACGTCGAGGTCAGTGCGACGACCTCGTCGGGGGTCATGACCACCCGGTGCGGGATGTCGGCGTGTTCGACCCCCGGGTGCACCGCGGCGACGGCGTCCCACGCGTCGCGCCGGGTGGCGCGCAGCGAGTCCTCGCCGTTGACGATGTCGGAGAGCCCGGCCATCCAGCCGTCGCGGTCGTCGCGGACGTTCCACATGAGGGCGAGCACGCCCCCCGGCCGCAGCACCCGGCGGAACTCCGCCGCCGAGGCCTCGGCATCGAACCAGTGCCACGACTGCGCTGCGGTCACGGCGTCGAGGGAGGACTCCGCGAAGGGCAGGTGCTCGGCCGGAGCCTCGTGCGCCTCGACCTCGGGCAGCCGTGAGCGCAGCACGTCCAGCATCCCCGCGTCGGGCTCCGCAGCCCGGACCTGCAGTCCCAGGCGGGTCAGCGTCGCGGTCAGGGCGCCGGTGCCGGCTCCTACGTCGGCCACGTCGCGGACCTTGCGGGTGGACCCGGCCAGCGCCCACACGACGGCGAGCTCGGGGTAGGAGGGCCGCAGGGCGTCATAGGTGTCGGCGGCGACGCCGAACGAGAGGCGGCGTTCCTCGGGGGTGACGGCGCTCATGGCCGCGACGTTATCCCCGTCGGGGCAGCGGCGACAGGCCGATAGCCTTGCGCGCATGACCGACCAGCCCGTCGACAGCGCCGACGCCGAGGACGATCTCCCGGAGCAGATCCGGGTCCGGCGGGAGAAGCGCCAGCGCCTGTTGGACTCCGGTCAGGACGCCTACCCCGTCTCGGTCCCGCGCACGCACACGATCGGCCAGGTCCGTGCCGCGCACCCCGACCTCCCGCCCGACACCGCGACCGGTGAGGTGGTGTCGGTCGCCGGGCGGGTGATCTTCGTCCGCAACACCGGCAAGCTGTGCTTCGCCACGCTGCGCTCCGGCGACGGCCAGGAGCTGCAGGCCATGCTCAGCCTCGACCGGGTCGGCGAGGAGCGGCTGGCGGCGTGGAAGAGCGACGTCGACCTCGGTGACCACGTCTCCGTGACCGGAGAGGTGATCACGAGCAGGCGGGGCGAGCTCTCGGTCCTCGCGGACTCGTGGGTGCTCGCCGCCAAGACCCTGCGACCCCTGCCGGTCGAGCACAAGCCGCTGGCCGAGGAGACCCGGGTCCGGCAGCGCTACGTCGATCTGGTCGTGCGCCCGCAGGCCCGCGAGGTCGCGCGGCTGCGCATCCGAGCGGTCGCCTCGCTGCGCGAGTCGTTCGCCCGGCGCGACTACGTCGAGGTCGAGACGCCGATGCTGCAGACCATGCACGGTGGCGCCACGGCGCGTCCGTTCGTCACGCACTCCAACGCGTTCGACTTGGACCTCTACCTGCGCATCGCACCGGAGCTGTTCCTCAAGCGCTGCGTGGTCGGTGGGATCGACCGGGTCTTCGAGATCAACCGCAACTTCCGCAACGAGGGCGCGGACTCGACCCACTCGCCCGAGTTCGCGATGCTCGAGTTCTACCAGGCCTACGCCGACTACCGCGACATGGCCCGGACCACCCGGGAGCTCATCCAGGAGGCCGCGCTCGCCGCGCACGGCTCGCTGCGCTTCGAGCGGATGGACGGGCAGGAGCGCGACTTCTCCGGTGAGTGGGACGAGGTGCACGTCTATCCGTCGGTGTCCGAGGCGGTCGGGCGCGAGATCACCCCCGAGACCCCGGTCGAGGTCCTGCGCGAGCTCGTGCTCGAGGCCGGGATCAAGCCGGAGAAGACCTGGGTGCCGGGGAAGTACGTCGAGGAGCTGCTCGAGCACCACGTCGTCGCGCGGTTCACCCGGCCGACCTTCGTGTACGACTACCCCGAGGACACCTCGCCGCTCGTGCGCGCCCACCGCACGCAGCCGGGCGTCGTGGAGAAGTGGGACCTCTACGTCGACGGCGCCGAGCAGGGGACGGGCTACTCCGAGCTCGTCGACCCGGTCATCCAGCGCGAGCGCCTGGTGGCGCAGTCGCTGCTGAAGGCCGGCGGGGACGCGGAAGCGATGCAGGTCGACGAGGACTTCCTGCGGGCGCTCGAGTTCGGCATGCCGCCCTCGGGCGGCGTGGGCGTGGGGATCGACCGGCTGCTCATGAACCTGACCGGCCTCAACATCCGCGAGACCATCCTCTTCCCGCTCGTGAAGCCCGAATGAGCGCCGATCCCACGACGGCCGCGGACGCCGCCGCCGGCCGGTCGGGTCCGGAGCCCGAGGCCGTGACGATCCGGATGGCCCGGACCACCGACGTGCGGGCGATCCGCTCGCTGGTGGACACCTACGCCCCGGAC
Source organism: Micrococcales bacterium (assembly GCA_024641605.1). Taxonomy (GTDB): domain Bacteria; phylum Actinomycetota; class Actinomycetes; order S36-B12; family CAIYMF01; genus Longivirga. The sequence continues at coordinate 4,119 of JAHECT010000110.1, forward strand.
CGGCGGCTGCTGTCCAAGGCCACGGTGACCCTCTTCGAGGACGTCCCGGACTTCCTCGTCGCCGAGCTCGGCGGCCGGGTGGTGGCCTGCGGCGCGGTGCACGTGATCTGGGAGGACCTCGCCGAGGTGCGGACGGTCGCGGTGGACCCGTCGCTGCGCGGCCGGGGGATCGGCTCGTCGCTGCTGGACCGGCTCGTCGGGCGGGCCCGCGACCTGGGCGTGCAGAAGGTGTTCTGCCTGACCTTCGAGACCGCCTTCTTCGCCTCGCGCGGCTTCGTGGAGATCGAGGGGACCCCGGTCGACCACGACGTCTACGAGCAGCTCCTGCAGTCCTACGACGAGGGCGTCGCCGAGTTCCTCGACCTCGAGCGCGTCAAGCCCAACACCCTCGGCAACCACCGCATGCTCCTCCACCTCTGACGGCTCCGATGAAGGCGGCCCTCATCCCGTAGAGCCGAACAGATCGCCCCCTCACGTCCGGCTCAGCGCCCGACACCGACCCCGGGCACGCACGAGGGGCGAGCGACCCTGGTGTCGCCCGCCCCTCGAGGTCCGGGTGGATCAGAGAGCCGGGAGCAGGACGTCGCTCACACCGTGCACGACGGCGTTGTCGGTCTTCACGACGTCGATCTTGCTCTTCACGACGAAGTCGTTGAACGAGCGCCCGTCGCGGTCGGTGAGGATGAGCGTCGGGGTGCGGAAGATGCGCGTCAGGTTGGTGACGCCCAGCTTCTGGCCGTTCGCCATCGTCAGCTTGGTCCCGAAGATCGGCAGCTTCACCGCGTCGGCGCCGACGACCTTCGCGCCGGGCAGCACGTGGTAGAGCAGGATCTCGGTCACGGTCGGGATCCCGAGGCCGGCCACGGCGGCGAAGACGGCGCCCTCGTCGACCTTCGCGCCGACCTTGTAGCCCGAGGGCAGCAGCCCGAGGCGCAGAGCGGTCTGCTCGAAGGCGCGGTCGTTCGGGGCGAAGAGGGTGAACGACTCGAGCGAGGCCAGCGTCGCGTCCGCGCCGGTGACGAGGACGGCCTTGGTGACGATGTCGAAGTCGTACGGGTTCCCGTCGTTGGAGACGGTCGGGTCGTTGTACGACGCCGTCAGCTGGCCGAGGAAGCTGGAGGTCTCCGCGGTGGACAGGGCGGAGGCGGCGGGGGCGCCGGCGAGGGCGGCTCCGGCCACGAGGGCGGTGCCGGCGACGGCGGCGGCGAGTCGGGTACGAAGGCGCATGAGGGGTCTCCCACGACGGACGGGGCCCGCATCGGTGCGGGCTCTCACCCCCTCTTCGCCCGGGCCGGCCCCGGTGGATGCACCCTCCCCGAGCCGAATTCGCCTCCGGTGGGTCAGCCGGTGTTGCGCAGGCCGGTGGCGATGCCGTTCACGGTGAGCAGCAGCGCTCGACGCAGGAGCGGGTCGACGTCGCCCTCGGCCGAGCGAGCCGCCCGCACGCGCCGCAGCAGCTGCACCTGGAGCTGCTGGAGGGGGAGCAGGTAGCGGTCCCGGACGGCGAGGGTGGACGCCAGCCCGGGAGCGGCGCCGAGCAGCTCGGACTCGCCCGTGAGCGCGAGCACCTCGGCGACGGTGGTCTCGTGCTCGGCCACGATCGCGTCGAACACGTGGCGCAGCTCGCCGGGGACGAGCTGGTCGACGTAGGAGCGGGCCACCACGAGGTCGGTCTTCGCCAGCGTCATCTCGACGTTGGAGACGAAGTTGCGGAAGAAGTTCCACCCGGCGTGCATCTCGGCGAGCTCCGCGCCGAGCCCCGCCTCCCTCGCCGCGCGCAGGCCGGAGCCGACGCCGAACCACCCCGGCACGATCTGGCGCGACTGGGTCCACCCGAAGACCCACGGGATGGCCCGCAGCGACTCGATGCCGGCGTCCGCGCTGGCCCGCCTGGCCGGTCGCGAGCCGAGGTGCAGGTCCGCCAGCTCCTCGACCGGGGTCGACGTGGCGAAGTAGCGCGGCAGGTCGGGTCCGTCCACGAGCGCGCGATACGCCGCCTGCGCCCGCCCGGACACGAGGTCCATCACGGGATCCCACCGGGAGAGCCGCTCCTCCCCGACGCGCGGCGTGCGGTGCAGCACGGTCGACTCGAGGACGGCGGCCAGCAGCTGCTCGAGGTTCTCGCGGGCGAGGGAGGGGAGCAGGTACTTGTCGGAGATGACCTCGCCCTGCTCGGTCAGCTTGATCTCGCCGTCGAGCACGCCCCACGGCTGGGCCAGCACGGCGTCGTACGTCGGACCGCCACCGCGCCCGACCGTCCCGCCGCGCCCGTGGAAGAGCCGCAGCCGTACGTCGTGCGCGAGCGCGACGTCGCGGAGCCGACGCTGGGCGAGGTGAATCTCCCACTGCGACGTGGTGATCCCCGCGTCCTTGTTCGAGTCGGAATAGCCGAGCATGACCTCCTGAACGTCGCCGCGCAGGCGCACCAGGTGCCGGTACGACGGGTCCGCGAGCAGCCCGTCGAGGAGATCGCCGGCGCGGCGCAGCTCGTCGACGGTCTCGAGCAGCGGGACGAAGCCGATGCGCGCCACGCCCGCGCCCAGGTCGACGAGGCCCGCCTCGCGCGCGAGGACCACGGCCGCGAGCACGTCGTCGACGCCCTTGGTCATCGAGATGATGTAGCTCTCGCAGACCTCGGGCCCGTGCCGGTCGAGGATCTCGCGCACGGAGACGAAGGTGCGGTACGTCGTGAGCGCCGAACCCTCCAGCGGAGGCGGGGTCGGCGCCAGCGGTCGCCGCGACGCGAGCTCGGCCGACAGCAGCCGGGTGCGGTGCTCACGCGGCAGGTCCTCGTAGCGCCAGCCCTGCTCGCCGAGGCGGTCCACGAGCACGGCCACGGCCTCGTGGTGCGCGGCGGAGTGCTCCCGGACGTCGAGGGTCACCAGCGACAGGCCGAACGCGGCCACCGTGCGGATCGCACGATCGACGACGCCGCGGGCCGCGAGCTCGCCGTGGTGGCGCAGCAGGGAGTCGCGAACGAGCAGGAGGTCCTCGAGCAGCTCCCGCGTCGTGGCGTACTCCCGTCCCGAGCGCACCTGACCGCCCTCGCTGATGCGCTCGCGGGTGTGCACGAGCTTCGCGCGCACGCAGGTGAGCTTGAGCCGGTAGGGCTCCTCGGCGTTGAGCCGCCGGTAGCGGGGGTCGAGGTCGGGGAGCGCCGCGAGGTCGGACTCCAGCGACGCCAGCAGCTCGGGGGACGCGCTGTTCCAGCGCTGCGACACCGACAGGTCCTCGAGCAGCCGGTCGACCACGGGCAGCAGGTCGCGCACCGCATGGTCGCGGACGAGGTCCACGACCCGTCCGGTCACGTCGGGGGTGACGAAGGGGTTGCCGTCGCGGTCGCCGCCGATCCATGAGCCGAACGACAGCGGCCGGCCGTCGGCGGGCAGCTCCACCCCCACGCTCGCGAGGGCGTCGGCGAGGTCCTCGAGCACGTCGGCGACCGGGCCGCGCGCGAGGTCGTCGAGGTAGTACAGCGCGTTGCGCGCCTCGTCGAGCACCTCGGGACGGTCGAGGCGCAGCTCGTCGGTCTGCCACAGCAGGTCCACGAGCTCGGCCGCCCGCCGCGTCACCCGGGGGTCGTCGAGGTCGACCCCCTCGGCCTGGGCCCGGTCCAGGAGATCGGCGATGCCGCGCAGCTTGAGCAGGACCGAGCGCCTGGCGGCCTCGGTCGGGTGGGCGGTGAACACCGGGCGCGCCGAGAGCCGGCCCACTGCCTCGGCGACCTCCTCGCGCGTGATCTCGCCTGCGGCGAGGGCCGCCTCGATGCGCCGGGCAGCGGCGGCGAGCGGGTCGTCGGCGCCGCGCCGCGCCGCGTGCAGCTCGCGCGAGCGG
>JAHECT010000111.1 GCA_024641605.1 Micrococcales bacterium
AGCGCCGCCCAGGCCGTGCGCGACGTGCGCCTGGGCCGCCACGACGACCTCGACGCCCTCCGCGCCTTCGCCGCCGGCTGCGACGTGGTGACCTTCGACCACGAGCACGTCCCGCCGGAGCACCTGCTGGCCCTCGAGGCCGACGGCATCGCCGTACGACCCGGACCGGCCGCCCTCGCGCACGCGCAGGACAAGCTCGTCATGCGCGCCGCCCTCGAACGCGCGGGCGTCCCCTGTCCGCGCTGGACCGAGGCCGCCAGCCCGGACGACGTGGCCGACTTCGCCTCCTCGGCCGGCTGGCCGGTCGTGCTCAAGGTGTCGCGGGGGGGCTACGACGGCCGTGGCGTCTGGATGGTCGACGACGTGGCCGCCGCCGGCGAGGTCATGTCCTCCGCCGTGCTCGCACCGGGCGCGCGGTGGCTCGTGGAGGAGCGGGTCGACTTCGTCCAGGAGCTCTCCGCCCAGGTCGCCCGCAGCCCGCACGGACAGGCCGTGGCCTACCCGGTCGTGCGGACCGTGCAGACGGACGGGATCTGCACCGAGGTCGTCGCGCCCGCGCCGGGGCTCACCGCCGTCGAGGCCGTGGCGGCGCAGGAGGCCGCGCTCACCGTCGCCAAGGTCCTCGACGTCGTGGGGATGCTCGCGGTCGAGATGTTCGAGACCCGCGACGGGCGCGTGCTCGTCAACGAGCTCGCGATGCGTCCGCACAACTCAGGCCACTGGAGCCTCGACGGTGCGGTCACCTCCCAGTTCGAGAACCACCTCCGGGCCGTGCTCGACCTGCCGCTGGGGGACCCGTCGGCCCGGGCGCCGTGGTCCGTGATGGTCAACGTGCTCGGCGGCGAGCATCCGGACATGTACCGCGCGTTCCTGCACTGCATGGCGCGCGACCCCGGGCTGCGCGTCCACATGTACGGCAAGGAGGTCCGCCCCGGCCGCAAGGTCGGTCACGTGACCGTGGTGGGCGCCGAGCTCGCCGACCTGCTCGACCGGGCGCATCACGCGGCCGACTACCTCACGGGAGTCATCGATGAGTGACACGGCACGCCCCCTGGTCGGTGTGGTCATGGGCTCGGACAGCGACTGGCCCACCATGCAGGCGGCCGCGGCGGCGCTCGAGGAGTTCGGCGTCCCGTTCGAGGCCGACGTCGTCTCGGCGCACCGGATGCCGACGGCGATGCTCGAGTACGGCGCCCGCGCCGCCGAGCGCGGGCTGCGGGTGATCGTCGCCGGGGCCGGAGGTGCAGCGCACCTGCCCGGCATGCTCGCCTCAGTCACTCCGCTCCCGGTGATCGGCGTCCCGGTCCCGCTGGCGCACCTCGACGGCCTGGACTCGCTGCTGTCGATCGTGCAGATGCCGGCCGGGGTCCCCGTCGCGACCGTGGCCGTGGGCAACGCCCGCAACGCCGGCCTGCTCGCGGTGCGCGTCCTGGCCGCGGGCGACGACGAGCGCGGGGCGGACCTGCGTGAGCGGATGACCACGTTCCAGCGTGAGCTCGAGGCCGCTGCGCGGGCGAAGGGCGCTTCGGTCCGCCGGTCCGTCGCGGACTGAGGGGTCGGGGCGTGACCGCTCCGGTGGCGGCACCCGACCTGCGGGGCCGGCGGGTCGTGGTCGCCGCGGTGGTCGTGTTCCTCATCAGCCGCGCGGCGACGGTGGTGGCCGCGGCGATCGTCGCGGGCCAGGAGGGTCTCTCCCTCCTGGACCTGCTGGTCAAGAAGGACGGGCAGAGCTACCTGTCCCTCGCCACGGACGGCTACGACCCGGTGCCGCCGCTCGCGGCGGACGGGACGTTCACGACGACGACGAACCTGGTCTTCTTCCCGCTCTACCCGGCCACGATCCGCGCCCTCTCGTGGGCCGGCGACGTCCGCGTCGCGGCGGTGGCCGCGTCCGTCGTCGCGGGTGCGGTCGCGGCGGGGCTCATGGCGGCCTGGGCGCGGGACCGGGCCGGCGACCGGGGGGCGGTGGCCTCGGTCGCGCTGTGGTGCCTGTGGCCGTCGTCCGTGGTCCTGTCCATGGCCTACAGCGAGGCGCTGTTCTGCGCGGCCGTGGCCGGCTGCCTCCTGGCCATGCAGAGGGGGCGCTGGTGGTGGGCGGCGACCGCCTGCGCCCTCGCGGGGCTGACCCGCCCCACGGGCGCCGCGCTGCTCGTCGCCCTCGTCGTGGGGGTGGTGCTGGCGAGGGCGGGGTGGCGGCGGTCCGTGCCCGTCGTGGCTCTGGCCTCGACCGGTCTTCTCGTGTCGCTCGGGCACGTGGCGCTGGTGACGGGTCGCTGGGACGGCTGGCTGTGGTTGCAGGCCACGGTGTGGCGCGGCGGCTTCGACGGCGGTCGCAGCTTCTGGTCGGTGGTGCAGGACGTGCTCACCGGCGGCCGCGCGGCGCAGGTGCCGACGTACGTCGTCGCAGTCGCTGCGGCGGCGGGCGCGCTCGTGCTGCTCCTCGCGCTGCTCCGGTCGCGCCCCCCGGCGCGCGAGGTGGTCTACACCGCGGGGGCGCTCCTCATGGGGCTGGGCGGCGCGGCCTACGCGCACGTCAAGCCGCGCTTCCTCCTGGTGGCCCTCCCGCTCTTCGTCGAGCCGGGGCGGTGGGTCGCCCGGGTGCCGCGGCCTCTCGTGTGGGTGGGCGGGCTGATCCTGCTCGCCCTCTCGGCGCGCTGGAGCGCCTACCTGCTCGCCGAGTGGCCGTACTCGGTGTGAGCCTCAGAGCTGGCCGCGGCGGGCCAGCTCCATCTTGGGGCAGGCGTCCATGACGACGTCGAGCCCCGCCGCGCGGGCGCGCGCGGCGGCGGCCTCGTCGACGACCCCGACCTGGAGCCAGACTGCGCGCGCGCCGACGGCGATCGCCTGATCGACCAGGTCCCCCACGCGTCGGGAGTTCACGAACATGTCGACGACGTCGATCGACCCGACCGCGAACACGGCGTCAGCCAGCGTGGCGTAGCCCTGCTCGCCGTGCACGGTGGCGGCGCGCGGGTGGACCGGGACGATGCGCTTGCCCTTGGCCTGCAGGACCCGGGCCACCCCGTAGGCCGAGCGCTCCGCGTTCGGCCCCAGGCCGACGACGGCCCACACCTCGGTGGAGCCGAGCAGCCGGTCGATCGTGGTCTCGTCGCCGTAGCGGTCGGGGTCCCGGCTCACGCCCGCACCTGATCGCTCAGCCGGGGGCGGCCGAGGGCGCGCAGGTCCCAGCCGGCCGCGAGCCAGCGGGGGGCGTCGAGGCTGTTGCGCGCGTCCAGGGCGCGCGGCACGGCCACGAGGCCGGCGAGCTCGACGGGGTCGAGGGCGCGGTAGTCGGCCCACTCGGTGAGATGCAGGACGACGTGGGCGCCGCGGACGGCGTCGAGGGGGTCGTCGGCGTAGGTGAGCTCGGGGCGGGTGCGGCGGGCGTTGTCGAGGGCTCGTGGGTCGTGGACGACGACGTGGGCGCCGAGGTCGTGCAGGGCGTCAGCGACGTCGAGGGCGGGGGAGTCGCGGATGTCGTCGCTGTCGGGCTTGAACGCGGCGCCGAGCACGGCGACGTGCTTGCCCGCGGGGTCGCCGTCGAGGAGCTCGACGGCGACGTCGACCGCGTGCCGGCGGCGGCGCAGGTTGATGTCGTCGACGTCGCTGAGGAAGGCAAGCGCCTCGGGGACCTCGAGCTCCTCGGCCCGGGCCATGAAGCCGCGCAGGTCCTTGGGCAGGCACCCGCCGCCGAAGCCGAGGCCGGCGCCGAGGAACCGCCGTCCGATGCGGGCGTCGTGCCCGATCGCGTCGGCGAGCGCCACGACGTCGGCACCGGTCGCCTCGCACAGCTCGGCCATGGCGTTGATGAAGGAGATCTTGGTGGCGAGGAAGGCGTTGGCGGCGCTCTTGACCAGCTGGGCGGTGGCCAGGTCCACGACGAGCCAGGGGGTACCGCGCTCGAGGATGGGCGCGTAGACCGCCGCGAGCTCCTCGGCGTGCGCGGGGTCGTCGGCCCCGACCACGAGCCGGTCCGGCTCGAGGGTGTCGCGGACGGCGAAGCCCTCCCGGAGGAACTCCGGGTTCCAGACCAGGCGAACGTCCGAGCCGGCGGGTGCGGTCGCCGCGAGCTGCTCGCGCAGCACCTCGGCGGTGCCGACCGGGACGGTGGACTTGCCCACGACCAGGCAGGGCCGCTCCAGCAGCGGGGCGAGGCTGCCCACGGCGGCGAACACCGCGGTGAGGTCGGCAGCGTTGGAGTCCGGACGCTGCGGAGTGCCCACGCACAGGAAGTGGACCTCGCCGTGCTCGGCGGCCTCGGCGTAGGAGGTGGTGAAGCGCAGCCGGCCCGTGGCCAGCGACTCCGCGAGCAGCTCGTCGAGCCCGGGCTCGTAGAACGGGGTGCGGCCCTGCACGAGGAGCGCGATGCGGGACTCGTCGGTGTCCAGCCCCACCACGTCGTGCCCGAGCGTCGCCATCGCGGCCGCGTGGACGGCGCCGAGGTAGCCGCAGCCGATGACGGTCACCCTGCGGGGGGTGAAGGCTGGCTGCGGCACGCAGGGAGTCTAGGCGAGGCGGGACCTCGGGCCGGTCCCCGGAGGGCCCGTGGGAGACTCGTGGCACGGCTCCCGGGCCGTCGATCCTGCAGCAGCTCCACGAAGGGAACTGGCGTGGCCAGCCTCGGCAACCCCGACTTCGACCTGTACCGGCCCTCCGAGGAGCACGTGATGCTCCGGGACGCGGTGCGCGCCCTCGCCACGGACAAGATCGCCCCGCGAGCGGCCGAGATCGACGAGACCGGCGAGTTCCCCCACGACGTCCTCGCCGCGCTCACGGCGAGCGACTTCCACGCCATCCACGTGCCCGAGGCGTACGGCGGCGCCGGGGGCGACGCGCTCGCCGCCGTCATCGTGATCGAGGAGGTCGCCCGGGCCTGCGCCTCGAGCTCGCTCATCCCCGCGGTGAACAAGCTCGGCTCGCTGCCGCTCATGATCGCGGGCTCGGAGGAGATCAAGCAGGCCTACCTGCCGGCCCTCGCCCGCGGCGAGGGGATGTTCTCCTACGGCCTGTCCGAGCCCGAGGCCGGCAGCGACGCGGGCGCCATGAAGACGCGCGCGGTCCGCGACGGTGACGAGTGGGTGATCAACGGCGCCAAGCGCTGGATCACCAACGCCGGCGTGTCCAAGTACTACACCGTCATGGCCGTGACCGACCCGGAGAAGGGCACCCGCGGCGGCATCACCGCGTTCGTCGTGGAGGACGGCGACGAGGGCTTCTCGTACGGCGCCCTCGAGCGCAAGCTGGGCATCAAGGGCAGCCCCACCCGCGAGCTCTACTTCGACAACGTGCGCATCCCCGACTCGCGCCGTATCGGTGAGGTCGGCACCGGCTTCGTCACCGCGATGGCGACGCTCGACCACACGCGCATCACCATCGGCGCGCAGGCCATCGGCATCGCGCAGGGGGCGCTCGACTACGCCGCGTCCTACGCCAAGGAGCGCAAGCAGTTCGGCAAGGCCATCGCCGAGTTCCAGGGGATCCAGTTCATGGTCGCCGACATGGCGATCAAGCTCGAGGCCGCACGGCAGCTCGTGTACGCCGCGGCCGCCAAGAGCGAGCGCGGCGACGCCGACCTCACCTTCTTCGGCGCGGCCGCCAAGTGCTTCGCCTCCGACGTCGCGATGGAGATCACCACGGACGCGGTGCAGGTCCTCGGCGGGTACGGCTACGTCAAGGACTACCCCGTCGAGCGCATGATGCGCGATGCCAAGATCACCCAGATCTACGAGGGCACCAACCAGGTGCAGCGCATCGTCGCCGCACGGTCCCTCCTCCGGTAGGGCCGCCGGGCGCGGGCGTCGGGGGCGAACGGCTCCGGGGCGCCGCGTCCGCTGGCAGGATCGTGGTCGGCGCCGGCCCGGTGGCGCCGAGGGGAGCACGCTGCGATGACCTGGTTGGCCTCCGAGCTCGCGCGCGAGCGGGACGAGGCGCTCGAGCACGGCCTGGACCTGCTGCGCGACACGTGGCGCAGCTTCGACCGCGCTCGCCCGGACCAGCCGTCGATGTCGGGCGCAGTCGCCGAGCTGGTCTCGGGCACCCTGCCCTCCAACGGGGTCGGGCTTCGGCAGGCCCTCGACGACGCCGCCGGTGTCCTGGACGAGAGCCTGGCCCAGTCGCGTCCCCGGTACTTCGGCTACGTCGGGTCCTCCGGGCTCGGGTCGGCGGTCCTCGGCGACGCGCTGGCCGCCTCGCACGACGTCAACCTCGCCGCGGAGAGCGGCGCCGCCTACCTCGTCGAGCAGCAGACGTTGCGCTGGGTCGGCGAGCTGGTCGGCTACCCGGCGGAGACCGGCACGTTCGCCAGCGGCGGCATGGTCTCCAACCTCACGGCCCTCGCGGCCGCCCGCACGCGGGCCCTGCCCGACAGCCGCCGGAGCGGCGTCGGGTCGAGCAGCCCCGTGGTCTACGCGAGCGCCGACGCGCACTCCAGCGTCGAGCGCGCGGTGGAGGTCCTCGGGCTCGGCCGGGACAACCTCCGGGCCGTGCCCATCGACGACCGGCGCCGGATGGACCCGGCCGAGCTGCGCCGCCTCGTCGAGGCCGACCTCGCCGCGGGCGCGGTTCCCGTCGCGGTCGTGGCGACGGCGGGCACCACGCTCACGGGTGCGGTGGACCCCATCGGGGAGATCGCCGACGTGTGCGCCGAGCACGGGATCTGGCTCCATGTGGACGGCGCCTACGGCCTGCCGGCCGCGGCCACCATGACCGCCTCCCCGCTCTTCCACGGCCTCGAACGCGCGGACTCGGTCACCGTGGACGCGCACAAGTGGCTGTTCGTGCCCAAGGCGTGCAGCGTGCTCATGGTGCGCGACGGCGCCACCTTGCGCGCGGCGTTCGCCCACGAGGCGTCCTACATGGTGGAGGAGGAGGGCTACGCCCACCCCGTGGACTCCACCCTCGAGTACTCCCGGCCCTTCCGGTCGCTCAAGCTGTGGCTGGCCCTGCGCGCCCACGGCGCCAACCCGTTCCGGACGGCCATCGCCGAGAACCTGCGCCAGGCCCAGGAGCTCTACGACGAGGTGGTCGCCCACCCCCGCATGGAACCGGTCCTGGGTCGACCGGACCTGTCCATCGTCCCGTTCCGCCGTGTCCCGGCCGCGGGAGACGCGGACCGGCACAACATGCGCCTGGCGCGGCTGATGCAGCTGGACGGCCGGGTCTACCTCACGAGCGCGGTGATCGATGGTGCCGCCTGCCTGCGGCCGTGCCTGGTGAACTTCCGCACGACCGACGACGACGTCCGCTCGATCCTCGAGGTGGCCGACGAGCTCGGTGCGCGGCTCGAGGCGGAGCAGGCGTGACCGCACCTGCCAGGATGCGGCCATGACCGACGTGCGCTCCCGCTTCCCCGGCCTGTCCGACGGCTGGGTCCGCTTCGACGGCCCGGCGGGGACGCTGCCCGTCGACACGTGCGCCGAGGCGATTCACGACTACCTGCGCTCGCCGGCACCCGCCAACCTCGGGGGATTCTTCGACGCGAGCAGGGCGAGCGACGAGGTGGTGGCCGCGGCGCGCGAGAGCGTGGCCCGGCTCGTGGGTGCCCGCCCGGACGAGGTCGTGTTCGGCCCGAGCACGACGAACCTCATGTTCGCGTTCACCCGGGCCCTGGCACGCACCTGGGAGCCGGGCGACCGCATCGTCTGCACCCAGCTCGACCACGACTCCAACGTCACGCCGTGGGTGCTCGCCGCCCGCGACGTCGGCGCGACGGTGGAGCTGCTGCCGGTCGACCCGGTCGACGGCACCCTCGACGTGGAGCCGCTCGCCGACCTCTGCCGCGACGGCCGCACCCGGTGGGTCGCGATCTCCGGGGCGAGCAACCTCACCGGTCACGTGCCCGACCTCGCCCGCGCCGCGGCCATCGTCCACGAGCACGGCGGGCGCATCCTCGTGGACGGGGT
>JAHECT010000010.1 GCA_024641605.1 Micrococcales bacterium
CGACCGGGTCATCGGCAAGGGCGGCTACGTCTACGTGCCCAGGGGTGTGCCGGCCGAGTCGATCCGCTTCGCCGAGGGCACCGAGATCCTGCACTACCGCGAGTACGGCGACGCCGGCTTCGACCCGGTCGACTCGGTGGACGCGCCACGCTGGGCGGACGCCCGCGAGGACGTCATCGTCATCGACACCGAGGCGATGCAGTTCGACGCGGTGCCCAACCCCGGGCCCATGCCGGGCCTCTACATCAAGTACCTGCACGTCGACCCGGTCACCGGCTTCTACACCCGCCTGGTGCACGCCGCCGAGGGGTGGACCGACCACCGGCTCGCGCACCACCCGTGCTACGAGGAGGCGTACACCACCCAGGGCCACATGGAGTACAACTTCGGCACCCTGGACCTCGGCACCTACTTCTTCCGCCCCGCCCGGGTGAAGCACGGCCACTTCACCACGATGGAGGGCGGCGCGACCTGGCTGCTGCGCTCCGACGGCGAGCTGCTCAACTGGTACACGCAGAACGAGTGGGTGCGCTGGGGCGGCGAGGCGGTCAACTACGGCCCCGACGGCACCCGCATGCGCTGGTCGCAGTCGACCCACGACCTCGGGCGCGGGCCGACGTGGCGCAGCGACGCCGACCTGCGCGACCTGGTCAACTCGGCGCAGTGGCAGCGCGACCAGGGCAACATCGACCCCGGCTACGTCGCCCACGGCCAGGGCGCCGACCACTCGCTCGTGGCCATCGCCAAGGCGATCGACGCCGCCAACCTGCAGGGCGGTCACGGCGACCACGACCACAGCCACGAGCACGTGCCGGGCGAGGAGGGCCACGTGCACTACGGCGCGGTCGACCCCGCGCAGCTGCCCGGAACCGACTGGGGTCGCGACCCGCAGCTGCTCGAGCACCCCGACGAGCGCACCGACGCCAACGCGCACAACTGGGGCGCCGGACGCGTGTGGACCCCCGGCGACCCCTACCCCGCGCCGATCATCTCCTCGCTCCCCGTCCGCAGCCGCAGCCGCGGCCGCTGGGACGGCGACGGCATGTAGTCCGCCCCCGGCATCACGAAGGCCCGGATCCCCGTGGGGGTCCGGGCCTTCGTCGTGATCAGTCCAGCCGCTTGAGCTCGACGTCGTCGATGGCCACCTGGTCCGGCGGCACCGGCCAGTCGTGGATCACCGACGTCCGCAGCACGATGTCCTGCACGGACCGGTTCTCGCGGCTCACCGCCGCCCAGAACAGGCCCACCGGGAAGGCGACGACGAACAGCGCCCGCAGCAGCGCGGGGCCCCAGTGCATGCGTCCGCCCCGCAGCCCCACGACCCGGACGCCCATGACGCGGGAGCCGATCGTGCGTCCGCTCGTCGCGAAGGAGATCCAGAGGTACGCGACGAGGTAGCCGAACCCGAGCAACAGGAACCAGAAGAACGGCCACGTCGGCACCGTGTAGTCGATCGGGTTGACCAGGAAGGTGATGATCACGACGCCGAGGTAGGACCCGACCGTGGCACCGAGGACCAGGACGTAGTCCAGCGCGCCCGCGACGGTGCGGGTGACCACACCGGCCCGCAGGCCCTGGATCGCGCGCGCCCCTGGCTTGAGCGGGTCGATCCGCCGCTCGGTCACGGCTGCCCCCCAGCGCCCGGTTCGGCCTCATCCGCGTCGTCCGAACCGGCGTCCGGCGCGGGCTCGTTGTCCAGGCGCACGTTGTTCACCTGCGTCCGGCGCTCCCTGCGGCGCTGCAGGAACCGGTCGACCCACCGGCTCACCAGCTCGTCCGCGCTCACGGCGGACATGCGCGTGGCATCGACGACCTCGGCGGCCACACCCGTCGTGGAGTCCCGGATGATCTCGGGGAGGTCCACCTCGTCGATGACCTCCTCTGCGATGCCGGCCAGGTCCACCCGGCTGCGGACGACCTCGTTGAGGTCGAGGGAGTCCAGCGCCGCCTCCACGATCGCGTGCAGGTCGACGCGGTCGAGCACGACGGTGGTGAGGTCCATGGTGTCGAGCACCGCGACGACGAGGCGCTCGAGGTCGACCCGGTCGAGCACGATCCCGGTCAGGTCGAGACGGTCGAGCACCGGTGCGACGACCGAGGGCATGACCACGTCCAGGGACTGGCCGGTCAGCGTGGTGAGGTCCTCCCCCGCCGCGTAGCGGATCCGTCGGCCGCGGTCCCCCAGGCGGTCGACCACAGCTCCCAGGGTCCACGACGGCGCCAGGAACGGCGGCCGGAGGATCAGCTCGGCCGCGCCCCGGACGACCGGCGAGACGGCCTTCCCGGCGGCCCCACCGACCCGTACGAGCGGGCGGACCAGGACGACGGCCGCGCCGAGCGCCACGTCCAGGGGACCCTCGACCGCGCCGGGAAGCGCCGGACCGCGGCGGAGGACGACCGGCAGCGGAGCCGGGCCGGGGTCCGGTCCGGAGGTCACGACCGCTCGGCCTCCCGCAGGCGCGAGACCACGACCCGCAGCATGGGCACCGCGACCTCGGGATGGGAGTCCAGCAGCTGCTCGAACGCCCACTTCGACAGGGCGAAGGCGGTGACGCCGTCGGGACCGGCCGTCACCTCGGCCGTGCGCGGACCGCCGTCGACGAGCGAGAGCTCTCCGACGTAGTCACCCGGCCCCACGGTGGTGACGACGGTGCCGCCGATGCGGACCTCGGCGCTGCCCGTGCGGAGCACCGAGAGCTCGGCCCCGCGCGGGTTGAAGGCGTGGAAGCCCGACACCGCCTCGCCCTCGGCGACGAGCACCGCCCCCGGCGCGAACTCCCGCATCGTCCCCCGGTCGGCGACGCGCTCGAGGACGCGGTGGGACAGTCCGCCGAACAGGTCGATCCCGCCCAGGAACTCGACCAGGCTCTTGTCGCTCATCGCATCCTCCGCAACGCACCGAATCCGTCCGGCACAGGCTAGGCCACGGCCGCGGCCCGCGGGGGCGATCGACGGTGCGCCGCCCCGCTCAGCCGGAGACCTGGGCCCGTGCGGAGTCGATGACCGACGAGGCGCTGGTCGACCACACGCCCGGCAGGGCGGTGACGTGGTCGAGGACGCGCTCGAGGTGCTTGACCCGGTGCGGCTGGCCCAGCAGCCACGGGGTGAGGGTCAGGCTCAGGACGCGCCCGCCCTGCTCGGACGCCTCGGCGTGGAGCAGATCGGCCGCGTCGCACACCTGGTCGGCCCACGACTCCTCCGAGTGGAGGTTGTCGATGAGGGTGAAGGTGTCGGAGATCTCCGTCGACAGGGGCATCGACCACAGCTCGCCCGAGGCGACGTTCCAGCGATAGGGGACCTCGTCGTTGACCCAGTCGCAGAAGTACTCGATCCCCTCCGCGGCGATCAGGTCGGGTGTGTTGGGCGAGTTGAGCTTGCCCGGCGACAGCCACCCCCGGACGGGGGCGCCCGTCAGCTCGCGGAGGCGGCCGACGGAGCGCTGCACGAGCTCGCGCTCGTCCGCCTCGTCGAGGCCGCCCGCGTGCGGGGTGTCCATGGACCACGAGTGGCACATGATCTCGTCGCCGCGGGCCACGATCCGGTCGCGCAGGAGCGGCTCGCGCTCGAACAGCCGCGTGTTCACGGCGAACGTGGGGACGACCGACGCCGCGTCCAGCGCCGACAGCACCCGGTGCACGCCAACGCGGTTGCCGTAGTCGCGCAGGGTGTAGTGGCGCAGGTCGGGGTAGGGCATCGTCATGTTGCCCTGGACCTTGACGGGCCTGCCCGTCGGGTTGAGCGGGAAGAACTGAAGCGGCACCACGACGACGACCGCCAGGCCGTCGCCCTCCGGCCAGGTCAGCGGGGGACGGTCGGTGAGCATCGACCACTCGTAGCGGTCGTGGTCGTTGCCGTAGTGGCGGTTGGGGTAGTCCAGCGGGCCGGAGGCGGCCGGCGTCGTCCAGGCCATCAGCGGGGCCCTCCGTTCACCGCGTCGATGCTCGCGAGCGCGGCGTCGTAGTGGTTGGCCAGGTAGTGCTCGGCGATCTCCCGACCGGTGGTGACCCACACGTCGGGATGCCCGGTGATGTACTCCAGCGCCTCCTCGAAGGCGCGCAGCCGGTGCGGCGTCGAGACCTGGTAGTTGTGCGTGGGGATGCACATGACCGTGCCGGACGTGGCGCCCTCGGCGTACAGGCGGTCGAAGGCGTCCTTGATCATCTGCCCGTAGCGGCGCGGCTCCACCTTGTTCACCACGTAGGCGATCGTGTCGTTGAGCTCGAGGGAGTACGGAATGGACACGAACGGCTTGCCGCTGCGCACGTCGATCGGCGTGGGCTGGTCGTCGTGGAAGAGATCGCAGGTGTAGATCCCGCCCGCCTCGGCCCACAGGTCGATGGTCTGCTCGGAGTGCGAGAGCGCGGGAGCGAGGTAGCCCACGGGCGCCTCGCCCGTCGCCCGGCGGATCGAGTCGATCGAGTCCTGGATGAGCGAGCGCTCCTGGTCCTCGGTGAGCCCGTAGGTGTAGCGCGTGTTGTAGATGCCGTGGGAGAAGAACTCCCACTCACGCTCCTTGCACAGCTCGATGATCTCGGGGTGGTGGTCGATGAGCGCGCTGCTCAGGGAGATCGACCCGCGGATGCCGTACTTGTCGAGCAGGCGCATCTGGCGCATGTGCCCGACCCGGTTGCCGTAGTCGCGGATGGAGTAGCCGGGGACCGCGGGGAACGGGTACGGCCAGGGCGTGCGGTAGGCGTTGGCGGGGGGATTGAGCTCGTAGACCTCGATGTTCGGCGCCACCCACAGCGCGATCCTCGCGCCGCCGGGCCACTCGATCCTGGGGCGCTGGTCGTAGGGCCAGGGCCGGTAGTAGTCCAGGCCCTCGCGGGTCTCGACGGACTCGGTCATGCGCCTGCTCCCTTCCTCTGGTCCAGGAAGTCGAGGACCTCCGCGACGTCCACGACGTCGGCGTACTTGAGCATGAGGTCGGTGAGGTTCGCGAAGTGGTAGCTCTCGTGCTTGTCCGCCACGCACTGCTCGGGGACGATCGTGCGGTAGCCGCGTGACAGGGAGTCGACGGCGCCCGCGCGGATGCACCCGGACGTCGATCCGCCCGTGAGGACGACCGTGTCCACCTGGTGCCAGACCAGCAGGGACTGCAGCGGGGTCTCGAAGAACGGCGACGGCATCCGCTTGGTGTAGACGACGTCGGACCCGGCGATGTCGCAGCGCTCGTCGAACTCCGCGCGCACCGATCCGTACTTGATGTTCTGCAGCGAGTCGGGCGTGTCGGTCCGGGTGCCCCACGCCCCGGCGTCCTCGCCGGACTCGAGATAGGACACGCGGGTCCAGACGACCGGCCACCCCAGCTCGCGGAACCCGGCCGCCAGCTGGTTCACGTGCTCGATCTGACGGGGATCGGTCTCGTAGGCGGTCGCGAACTCGCCGACCGAGGTGTAGGCCTTCTGGAGGTCCACGTTCACGAGGACGGCCTTGCGCCCGAACCCGAACCGGGCGCGGTTGGGGTTGGCCTTGACGTCGTCCCAGATCTGGCGGGCGGTCTTGTCCGAGAGCTCCATGGGTGTCCCTCACTCGATGGTCGTACGCCGGATGTCGGTGACGACCCTGCCGCGGGACCTGGGCTCCGGCGGCCCGGGCAGGGTCGAGTCCTAGGTGTCGGCCTTGGGGCGGTGCCCCAGGCGGACGGACACGCGGGCCGCCGACTCCATCAGGAGCGCGGCGGCGTGGTCGAGCTCGGCGGCGAGGCGCTCCGCCGGCCCGCACACGCTCATGGCTGCGATCGGGCGGCCGGAGTGGTCGAGCACCGGCGCGGCCACGGACGCCGCGCCGGCCTGGCGCTCCCCCGCACTGGTCGCGAAACCGCGGCTGCGGATCTGGGCGAGGTCGCGACGCAGCTCGTCGGGCTCGGTCCGGGTCGTCTCGGTGAACTGACGCAGCTGCCCCTGGAGGTAGTTCTCCACCTCGTCGTTGGGCAGGAACGCCAGCAGCGCCTTGCTCGAGGACCCCGCATGCAGCGGGAAGCGCTGGCCGAGCGGCACGCTCATGACGATCTCGCGCGGCGGCGTGACCTGGTCGACGTAGATCCGACCGTCGCCGGCGAGGACCGAGAGCGTGGCGGTCTCCTGCGTCTCGCGCGAGAGCCAGGCCAGCTCGGGCGCGGCGAGGGATCGCACGTCGATGCGGGCGAGGTAGGACAGTCCCAGCTCGAAGGAGGCCGGGCCGAGCGAGTAGCGGCGGGAGTCCTCGTGGAGCTCGACGAAGCTGCGGCTGCGCAGCGAGGCGAGGATGCGGTGCACGGCCGCCTTGGACAGCCCGAGGGACTGGGCGATCTCGGTGACGCCGAGGGTGGCGTCATCGGCGCGGGCGAACAGGGTGAGCACGTCGGCGGCACGCTCGACCGTCGCGATCGTCTGGCTGCCCACAACCGGTGCGGTGGTCATCCTCACCCTCCTCGGGTGCGCGAGGGCTGGCCTCCGCCCGCCCGTCACGGCATACTGTTCCACAGAACGACACAGCGTTCCACTGTTGCTGGCCGTGCGTGGGTCGTGACGGAGAACCGTGTTGTGTGTACGTTAGCGGAATACAGTTTCGCCTGGTGGAACAGTCAGACCATTGCTCGACGGTCCGACCGGCCACCGGGCGCGGCGGTGCCCCCGTCCGGCGCGCGACCCGCGCGTCGGGGGCGAGGCCGGACCGGCAGGGAGGACGACCCGAGCATGACCGAGGACGCGGCGACGGCCCGACCCGCACCCCTCGCCGGGGTGCGCGTGGTCGACGTCGCCACGCTGTTCGCCGGTCCGCTCGCGGCCACCATCCTGAGCGACTACGGCGCCGAGGTCATCAAGGTCGAGCACCCGACCAAGGCCGACCCGGCGCGCAGCCACGGACCCTCCAAGGACGGCGTCCCGCTGTGGTGGACGAGCCTGGGCCGCAACAAGCGCACCGTCACCCTGGCCCTCAACACCGAGGCCGGCGCCGAGCTCCTGCTGCGGCTGGTCGCCGAGGCCGACGTGCTCATCGAGAACTTCCGGCCCGGCACGCTGGAGCGCTGGGGCCTGTCCCCCGCCCGGCTGCACGAGGCCAACCCGCGCCTCGTCGTCGCCCGGGTCACCGGCTTCGGCCAGACCGGGCCGTACTCCTCGCGCCCGGGGTTCGGCACCCTGGCCGAGTCGATGAGCGGGTTCGCCTCCATCACCGGCTGGCCGGACGGTCCCCCGACGCTCCCGCCGTTCGGCCTCGCCGACGGCATCTCCGCGCTCACGACCGCTCAGGCGGTCATGACCGCTCTCTACGAGCGCGACCGTCCGGGCGGGTCCGGCCTCGGCCAGGTCATCGATCTCGCCATCATCGAGCCGATCGTCACGATCCTCGGGATGCAGCCGATGGTCTACGACCAGCTCGGGATCATCCAGCAGCGAACGGGCAACCGCTCGGTCAACAACGCCCCGCGCAACACCTACCGCACCCGCGACGAGAAGTGGGTGGCGATCTCCACCTCGGCCCAGTCCATCGCCGAGCGGGTCATGCACCTCGTCGGCCACCCCGAGGTCATCGACGAGCCCTGGTTCGCCTCCGGCTCGACCCGCGCCGAGCACGCCGAGGAGCTCGACTCCTACGTGGGCGGCTGGATCGCCGAGCGCGACCAGCACGAGGTCATCAAGGCCTTCGAGGAGGCCCAGGCCGCGGTCGCCCCGATCTACGACATCAGCGACGTGTTCACCGACCCCCAGTACACGGCTCTCGACACCATCACGGCGGTCGAGGACCCGGTGCTGGGACCGGTGCGCATGCAGAACGTCCTCTACCGGCTCTCGGACACCCCGGGCCGCATCCGGTGGACGGGCCGCCCCCACGGGGCGGACACCCGCGAGGTGCTCGCCGAGCTCCTCGGGCTCACGGACGACGAACTCGACGGCCTCGCGGCCGACGGGACCGTCTGAGGAAGGAACGCACGTGACCTCCACCATCGGGGACATCGCAGCGGCGCTCGCCGACGCGACGGTCGTCGACCTGGCGCAGCCGATGTTCCGCGGCATGCCCCAGTCGCCCAACCACCCGCCGTTCCAGATGGCGCTCCAGCGCCGTCACGGCGACTACGTGCGCGCCGACGGCGGATCGGCGGCCAACGAGATCATCGTCACCGGTGGCCACGTCGGCACGCATGTCGACGCGCTCGCCCACGTCTCGCACGACGGTCGCCTCTACGGCGACGTCGACGCCGCCGCGGTGCAGTCGCACGAGGGGTTCGCGCAGCTGGGCATCGACGCCTTCCCGCCCTACGTCGGGCGCGCGGTGATCCTCGACATCGCCGCGTTGCACGGGACCGACGTTCTGCCCGCCGGGTACGGCGTCACCGCCGAGGACCTCCAGGGCGCCGCCGACGCCGCGGGGGTGGCCGTGGCCGCGGGCGACGCGGTCCTCATCGGCACCGGCTGGTCCCGGCGCTGGGACGACCGCGCCGCCTTCGTCGGCGCCGAGGACGGCGTGCCCGGGCTCGACACGGGAGCGGCGCAGTGGTGCGTCGACAACGGGGTCCGCATCGCCGGGGGCGAGACCATCGCCTTCGAGCAGATCAAGGCGGGCGCGGGCCACGCGCTGCTGCCCGTGCACCGCATGTTCCTCGTCGACCACGGCATCAACATCGTGGAGACGATGCGCCTGCACCCGCTGCTGGACCTCGGCGTCGCCGAGTGCCTGCTGGTGCTGGCACCGCTCAATGTCCGGGGCGCGACCGGCGGCCCTGTCCGGCCGTTGGCGCTCGTCGCGAACGGGGGATCGTCATGACCGACGAGCGCACGCAGGTGCAGCTCCTGGCCGACTTCGCGGTCGCGTGCCGCGACGAGGGGCTGCCGGCCCACGTCTCCGACGACGTGGTCAACCGGATCCTCGACGTCGTGGGCAACTGCCTCGCGGGCCGGGCCGAGAGCGCGTCCCTGGCCGAGCCCGACCAGGCGGTGCTGCGGGCCATGTCCCGCTGGGGCGGGATCGCCGAGTCCGGCGTGATCGGCTCCGAGGAGCGGCTGCCCGCACCCTCGGCGGCGCTCGTGAACGGCACGCTCGCGCACGCGCTCGACTTCGACGACACCCACCTGCCGTCGGTCCTGCACCCCTCGGCCTCCATCGTCCCCGCCGCGCTCGCCGCGGCGGAGGCGACCGGCGCACGCGGCACGGACCTCGTCGCGGCGGTCGCCGCCGGCATCGAGATCACCAACCGCCTCGGGATGGCCTCCTACCTCGTCGACATCCGCAACTCGCTGTTCTTCGAGAAGGGCTTCCACGCCACGTCGATCGTCGGCACGATCGGCGCCGCCGCGGCTGCCGGCCTGCTCTACGGACTCGACTCCGACGGGATCGCCTCGGCCATGGGCATCGCTGCCTCCATGGGCGCCGGTGTCATCGAGGCCAACCGCACCGGCGGCACGGTCAAGCGGATCCACTGCGGCTGGGCCGCCCACGGCGGGGTCACCGCCGCCGTGCTCGCCCAGGAGGGCGTCACCGGTCCCCCGACCGTGCTCGAGGGCCGGTTCGGCTTCTTCCAGGCCTACCTCGACGGCCGCTACGACGCGGGCGCCATGCTCGACGGGCTCGGCGAGCGCTGGGAGCTGCTGCGCACCGTCTACAAGCCCTACCCGAGCAACCACTTCACCCACCCCGGCATCGACTGCGCGCTGGCGATGCGCCGCCACGGCCTCGACCCCGACGAGATCGTGTCCGTCGAGCTCGGCGTCGCCTCGCCCACGCTGCGCACGATCGCCGAGCCGCGGGAGGACAAGATCCGCCCGCGCACTCCGTACCACGCGAAGTTCTCCGGGCCCTTCACCATCGCCCGGGCGCTGCTCGGCGGGGGCGGGCTGGGCCTCTACCTCGACGACTTCACCGCAGAGACCTACGCCGACGAGAAGGTGCTCGATCTCGCCGCCAAGGTCAGCTGCGTCGCCGACGAGCGCGCCAGCGAGATCTTCCCCCGGGCCTTCGCGGCGGTGCTGCGGGTCCAGACGGCGAGCGGAGAGGTCTTCGAGCACCGCGTGGACTCCTCGCGCGGGGGCCCCGAGCACCCGCTGACCCGCTCGGACCTGCTCGTGAAGTTCCGGCTCAACGCCGGGCGCGCGCTGCCCACCGTCCAGGTGGAGGCACTCGTCGAGGCGGCCGAGAAGCTCATGAGCGGCGGGGACGCGGGCGACCTGCTCGAGCTCACCCGGGCCGGGTTCTTCTCCGTGCCCGCCGCACGGACCGGCGTGGAGCACGCCCTCGGCTGACCGCAGCCACCACCGTCACCGGCGGGTGGCCACCAAGTCGGCGGCGGTCGCGTCCGCCAGCTCGTCGCCCAGCCGGCGCACCTCGGCCGCGAACGCGTCCACCATCTCCGGCTGCGTACGCGCGTTGATGAAGCACGGGCGCAGGGCGACCACCCCTCGCACCCGGGTGTCGCTGGGCAGCCACGGCGTCTCGCGCCGCAGCCGTCGCAGCACCGCGAGGTTGATCACGTCGAGCGCGTCGTCGTCGAGCCGGCGAGCGGGATCCCCCGCGTAGCGGAGCACCACGATCGAGAGCTCGGGCTCCATGAGGAGCTCGAGCCGCTCGTCGGCGAGCGCACGCCCGGCCAGCCGCGTCGCGAGGTCGTTGTCGGCTCGCACGCGTGCCCGGACCCCGTCTCTGCCCAGCTCGCGCAGGATGCTCCAGACCACGACACCGCGCGGCGGTGCGGACAGCTCCACCGCCATGTCCTGGTACGGGACGCCCATCGCCTCCAGCGAGTGCCCGACCTCGAGGTGGTCCTCGCCGGCGATCGACTCGAGGTAGGCGGCCGGCTCCTGGGTGAAGGCCCGCACGAGCAGCGACCGGTCGCGGACGAAGGTGGCCGCCACACCCACGGGAGCATTGAGCCACTTGTGCGGATCGACGATGGCCGAGTCGGCGAGCTCGAGACCGTCGTAGCGGTCGGCGATGCGCTCGTCGAGGATCCCCGGCAAGCCGTACGCGCCGTCGACGTGGAACCAGGCGCCGAACTGCCGGGCCACCTCCCCCACCGCGCGCAGCGGGTCGAGCGCACCGGTATTGGTCGTACCGGCCGTGCCCACGACGGCGATCGGAGTCACGCCGTCGCCGACGTCGGCGGTGATCCGCTCGCGCAGGGCGTCGACGTCCATCCGGCCGCGGCCGTCGACGGGCACGACCCGGACGGCCCGCCGGCCCAGGCCGAGCACTCCCGCGGCGCGCTGCACCGTGTGATGAACCTCGCTGCTCGCGTAGACGGCCGGGCGCAGTCCCGAGGTCCCGTCGGCTGCGGGGTCCATGCCGTGGCGCTCGTACGCGTGCTGGCGCGCCGCGCCGAGCGCCACGAGGTTGGCGACCGAACCGCCACTCGACCACACGCCGCGCATGTCCGACGGGAGGCCGCACAGGTCCCGCAGCCAGGCGAGCGACTGCTCCTCGAGCAGGTTGAACGCGGTGATGGTGTAGCGCTGGCCCCCCACGACTCCTGCGGCCGTCGCCGCGGCGACGGGCAGGGTCGTGGGACCGGAGGTGATCCAGCCCCAGAACCCTGGATCGGCCAGCCTGGTGCCGTGCGGCACGACCACCGTCGCGAGCTCCTCGAGCGTGGTCTCGGCCCCCGCTCCGGTCTCCGGCAGCGGCCGGGTCAGGGCCGCCGTCCAGACCTCGCGCGCGTCGACCGCGTCCCGCGTTCCCGGAGGCCGGTCCAGGACGGAGTCGAGCGCCTCACCGAGGCGGGCCAGCGCGGGCGCGAGACCGTCCGTTCGCGGCCACGGGGGCGTCGGGGTGCCGGGAGCAGCCATGGCGGCGATCCTGGCACAGGCCGGTCGAGACCACGATCGCGTCGCGCGGACCTACCGGTGGACGAAAGGTCAGCGGGCGAGCTCCAGCGTCCGGCGAGCCTGTCGCACCACGGCCAGGTCGACCATGCGACCGGACTCGTCGGTGAACACCCCCTGGCCGGCGGCCTGGGCCGCCTCGAAGGCCTCGACGAGCGCACTCGCGGCCTCGACGGCCTCGGCCGTCGGCGTGAACACCTCGTTGACGACGGCCGCCTGCGCCGGGTGGATGCAGGCGCGCCCGACGTAGCCGAGCCGGGCGAGCGCATCGGTCGAGGTGCGCAGGGCGTCGAGGTCGCGGAAGTTGGTGGACACCGGACCCACCGGCGGGTCGATGCCGGCCGCCGCGGAGGCGAGGACGATCAGGGAACGAACGGCGAGCAGCTCCCGCTCGTCGTCGCCCGGGGTCACCCCGATGTCGGCGCGCAGGTCGGCCTCACCCACCTGGAGGCGCGCCACGCGGGAGGAGCTGGCGGCGATGGCTCGGGCGTCGAGCACGGCCGAGGCCGACTCGAGCAGGGGCACGAGCGAGAAGGACCCGCCCATGATCCCGAGGCGCACCTCCTGGCGCGAGCAGGCCGCGGCGGCGTTCTCCACGTCGAGCGGGCGCTCGGTCTTGGCCAGCACGAAGCCACGCAGGGCCGGCGAGGCGACCCAGTCGATGTCGAGGGGGGCGATGCCCTCGCCGTTGACCCGGACCCAGATCTCCACCTCGGCCTCATCGGCCGGCGGCAGCCCCGCGAGGAACTCGGCGACGATGACCCGGGCCGCGTCCTTGCCCGAGGGCGCCACGGCGTCCTCGAGATCCACGATGAGGGCGTCGGCGCCGCGACCGAGGGCCTTGGCGAGCACCTCGGGCTTGTCACCCGGGACGTACAGGTAGGAGCGAGCGGTCGTCATGTGCCTCAGCCTTCCATCGACGTCGGGTGCTGCGCGGCCACCACACGGGTGAGTCGTCAGCCGATGCTCTCCTTGCCCGACACGAGCGAGCGAGCGATCACCATCCGCATGACGTCGCTGGTGCCCTCGCCGATGGTCATGAGCGGGGCGTCGCGGTAGAGCCGCTCGACGACGAACTCCTGCGAGTAGCCGTAGCCGCCGTGGATGCGCATCGCGTCCAGCGCGACCTCCACCGCCACCTCGGAGGCGAACAGCTTGGCCATGCCCGACTGCATGTCGACGCGCTGGCCCTTGTCGGCGTTGGAGGCGGCCCAGTAGATGAGCAGCCGCGCTGCCTGGATCTTCGTCGCCATGTCCGCCAGCTTGATCTGGATCGCCTGGAAGTCCGAGATCGGCTGGCCGAAGGCCTCCCGCTGGCGCGAGTAGACCAGCGCTGCGTCGTAGGCGGCCTGCGCGATGCCCAGCGCCCGAGCGCCGACGTTGAGCCGACCGGTCTCCAGCCCCGAGAGCACCTGCTGCATGCCGCGCCCCTCGACCCCGCCCAGGAGGTTCTCGACCGGGACGCGGCAGTCCTCGAACACGATCTCGCAGGACTCAGTCCCCTTGTAGCCGAGCTTGGGGATGTCCTTGAGCACCGAGAACCCGGGCGTGCCCTTCTCGACCAGCAGCACCGACATGCCCTTGTGGGCCGGGTCCGCGGCCGGGTCGGTCTTCACGAGGACGGGGATCGGGTCGGCGTAGCGAGCGTTGGTGATCCAGGTCTTGGTGCCGTTGATGACGTAGTGGTCGCCGTCCCGGCGCGCGGTCGTGACGATCCCCTGGAGGTCGGTGCCCGCGCCCGGCTCCGTGAGCGCGATGGCCGTACGCCGCTGCCCGGTGGCCAGCTCGGGGAGGTACTTCTCCTTCTGCTCCTCCGTGCCGTGGCGGGCGATCATCCAGCAGGACAGCGAGTGCGATCCGAGGATCCCCGCGATCCCCATCCAGCCCTTGGCGATCTCCTCGAAGACGAGGGCGAAGGACACCATGTCGATGCCGAGGCCGCCGTACTCCTCCGGCACGGTGATGCCGAAGAGCCCGAGCTCCTTCATGGTCTCGACGATCTCGGTCGGATAGCGGCCCTCCCGCTCCCACTCGGAGGCAACGGGCACGATCTCCTTCTCCACGAAGGAGCGCAGCGTGTCGCGGAACATCCGCTGCTCGTCGCTCAGCTCGAAGTCCATGGTCGGTCCCTTTCAGTGCGGGGTCAGGCGTGGGCAGGTAGGTGGCGGGCGAGGTCGCGGCCGAGGCGGCGACCGAAGACCAGGGCCGGGGTCAGGCACATCCCCGAGCAGAACGCGTTGCCGTTGACGGTGGCCGAGCCGATGAGCTCCCCCACGGCGAAGAGCCCGGGGATCAGGGTGCCGTCATCGCGCAGCACGCGCATGTCCTCGTCGACGGAGAGCCCGGCGAACGTGATGAGGGTCACGGGGTGGTTCTCGATCGCGTAGAAGGGCCCCACCGCGATGGGGGCCGGCAGGTGGGTCCGGCCGAAGTCCGGATCCGACCCCGCGGCCACATGGTCGTTGTAGCGACCCACGGTCACGACGAGACCGTCGGGGTCGATCCCCGCCCGTTCCCCGAGCTCGGTCAGCGAGTCCGCCCGCGTGATCCCCCGTCGCACGCCTGCCGCGGCGTCCAGCTCGTCGGCGGTCCAGCCCACGACCATGGGGGTGGAGCAGCGCAGTGCCCGGGAGTCGAACACCGTCCAGAACGTCATCCGGTCGATCGTGGTGAGCACCCGCTCCTTGTGATCGATGGAGGGATCGTCCTCAGCGATCCACCGACGTCCGGAGCGATCGACATAGATCTCCCACGGCGCGCGCTCCGGCGCGACGAGGTGCGGACGGTGGACCCAGTCGACGCGGATGTCGCCGGGCTCGGGCGGCAGCCCCCCGAAGGTGGGGAGGTACCGACCTCGTCCGGCGATCCCGGCACCGGCGGCGCGACCGAGCCGGATGCCGTCGCCCGTGGAGGTGGGGGCGGCCGAGGTGACGAGGGGCGCACCCTCGAGCTCGGCGAAGAGCTCCGGGTCGTGGCCGAAGCCCCCGGTGGCCAGCACCACGGCCGCGGCGAGCACCTCCTCCCCCGACGCGATGCGTACGCCGGCGACGGTCCCGTGCGCCTGGACGAGCCCCGTGACCCGCGAGGAGGTGCGGACCTCGACGGCCCCGGTCGCGACCACCCGGTCGAGCTCGGCGCGCAGGACGTCGAGGACCCCGAGCGCCATCCGGGTGCCGTGCACGGTGCGCGGGACGGAGTACTGCTCGTGCCCGTGCACGATGCGCGGCGTGGACTCGTCGCAGTCCAGGCCCAGGGCGTCCAGCCACGCCAGCGTCTCGGGAGCCTGCTCCACCGCGATGCGTGTGAAGGTCGGCACAGCCGTCCCGCGGCTGATCCGCATGATGTCGTCGTAGTGCGCCTGCACCGAGTCCTCGATGCCACGCTCGCGCTGGCGCGGGGTGCCGGCTGCGGACAGGTGCCCGCCGGAGAAGTGCAGCGCGCCGCCGATGTCGGCGGCCGCCTCGAGCAGCAGCACCCGCAGACCGGCGTCGGCGGCATGGACGGCCAGCGCCAGGCCTGCTGGCCCGGCACCGACCACCACGACGTCGACGTGAGACACGGCTCAGGCCGTCCCGTCCAGGCAGGAGTAGGCGTCGCCGAGCAGGACCGTCCGTCCCGGGCCGTCGATGAGCAGGGCGTCCACGCCCTGCGCCAGCGGCAGGACGGTGACCTGGCCGGGTGCGTGCGCCCCCGACCGGAGCAGCTCGAGGGCCTCTGCGGTCAGCTCGCGCTGGCGGTCGCGCGGGACCGAGCCGGAGTTGACGCCGGTGAGCGCGACCTCGGTCGGGATCAGGTCCATCGTCGTGAGCTCCAGCGCGCGGCCGGCGAGGTACCCGACGAGGAGGTGCCGCCCGCGCCGGGCGGCGGAGCGCAGACCCAGCGCCGTGAGGGCGCCGCCGACGTTGTCGACGGTCACGTCGGCACCGTGCCCGTCGGTGGCCGCCCGGACCGTCGCCGGCAGGTCGTCGTACCCGCTCACGACCAGACCCTCCCTCGGCGCGATGCCGGAGGGGTCGCGGGTCGCCGCGATCACGCGATGGCCCGCCGCCAGCGCGGCCGAGACCGCGGCCGCCCCCACGCCCGAGGTCGAGCCGAGCACCAGCACGGTCTCGCCCGGCGCGAGGCGGCCGACGTCGTGGAGCGCGTACAGGGCGTCCGCCAGGGACGCGGTGCCCGCCGCCGCGAGGACGGGGTCGAGCGCGTCCGGCAGCGGGATCAGCCAGTGCCGCTCGGCGAGGAAGCGCTGCGCGTACACCCCGTCGCGCAGTCCGCCCGCGGCGTCGATCGAGCCGCGCACGAAGACGAGCGACCCGTCCTCGAGCCGTCCGACGGCCTGGGACCCCGCGACGAAGAACGGTGGCAGCGGCAGGCGCATCTCGCCGCGCGCCGTCTGCCGGTCCTTCGGCTGGATGTCGGCCGCGACGAGCTCCACCTCGACCGGGTCGGTGGCGAGCGACCCCGGCAGGGCGTCCAGGGACGCCAGCCGGATCGTGCCGCCGTCGTTGACGATCGCCGCGACCATCAGTCCTCCTCGAGCTCGAAGACGGGCAGCGCCCGTCCGTCGGACAGGTCGCGCCAGGTCAGCGCGACCCGGTCGCCGATCGCCGCGCCGAGCGCTCCAGTGCCGACGACGCTCGACAGCAGGACGGGGCCGTCGTCCAGCCGGACCCGAGCGACGACGTACGGCGCCTGCAGGTCCGGGCGCGGCGGACGGTGCACGACCGTGACAGCGTCGAGCACACCCGCTCCTGCGCTGGAGGTCCAGCCGAGCGACGTCGCCCCGCACGAGGTGCAGACGTGGCGGGGGTGGTGCTGCCGGGAGCCGCAGGTCTCGCACGCCTGCAGCAGCAGACGATGCTCGCGCGTGGCTGCCCACCAGGGTGCGGTCAGGGCATCCTCCGGCGGGACGTAGCCCTCGACGGCGCCCACCTGCTTGAGCGCGTCGTGACTCATCGGTCGACCCCCAGCAGGACGGTGGCGTGATGGCTCAGGATGCCGCCGGTCCCGTGCGCCACGGCGACCTCCGCGCCTGCGACCTGCCGGTCGCCGCACTCGCCGCGGAGCTGGCGGACCGCCTCGACCAGCAGCAGGACGCCGTACTGGCCGGGGTGGCAGTAGGACAGCCCTCCCCCGCTGGTGTTGAGCGGGCGGTCCCCGCCGGGCGCGAACGCGCCCTCGGCCGCGAGCACACCGGCCTGGCCGGGCTCGGCCAGGCCGAGCGCCTCCAGCGACAGCAGCGGCGTGATGGTGAAGGAGTCGTAGACCTGCGCGACGTCGACGTCGTCGGGCCCGAGCCCGGCGCGGGCGAAGGCCGCCGCGCCCGACGCGGCCGCCCCCGTGTCCAGGATGTCGTCGGGGGTCGCCATGGTGGCGTGCCCCGTGGCCTCGCCGTAGCCCAGCACACGGACCGGCGCCGAACGCAGGTCGCGCGCTCGCTCGGCGGAGGTCAGGACGATGGCACCGCCGCCGTCGGTGACCAGGCAGCAGTCCGCGGAACCGAGGGGGCTGGAGATGACGGGCGCGGCCAGGACCTCGTCGACCGTCAGCGGCCCTGCGCCGTACCGGTACGCGGCGGGGTTGCGCAGCGCCCACTCGCGGGCGCTCACCGCGACCGCGGCCAGGTGCTCGCGGCCGAGCCCGTAGCGGTGCAGGTAGGCCGAGGCAGCCATGGCGTAGAAGGAGAGGGGGTAGAGCGGGCCGTAGGGCGTCTCGAACTGGGCCATCGGCAGGTGCTCCTCGAGCACACCGCCCAGCGAGCGGCTGCGGGCCGAGCGCTGGTTGCTGGCGTAGGAGATCACGACCACCTGGGCCTGGCCCGCCTCGATGGCCTGGACGGCGCGGCCGACGTAGGCCTCGAAGGCGGACCCGCCGACGAACGTCGAGTCGACCCACGCCGGCCGCAGGCCGAGCTGGTCGGCCACCTCGTTGGTCGAGAACCGCCCCACGTTGTTCGTGGCCAGACCGTCGACGTCGGCGAGCGACAGTCCGGCGTCGGCCAGGGCCCGGGTCACGGCCTGCACCTGGAGCTCCAGCACGCCGGCGCCGGTGACGCCGAGGTCGCACTCGGCGGCGCCGACGATGGCGACGGTCATCGCGGCACGACCACGGTGGCGCCGGCGGGCGCGACGGCGACGCGTCCCCGGTCGCCGACGACCTCGACGCGCGCCTCGAGGGTCACGAGGTCACCCTCGCCGTCGGGATCGGGCTCGACCGCGGTGACGGTGGCCAGGCAGCGGACCGTCTCCCCGGCGAAGACGAGAGCCTTGAACCGGAAGTGCAGGGTGCGCAGCGACGCGCGCGGGCCGAGCCAGTCGAGGACCTGCTCGGCCAGGAGGGCGCCGAACACCTGACCGTCGACGACCGGCGCCGGGACGCGCTTGGCCTCGAGGTAGACCGGGTCGTAGTGCAGCCGGTGCCAGTCCCAGGTGGATCCGGCGTAGGCGATCATGTCGGGCAGCTCGATGGTGCGCTCCAGCGCGGGGACCTCGGTGCCCACCTCGACGTCGGGGAGATCGCTCACGAGGCACCTCCGTCGGCCGCCGGCGCCAGCTCGGTGAAGACGAGGGTCTCGGTGTTGGTCAGCAGCAGGTCCCCGTGCTGATCGGTGAAGCGCGCCTCGCTGGTGACGATGAGCATCGCCATGCCCGCCGACGTAGTCCGCTCCGCCACGTCCGCGATGCGCCAGGTCGCCGTCACGACCGTGTCGGGGCCCGCCGGCTTGGCGAAGGAGTACGCGTTGCCGCCGCGCACCAGACGGGTGTCGGGGATGGTGATGTGCCACGAGTGCCCGAGGAAGCCGTCGGCGTCGCGCGGGCCGGGCATGTACTGATTCGTCTCGGCGAGCAGCGTGGGCGGGGCCACGACGTCGTCGAAGCCGTGGTCGCGCGCATAGGAACGGTCCGTCCACAGCGGGTTGTCGTCGCCGACGGCGACGGCGAAGTAGCGGATCGCGGCTCGGCCCAGCGGTTCCGGCGCGGTGTAGGTCGCGGTCTCCCCGATGCGCGCCCGCAGCTCGTCGGTGAGCAGCACCCGGTCACTCATGGGCGCTCGCCTCCGGGATCACCGCGGTGGGGACCACCTCGAGGAGGAACTCGTCGCGCAGCAGCCCCCCGCACACGATTCCGGTGGACGCCGGGTAGGGCGCGGAGAGGATCTCCTTGCGGACGTCGGCCACGACGCGGTAGTCCGGCAGGCCGGCCGGCGTGACGTACTCGACCGTCGTGAGCAGGTCCGCGGGGGTGGCCCCGACAGCGGCGAGCGTCTCGGCGATCGCGCCGTAGGTCGCCTCTGCCTGCTTGCGCAGGTCCCCCGCATGCGTGGCCTGCTGGGTCTCCATGTCCAGGGAGGCGAATCCGCTCATGTAGAGGGTGTTGCCGGCCTTGAGCCCCGGCAGGTAGGTCAGCGTGTCGTAGCGGGCCCATCCCGGGTTGACCGGCTCGGGGAGGTAGGTGGAGGCCACCGCGTCGAGGGCGAGCAGCACGCCCGGCGCGTGCAGGCGGCTCATGAGGATGCCCGCGGCTCCCGGGTAGACCGGGCCGAGCAGGTCGCGGCGGGCCCGGCCGGTCTTCGGGTAGCGCTCGCGCGTCTCGGGGGTGGAGTAGTCCACGGTCGAGACCAGGTGCGCGAGCGACAGGCCGGCCTTCTCCAGCAGCTCGCCGGCGCGCTCGAGGCAGTAGAAGTACTGCCCGACGACGTCGCCGGGCGCCACGATCTCGCCGTCCGCGTCGATCGGCAGGAGGGTGGGGAGATAGACGGCACCGTCGTGCCCGCGGCGGACGGTGTCCCGGCGCCAGGACCCGTCCGAACCGATCACGAGGGCCTCGCCGCCGCCCGGCGACGCGTGGACCTCGAC
Organism: Micrococcales bacterium; assembly: GCA_024641605.1. Classification (GTDB taxonomy): domain Bacteria; phylum Actinomycetota; class Actinomycetes; order S36-B12; family CAIYMF01; genus Longivirga. Next base: position 19,645 of record JAHECT010000010.1, read on the forward strand.
CTCGATGAGCGCCTTGCCGCGCACGAGGCGGTCGACGACCACCGTGACGACGGTCGGCCGGTGCGCGCCGAAGAGCCGCTCCCGCACCTCGCGGGCCTCGTCGTAGTGCTCGAGGCCCGCGATGGTCACGTTCTCGACGACGCGCGTGACGTCGGCGAAGGACAGGCCGACGGCCCCGAGGATGGCGGCCTGCTTCGCGTAGGCGGTCTCGGCCTGCTCACCCATGCCGCCGACGACGTCGGGCTTGCCCTTGGCCGGGTCGAAGGCCGACCCCGAGTGCCCGGAGTTGATCGCGTGCCCGTCGAGGGCCAGCCCCAGGGAGAAGGTGTAGCCCCGGTAGTCGTACCAAGGGAATTCGGCGGGCTCGATCGCCGTGAACGGCGCGGTCATGCGGCACTCCGGGGGACGGACCGCGCCAGCGACGCGGCGGTGACGGACGGGTCGGATCCGAGGGCGAGCACGGACCTGGCGAGGTCGTCGCGGCCCGCGGAGTTGGCGAGGAACTTGGCGAGCAGCGCGTCGTCGGACAATGGCGCGTCGGGTCCGCCCTGGCTGCGGGGCACCCGGCCGACACGCACGCTGCCGTCGCGCAGGTGGACCGCCACCTCGCCGGCGGCGTCCGCGGCCACGCCCTGCCCGTCGCTCAGCACGGTGCGCACCCGCGACGACAGCTCGGCGACCTCGGGTCGCAGCACCGAGTCGAGGTCGTAGGTGGACACCGTGACGTCGCCGTCGACGAGCATCGCGGCCACCGACCACGGCAGGGAGAACTTGGCGTCGTAGGAGGTCCGGGGCGCCACCTTGACCTCGACGGGCTCGCACACGATCGATGCGGAGTCGGGGTGGACCGTCGCGACCACCTCGAGCACGTCCCCCGCCGGCACGAGGACCTCGCGCAGCGCGTCGAGCGTCACGTGCATGAGCTGACAGGAGGGGTAGGGCTTGATGGTGATGCGGGTGGTCTCCCAGCGCTCACCGAGCCCGGCGACGACGGACTCGGCATCGGCCGGGCGGGCCGACAGCGCGGCGTAGATGCCGTGCGGCCCCTCGAGGACGGTGTCGGGGCCGGTCGCACCGGCGGCGGCGAGCCGGGCCGCGAGGATGCCGTTCATCGCGGCGGAGCCGGGGTGGAGCTGCTTGGTCGAGGCGCCGGTCGTGAGGAACTCGAGCAGACCGCCCGAGCTCGACCCCGCGATGCCCAGCGCGTGCGTGGTCGTCGCCGCGTCGAGTCCGAGCAGCTTCGCGGCCACGGCCGCCGCGGCGAGCGTGCCCGCCACCTGCGTCGCGTGCAGTCCGCGGGCGTGGAAGCCGTGCGGGCTCGCGGCCGCGACCCGGCAGATCGTCTCGTAGCCGACGACGGCGGCTGTCAGGAGCGCGGCACCGTCGGCCCCGACCTGCTCCCCGACAGCGAGCGCGGCCGGCCCGACCACGGCCGTGGCGTGCACGAGGCCGCCGGCGTGGGTGTCGTCGAAGTCGAGACCGTGCACGAGGGCACCGTTGGCGAGCGCCGCCGCCGGTGCCGAGACGCGGTCGCCGGTGGCGAGGACGGTCGCCTCCGGCGGGCCGCCGAGCCCGGCCGCCACGCGCACCGCGGCGTCCACCACGCCCGCACTCGCTGACGCGAGCGCGTCCCCCACACCGTCCAGCAGATGCCGACGGGCGGCATGGGCGACCGGGTCCGGGATGTCCTGCGGACCGAGCCCGACCACCCAGTCGGCGAGGCGCGCCGCGACGGTGCTCATCGCGGCTCAGCCGGGAAGACGCGGGGTCGTCGCGGGATCGCCGAAGGAGGCCCGCTCGACGAGTGCGGCGATGTGCTCGTCGTCGTAGCCGAGCAGGTCGCGCACGACGTAGTCGAAGTCCTCGTTGCGCAGCGGCGCCCGGCGGTGGTCCTCGCGGCGCGGGCCGACGCTGACCGCCGGGCCGGGCATCTTGACCGTGCCGAACCGCGGGTGCTCCGCCTCCACCACCAGACCGCGAGCGGCCGTGTGCGGATCGGCGAGACCCTCGGCCACGGTGTTGATGGGGCCGCACGGGATGGTCGCCGCGCCCAGCTCGTCGAGCCACTCCGCCGAGGTGCGGGAGGCGAAGACGTCCTCGAGCAGCGGGATGAGCACGTCACGGTTGCGGTCGCGCGCGGCGAAGTCGACGAACCGCTCGTCGGTCGCCCACTCGGGGTGCCCCAGGATCGGACAGAGCCGCTGCCAGAACTTCTCCTTCGCGCACCCCACGACGATCCAGGAGTCCTTGGTCTGGAAGGCCTGGAACGGGACGAGCGAGGGATGCGCCGAGTGCCGCGTCCGCACCGGCGTGAACCCGCGGTTGAGGTGCCAGGTCGCCGGATAGGTCAGCAGGGCGAAGGCGGCGTCGTAGAGGGCGACGTCGCAGTCCATCCCGACGCCGTCGCGGCGCGCCTGGTGGATGCCGGCGAGCAGCGAGATCGCGGCGAACAGGCCACCGCTGTAGTCGACGAGCGACAGGCCGGACTTCGTCGGCGGACCGTCCGGGTCCCCCGTGAGGTCCATCCATCCCGCGAGGCCCTGCAGGATGTAGTCGTAGCCGGGCTCCTTCACGCGCGGCCCGGTCATCCCGAACCCGGAGAGCGACACGCACACGATCCGCGGGTTGATGTGCTTGAGGTCGTCGTAGGTGATCCCGATCTTGGCCGGGACATCGCCGCGCAGGTTGGAATAGACGGCGTCGGCGGTCCGGACGAGGTCCTCGAAGACGGCGCGACCACCCGGGGACGTCAGGTCGAGCGACAGGCTGCGCTTGTTGCGGTTGTGCACCTCGAAGAAGAGGGAGTCCTCCTCCTCGGCGTAGGGCGGGACATAGCGCCCCACGTCGCCGCGCGCCGAGGGATCCTCGATCTTGATGATCTCCGCGCCGAGGTCGGCGAGCTGGACCGAGCCCCAGGGGCCGGCGCCGTACTGCTCGACGGCGATGATGCGGATGTCCTCCAGCGGCCTCACGACCCGGCCTTCCCGTCGAGGGCGGCGATCAGCTCGATCACCGAGGCCTGGGCGGCCCGGATCTCGTCCGGGGTCAGTCCGTGCGTGGGCGGGCTGAGCTTCACGGTGTCGACGAGCCCGTCGTAGGCCGCGAGACGCTCGGCCACCTCGGCGGGGGTCCCGGCGATCGTGAGCGTGTCGACCATGCGGTCGCTGACGACGTCGCCGAGCTGCTGGGCGGTGCCCCCGCCGGCGCGGAAGGCGTCCACGACCGCCGCCTGGTCCTCGGCGAAGCCGTGGAAGGCGAAGAAGTCGGCGTAGGTGCGCACACTGGCGTAGAAGCCGACGATCCCTGCGGCGCGTCGGCGGGCGGCCGGCCCATCGGCGTCGACGGCGCAGCAGGCCGACACGACGAGGTCGACGTCCGAGCGCGCCTTACCCGCAGCGGCCAGGCCCTTGTCGATCGACGGGAGCACCTGCTCCCGGACGAACCCGGGGCTGCACAGCTCGTGACTGATCCACCCGTCGCCGATCTCGGCCGCCACCGCCGTCATGAGCGGGCCCATCCCGGCGAGGTAGAGCGGGATGCGGGACCGCTCACGGTGGTAGGGCCGCTGGTAGCCCTTGATCCGGGCGTGCTCGTACTCGCCCTCGACGAGGATCGGCTCGCCGTCGGTGCAGCGAGCGACGACCTCGCGGACGATGGCGACCGTCTCGCGGATGTGCGCGACCGGCTTGCCCCACCGCGCGTTGTGCCAGTCCTCGTTGAGCCGCTGCACACCGGACCCGAGACCGAGGACGAACCGGCCCTGGGCCATCTCGTCGAGGTCCATCGCCTCGAGCGCGGTGACCATCGGCGAGCGCGTGAACGCGAGCGCGATCGCGGTGCCGACGCCGATCGTGCTGGTGCCGGCGGCCAGGGCAGCGGCGGTGACGGTCGCCGAGCGGTGCAGCTCGGGCGCCCACACGACCTGGGCGCCGGCCGCCTCGGCGGCGCGCGCCGCGTCGACCATCTCGGCGAGGGTCTCCCCCCAGGGGGCGTAGGTCAGGCGCAGGGTCACGTCGGCTACCCCTGCTGGGCGGAGTCGCCGGTCAGCGGGCCGGCCTTGGCCTGCGGGAAGTAGTTCTGGCCGATGCCCGTCTCGCGCTTGGGGATCATGACCGAGCGGCGCCACGAGCAGATGACGTCGCCGTCCTGGTTGAGCCCGCGGGTGATCATCGTGATGATGCCCATGCCCGGGCGCGAGGTGCTCTCCCGCTTGTCCACGCAGACGCTCTCGGCGTAGAGCGTGTCGCCGATGTAGACCGGGTGGGTCAGCTTCACGTCGGTCCAGCCGAGGTTGGCCACCGCGTTCTGGCTCATGTCCAGGACGGAGATCCCGAGCACGAGGGCGACCGTGAACCCGGAGTTCACGATGACCCGTCCCCCGGTGATCGGGTTGGACTGGGCCAGGTGGTGGTTGAAGTGGTTCTGGTTCGTGTTGCAGGTCAGCTGGGTGAACCATGTCGAGTCGGTCTCGGAGATGGTCCGGCCGAAGGGGTGCTGGTAGACGTCGCCGACCACGTAGTCGTCGAAGAAGCGTCCGAGCACTGCCGGGTGGACGGTCATGTCACTGGCCTCGTTCCTGGTCATCGACGCTCCCCACGTCGAAAGATCGGACGTTTGGGAGACTAGGGGTTGTTCCACTCTGCGGTCAAGCGTTCCACCCAGCGCACGCCCCGGGTGCGGTGATCCTCCCAGCCGGTCCCCGGACGGACGCCGCGGGGCCGCTCAGGCCGGCAGGCGGCCGCCGCGCTCGACGCCGTCGATCGCCTCGTAGGGCCGGCGCAGCCGGGCGAGGTGGGCGCGCATCGCCTCGCGGGCCCCCTCGACGTCGTGGCGCTCCACGGCGGCGAGCACCTCGCGGTGGTCGTGCACGACGCCGTCCCAGAACGTGTCGTCGGCGTCACCGCGCACGAACCGGGTGGTCAGCACGCCGAAGATCGGCCGGGCCACCACCGCCAGGAGGGGGTTGTCGGCCGACTCGACGAGGAGCGCGTGGAAGCGGTGGTTGCAGGCGTGCATCTCACCGGGCTCGGCGCGCCTCGGGTCGACGAGGGTGGACCGCAGCGCCTCCACCTGATCCGCGTCGGCCCGCTCCGCGGCCAGTCCCGCGGCGGGCACCTCGACGAGGTCGCGCACCTCGAGGAGCTGGCTGACCGTGAGGTCGGCGGTGACGGCGAGCAGCCCCAGCCCGACCTCGAGGGAGGAGGCGATCTGCTCGACGTTGGGGTGCACCACGAACGATCCGCCGGCCACCCCACGCGTCGTGGTCACCAGGTTCTGGCTGGAGAGCACGCGCAGGGCCTCGCGAACGGTGGACCGGGAGACGCCGAAGCGTGCGGAGAGCTCCGGCTCGACCGGGAGCCGGTCCCCCGGCTGGAGATCGCCGCTGAGGATCTGGGCGCGCAGGACGTCGGCCAGCTCCTCGTAGGCCGGCCGCGATCCCGGGACTGTCATGCGGGCCCTCGCAGCTCGAGCCCGAGGCCGTGCGGCCCGACCACGACCACGGCCCGCTCGCGGCCGGCCGGGCCCGGCGCGACGACGACCTCCCCGGCCGTGGCACCCCCCGCCACGAGCCGGTCGAGGTCGGCGTCGAGATCGTCGGCGACCAGCACCGGCAGGGTCGCGCCGGCCGTGAGCGGGACCGGGGGGACGTGCGGTCCGGGCTCACCGTCGAAGGCGAGCAGCTCGAAGCGCGGAGAGCCCGCCCCCGGCCCGGTGAGCACGCTCATGGCCAGCGCCGTCGTCCGCGGCAATCCCATGAAGCGGGACACAGCCGGCTCCGTGATGGGGAACCGGCTCCGCAGGTCCAGGCCCACCACCTCGGTCCACCACGCGGTCGCCGCGTCGAGGTCGTCGACCGACCAGACGGTGCTGTGCAGCTCGGAGTGCAGGAGCTCGGGCCGGGAGTCGAGCACGCTCGGCAGCCGGTGGGCGATCTCCACGAACACCCACGGGACGTGGTCGGGCCCGGTCGCCTGGGCCTGGCGCAGGTGGATCGGCCCGAAGTCGTAGTCGGCGAGAGGTCCCACGCTGGCCCCGGCATCAGCGCTCACCTGCAGGGACCGCTCGATGTCTGTGGTGTAGAGATCGAGGGCGTGCCCGCCGCGGTGGTAGGGATCGGGCTCGGCGCCCGCCAGCGGTGTGCCGACGACCCGGACGCGCCCCGTCGCCGCGTCCGGGACGCCGAGCACCACTTCGGTCGTGGCCGTCGGCACGCCGTACAGCGCCGCCGCGACGGAGTCCTCGACCGCGTGGCGGGCCACCTCGACGAAGCCGAGGGCCCGGACGAACGCGACGGTCGCCTCGAGATCGGAGGCGCCCAGCACCGCGTGGTCCACCCGCAGTCCCACCGTCACGCTCCCGACCCCCGGCCCGTCTCGTGGCACCGCGCTGGCGGCCCCGACATGAGGCCGGCCGGTCGGCGGACGGGACCCGGACCCGCCGCCGACCGGCCTGCTCGGGACCGAGTGAAACAGCGTTCCATTCTCGCGTCAAGCCCCTCGGCGGAACGCCGGCGTGCCGCGGGCCGTCGGATCCGGCGCCGCGGTCCCCCGCCGGCTGGGTGCGCGCGGGCCCGACCCGGGGGAGAATCAACGCACGCCTGCTGGCGCCCAGCGAGAGGAGAGCGCGTGACCCCCGACCCGGTGGCCGCCGCACCGACCCGGTCCGACCCGTCCGGCGAACTCGTGCACGCCGCCGCCCGCATCGCCGCTTCCGTGGAGACGGTCATCGAGGGCAAGCCCGACGTCGTGCGGACCGCGCTCACGGTCATGCTCGCGGGCGGTCACCTGCTCATCGAGGACGTGCCCGGCGTCGGCAAGACGATGCTCGCCAAGACCCTGGCCCGGTCGCTGGACTGCACCGTGCGCCGGATCCAGTTCACCCCCGACCTCCTGCCGGGTGACGTGACCGGGGTGAGCGTCTTCAACCAGGAGACCCGCCACTTCGAGTTCCGCCCCGGCGCGGTGTTCGCGAACATCGTCCTCGGCGACGAGATCAACCGTGCGTCGCCCAAGACGCAGAGCGCGCTGCTCGAGTGCATGGAGGAACGACAGGTCACGGTCGACGGCTCGACCTACGAGCTCGCCTCACCGTTCATGGTCATCGCCACGCAGAACCCGGTCGAGATGGAGGGGACCTACCCCCTCCCCGAGGCGCAGCGCGACCGGTTCATGGCCCGCGTCTCCATGGGCTACCCCGACAACCGCGCCGAGCTCGACATGCTCGCCGAGCATGCCGCGGTCAACCCGCTCGACGCGGTGACGCCGGTCGCCGATGCGGCACTGCTCGGGCGGCTCGTCGACGTCGTCCGCTCCATCCACGTGGCCCCGGCCGTCCGCCAGTACGCCGTCGACCTCGCGCACGCCACTCGCGAGCACCCCGACGTGCGCCTGGGTGCCTCACCGCGCGCGACGTTGCACCTCGTGCGGGCCGCCAAGGCCGCCGCGGCCCTCGACGACCGCGACCACGTGCTGCCCGACGACCTCCAGGCGCTCGCCCCGGCCGTGCTCGCCCACCGCCTCATCCTCAACGCCGACGCGCAGATCGCGGGGCGCACGACCGAGTCGCTCGTGGCCGACGTCCTGCGTCGCGTCCCCGTGCCGGTCGACGCCAGGGCCTGATCCCGTCGTGCTGGCCGCGCTGCGCCCGCTCACCCGCCGAGGCCGGCTCTTCCTCGGCCTGGGCGCCGCGGTGACGCTCGCATCCGTCCTGCTGGAGCAGCGCGACCTCATGCGCGTGGGCATCCTGCTCCTGGCCCTGCCGCTGCTCTCCGCCGTGCTCGTGGCGCGGACGCGGTACAAGCTGGCCTCCGCGCGCGGTCTGCGTCCGGCGCGGATCACGGTCGACGGTGTCGCCACCACCGTCGTCCGGGTGGAGAACGTCTCCCGGCTGCCGAGCGGGCTCGTCCTCGTCGAGGACGCGGTCCCCTGGCAGCTGGGTCGCCCGCAACGTTTCGTCCTCGACCAGGTCGAGCCCGGCGGGCGCCGCGACGTCCGCTACGAGGTGCACGGCACGTTGCGCGGTCGGCACACGATCGGACCCGTGTCGGTGCAGCTCGTCGACCCCTTCGGGCTGTGCCGCACGACGCGGGAGTTCACCACCACGGACGCGCTCACCGTCGTCCCCAGCACGGTCTCGCTCCCCGCCATCCCGCTGACCGGCGATTGGTCCGGACTCGGCGAGTCCCGGGCGCGCGCGGTGTCCTCCTCCGGTGAGGACGACGTGATCCCGCGCGAGTACCGGACCGGCGACGAGCTGCGCCGGGTCCACTGGAAGTCCACGGCGCGCAGCGGCGAGCTCATGGTCCGCCGCGAGGAGCAGCCGTGGCGCACGCGCGCCACCATCTACCTCGACACGCGAGCGGTCGCGCACCGCGGGGTCGGCGCCGCCTCCAGCTTCGAGTGGGCCGTGTTCGCCGGCGCGAGCGTGGCCAGCCACCTCGCCCGGCGCGGCTACGGCGTCCGCCTCCTCGACGCGGAGGGCACCTGGCTGCGCCCGCCCGGCGCCGCGGGCGACGCCCCGGCCGGTCCGGAGGCGGAGGGCCTGCTGCTCGACAGCTTCGCCACGGTGGGTCTCACCGAGACTCCCGCGCTCGGGGTCGGCGACCCGGCCGCCCGTGCCCGGATCCGCGACGGTCTCCTCGTCGCGATGCTCGGCGATCTCGATCTGGCGCAGGCCGAGGCGGTCGCCGCCCTGCGTCACGGTCACTCGCTCGCGCTGGCCCTCGTGCTCGACACGTCCGGCTGGGCGAGCCGCTCGACCGCCCCCGAGGACGGCCGCAGCGCGCGCGCCGCGGCTCTGCTGTCCGCGGCCGGGTGGCGCGTCGCGGTGTGCGGCCCGAGCACGGACCTTCCGACCGCGTGGCGCTCGCTCGCCCGTGCCGGGGTCACTGCCGGAGGAGCGCGATGACCCTCACAGCGGAGCGCACGCGCACCCCGATGCCGGTGGCCGTCGGGCCCACCCGGGTCCTGGCGCCCACGGCTGCGGTGCTGCTGGCGGTGCTCGCGTCGTGCGTCGCGCTCGGCCCGCTGTTCGACGACGCGTCGTGGGTCGGTCCCACGGTGCTCGTGGTGCTGGCGGTCGTGGCCGTCGGAGCGGCCGCGGTCCGCGTCCGGCTGCCGGTCTTCCTCGTCCCCGTCGTCCAGGCCGTCGCGCTCTTCTCGGTCCTCGTCGCGCGGTTCACCGAGGACGCGTTCTGGGGCTTCCTGCCCTCGGTCGACTCGATGTCGGCCCTGCGCGAGGTGCTCGGCGACGGCATGGCCGACATCGAGCTGTACGCCCCGCCCGTGCCGGCCACCCCAGGCGTAGCCGCCGTCACGGCGCTGGGCATGGGCGCCGTCGCCCTCGTGGTCTTCGTCCTCGCCGTCGTGCTGCGACTGCCCACCGCCGCCGGCGCGCCGCTCGTCGCGGTGTACGTCGTCCCCGCGCTCGTCCTCGACGACGGGGCGCCGTGGTTCGCCTTCGTCGCCCTCGTGGTCGGCTGGCTCGCCCTGCTCGTGGTCGACGAGCGCACCACGATCGGGGCATGGGGACGCATCCTGCGCCGGTCGGACCGCGCTCGCGGCACGTCGGCCGTCTCGGGGCTGTCCTCCGCGGCGCTGCGCCTCGGGGTGCTCGCGATCGCCTTCGCCCTGGCCCTGCCGGTGCTCGTCCCGGGGCTGGCCGACGCCGTCCTCGGTCGCGACGGCGGGGGCGGGGACGGGCCGGGCGGGGGCGGATCCGAGGCAGCCGCCCCGACCGAGGTGGACCTCGACGCCCTCGTGTCCCTGCGGCGCGACCTCCTCGAGCTCCCCGACGTGCCGGTCCTGCGCTACACCACCACGGACGACAGCCCGCCCAACCTGCGCGGGACCGTGCTCGAGATCTACGACGGCGAGACCTTCTCCGCCCGCGAGCTCTCCCCCACATCGGCGCAGCCGGTGACCTCCGGTCTGCCGCCCGTCTCGGTGAACCCCGACGACCCCGGGTCGTCGGAGAGCTACGAGATCACCGCCGACCGCCTCGTCAGCACCTTCCTGCCCCTGCCGGCGGCGGCGCGAGCGGTCGACATCGAGGGCGCCTGGTACGCCGACGGGGCGACCGGGACGGTGTTCGGTGTGAACACGACCACCCGCGGGGCGCGGTGGGTCGTGACCGTCGGAGCCGCCCCCACCCCCCAGCAGCTCGCCGCCGCCCCCTCGGTGGACCCCCAGCGCCAGGCCGAGCTCGCCGCGGCCACGGACATCCCGGCAACCGTGGCGGCCACGGCGCGCGAGGTGACCGCGGGAACGACCAGCGACTACGAGGCCGCCGTGGCCCTGCAGCGCTGGTTCACCACCGAGTTCACCTACAGCACCGACGTCGCCTCCGACCAGTCCGGGGACTACCTCTCCCAGTTCCTCACCGACCGGGTCGGGTATTGCGAGCAGTTCGCCGCCGCCATGGCGCTCATGGCCCGGTCGCTGGGCATCCCGGCCAACGTGGTGGTCGGGTTCACCGCGGGCCGGCCGGACTCCGACGGCGTCCGCGTCGTGTCCACCAAGGACGCCCACGCCTGGCCCGAGCTGTTCTTCACCGGCATCGGCTGGGTGGCCTTCGAACCGACCCCGCCCGGCAGCGCCGGCGGCGACATCGCCGCGCCCGGCTACACCACCCCGGTCCCGACCTCGCCCGACGACCGGCGGACCCCGGTCGACGGTGACGCGCAGGTCAACCCCCGCCAGGTCGCGCCCGAGACCGGCGACCTCGGCGCGGATGTGGCGGCGCTGGCTCCGGCCGCGTCCAGCGACCCCGATGCCTGGCGCACGCGTGCGATCGGGGCGCTGGCCCTCGTCGCCGTGCTCGCGGCCGCGGTCCCGGCCCTGCGACGGTGGTGGCGCCG
>JAHECT010000112.1 GCA_024641605.1 Micrococcales bacterium
CCCGTCGCGGTAGCGGAAGGACACCGCACCCGCCGCCACGTCCTCGTCGCCGGCGATGAGCATGTAGGGGACCTTCTGCTTCTGCGCGTTGCGGATCTTCTTCTGCATGCGGTCGTCCGAGGCGTCGACCTCGACGCGGATCCCCGCCGAGCGCAGCCGGTCCGCAACGCCCTGCAGGTACTCCACGTGCCCGTCCGTGATGGGGATGCCGACGACCTGCACCGGGGCGAGCCACACCGGGAAGGCACCTGCGTAGTGCTCGAGGAGCACCGCGAAGAAGCGTTCGATCGACCCGAACAGCGCGCGGTGGATCATCACCGGCCGCTGCCGCGATCCGTCCGCGGCGGTGTACTCGAGCTCGAAGCGCTGCGGCAGGTTGAAGTCGACCTGGATCGTCGACATCTGCCACGTGCGTCCGATGGCGTCGCGCGCCTGGACGGAGATCTTCGGCCCGTAGAAGGCCGCCCCGCCCGGGTCCATGACGAGCTCGAGCTCCTGACGCTCGGCCGCCGCCCGGAGCGTCTCGGTCGCGCGGTCCCAGTCCTCGTCGGTGCCCACGTACTTCACGGGGTCCTTGGTGGAGAGCTCGAGGTAGAAGTCGTCGAGTCCGTAGTCGCGGAGCAGGTCCAGCACGAAGGTGAGCAGGGAGTCGAGCTCGTCGGCCATCTGGTCCGGGGTGCAGTAGATGTGCGCGTCATCCTGGGTGAACCCGCGCGCACGGGTGAGCCCGTGCACCACACCGGACTTCTCGTGGCGGTAGACCGTGCCGAACTCGAAGAGCCGCAGCGGCAGCTCCCGGTAGGACCGTCCGCGCGCACGGAAGATCAGGTTGTGCATGGGGCAGTTCATGGGCTTCATGTAGTACTTCTGCCCGGCACGACGGAGCTCTCCATCGGATCCGTACTCCGCGTCGAGCTCCATCGGCGGGTACATGCCCTCGGCGTACCACTGCAGGTGTCCGGAGGTCTCGAACAGCGCCGCCTTCGTCAGGTGAGGGGTGTTGACGAACTCGTAGCCGGCCTCGTCGTGGCGCCGCCGCGAGTACGACTCCATCTCCCGGCGGACCACTCCGCCCTTCGGGTGGAAGACGGCCAGCCCGGACCCGATCTCCTCCGGGAAGCTGAACAGGTCGAGCTCGCTGCCCAGCCGTCGGTGGTCGCGCTTCTCGGCCTCGGCGAGGAACGCCAGGTGGGCCTTGAGCGCGTCCCTGCTCTCCCACGCGGTGCCGTAGATGCGCTGGAGCATCGGGTTCTTCTCGCTCCCCCGCCAGTACGCCGCGGCCGAGCGCATGAGCTTGAACGCCGGGATGGCCCGCGTGCTCGGGACGTGCGGGCCGCGGCACAGGTCGCACCAGGCGCGCTCGCCCGTACGGGCGTCGATGTTGTCGTAGATGGTGAGCTCGGCGCCGCCGACCTCCATCACCTCGCCGAGCTCCTCGCTCGAGCCGCCCTTGAGCCCGATCAGCTCGAGCTTGTAGGGCTCGTGGGCCAGCTCGGCCCTGGCCTGCTCCTCGGACACCACCCGCCGGGAGAACCGCTGCCCCGACTTCAGGATCTCCTGCATGCGCTTCTCCAGCGCGGTCAGGTCCTCGGGAGTGAACGGGCGCTCGACGTCGAAGTCGTAGTAGAAGCCGTCGCGGATCGGCGGTCCGATCCCGAGCCTGGCCTCGGGGAAGAGCTGCTGGACGGCCTGGGCGAGGACGTGTGCGGTCGAGTGCCGCAGGACGGATCGGCCATCCTCGGAGTCGACCGGGACCGCCTCGAGCTCGTCGCCGTCGGCGACCAACCGGGAGAGGTCGACCAGCGCACCGCCGAGACGGGCGACGACGACGGAGCGGTCGGGAAAGACGTCGGCGGCGGTGGCGCCCTCGGGCAGCGTCTGCTCGTCGCGGCTGCCGTCGGCGTGCAGGACGGTGATGGTGGGCACAGGCGCTCCTCGCTCGGGGCCAGGACGTGACGAGGGTCCGGACCGCTGGACCCGGTGGGTACGAGGCACCGGGGACTGGCCGGCTCAGGCTATCCGTGCGAGGCCAGGGGGATCACCCCGGTTGCCGGTGCGCGGGGCCGGCCTGGCCGTCAGAGGAGCCACGCGGCACCCGCCGGGAACGCGGACGGCGCCCCCGCTGTCCGCGGGAGCGCCGTGTCGGTGGGCGATACTGGGTTCGAACCAGTGACCTCTTCGGTGTGAACGAAGCGCGCTACCACTGCGCCAATCGCCCGTGCGGCGCACACCATATCAACTGCGCGTCGCCCGTCCGAATCGTCCCGCGCTCACACGAACGGCAGCCAGCGCAGCCCGTCGAGAGCCCATCCGTTCACCTGGACGTACCACGCGACTCCGGCCGCGACGATGAGCGCCGCGAACCCGAGCAGGACCAGGTTGCGCCGTCTCGTGGCCGGGTCGAGGGCCGCGCGGGTCGCGCGATCGGCAGCTCGGCGGACCGGGCGCAGGACCCGGTGCGCCCACGCGTACTCCGAGGCGAGGACGACCAGCCCGAGGATGATCGCGGCCCACCCGGGACCGGGCAGCACGAGCATGGCGATGCCGGCCAGCACGAGCAGGCCGCCCACGATGATGACGGCCGTCTGCCAGACGACACGGCGCGAGCGCCCTCGCAGGGACCACTCCCGGGCCCGGCGGACCCACTCGGGCCGCCATGGCTCCTCGGGCGCCGCCTCGCCCGAGGGCGCGGTGACCTCGACGGATTCGGCCCGCTCCCCGCGGTCCTCCTCCTCGTGTGCCACGGATCACACCCTACGACCGGCGTACCCCCCGGGGTCCGCGGGCAGGACGCCTGCGCCCCCACCTGTCCGGAAGGAACCCCCAGATGCACCTCACCGCCGACCTCGACCTGCGTCTCGTGCTGGGCGGGGACCGGATGCTGACGATCCCGGCGACCCTCACCTACGCGGCCGCCGAGCCGTTCGCCGTGACCGCGGTGTTCCGCACCAGCGAGGGCGCCGTGTCGTGGGTGTTCGGTCGGGACCTGCTCGAGGAGGGCCTCACCGCCCCGGCCGGGGAGGGCGATGTGGCCGTGTGGCCGTCGGTGGCCCAGGACCGCCGCGTCGTGTGCCTCTCGCTGGTCAGCCCGTCGGGGTCCGCCCTGCTCCAGGCCGACCACGCCCAGGTGCGTCAGTTCCTCGACTCATCGCTCCGCGAGGTGCCGCGCGGCACCGAGGCGGACCACCTCGACCTCGACGCCGGGCTCGCCGCCCTGCTCGACGACGACACGGTCCTCTGACCGGCGCCGACGGCGCTCAGAAACGGGCCCGGGCGGCCCACAGGTCCGGGAACACCGGGGTGAACAGGGTCGATGCCAGGTACGCGGCCCCCGACGACCCCCCGGTTCCCTGCTTGCTCCCGATGGTGCGCTCGACCATCTTCATGTGGCGGTACCGCCACTCCTGGAGCCCCTCGTCGAGGTCGACGAGGCGCTCGGCCACCAGGGCGGCCTCGCCGTCCTCCCGGTACATCGCGACGAGCGCCTCCTGGAGGGACTCGTCCGGCTCGCCGGGTTCGGTCACGGGACGCTTCCCCACGTCCGCGGGCACTGCGACTCCGCGGCCGGCGGCGTAGCCGAGGAACGAGTGCCAGAGCGAGGGGCGCTGAGCCGCCGCGGCGACGCGCTCCCACACCGGATCTCCCGGGACGGCGGTGGCCAGCAGCCGGGCGTCGCGCCGCCCCAGCACCGCCTCGAGCTCGCGGAACTGACCGGACTGGAAGCCGCTGGCCGAGTCCAGCCGGGCTCGGAACGACCCGAACTGCAGCGGGGTCATCGTCTCGAGCACGTCCACCTGAGCCACGAGAGTCTTGAGGATCTTGAGCACCCGCCCCAGGAGCGCGAGGGCGGCGTAGCCCTGGCCCGCGGCGAGGGCGCCCTGGACGCCGCCCGTCCCCGGGGCCGTCTCGTCCCCCCGCAGCTCGTGCAGGAGCTGCTTGAACCAGATCTCGTAGACCTGGTGGATGGTGATGAAGAGCAGCTCGTCGTGCTCGGCCCTGCCGTCTCGCCCCGCGCTGCGCGGTTCCTGCAGGTTCAGCAGCTCGCCCACCTTGAGGTAGGACGAGTAGGTCACGGCGGCGCTGGTGGAGTTCCCCTCGGTCACCCGCCGAGGCTACGCCCGGCGCCGTCCCGCGGTCGGCACACTGGTCGCATGCCCGAGACGCGCCCGGTCGATGCCCCGCACCCCCGTCGGACGGACGACGGCCGCGTCGTCCTGGACTGGTGGTGCGACCTCGCGTGCGCGGACGGCGCCGACTCGGTCGAGACCCTCGACGCGCTCCGCGACCGGGTCGGGGACCTCCTCGAGGTCCGGCTGCGTCACTTCCCCCTGACCGACCATGTCTGGGCCGTGGCCGCGGCGCAGTGCCAGGAGGAGGCCCGCACCCAGGGACGCGGCGAGGAGTTCGCCGTGCACGCACTGGCGGCGGTGCACGACATCGAGGGGCCCGCCGACTACGTCGAGCTGGCCGAGCACCTTGGCCTGGACGCCAACGCCATGGCCGAGGCGCTCTTCGACGGCCGGCACGCGGCGCGGGTCAGCACGGACCATGCCGAGGGCCGGGCGCTCGGTGTCACCGCTGTTCCGACCTTCGTGCTGGACGGGTCGCTCCTGGACGCCTCGAGCGACGGCACGGCCGGCCTCGATGAGCTCGAGCGGGCGGTACGACGGGCGCGGAACGGGTGACGCCGGTCAGGGGTCGACGTCGGCGGCCGAGCGGATCAGGTAGGTCTCGAGCACCGCGGCGGTGACCTCGCCGATGAGCAGCCCGCGGTCATCGACCCTCGACACGGGGTGGACGCCGCGCGTGGACGAGGTGATGAACACCTCGTCGGCCTTGCGCAGCACGTCGAGCGGGTGGTCCTCCTCGCGCGTCTCGACGACAGAGGGGGCCCACTCGAGGACGAGCTCGCGGGTGATGCCCGCGAGGCATCCGGTGTCCAGCGTCGGGGTGTAGAGGACACCGCCGAGCACGACGAAGACGTTGCTGCCGGTCCCCTCGCACAGCCGACCCTGGGTGTCGCCGAGAACGGCCTCGGACGCCCCGAGCCGGTGCGCCTCGGCCAGGGCGACGGCGTTCTCGGCGTAGGACGTGGTCTTCAGGCCGGCCACGGCGGACCGGTCGTTACGTACCCAGGGCACCGTGGCGAGCCGGGAGCTGTCGGGCCAGAGCGACGTGGGCGCCAGCGTGACCACGAGCGTGGCGGGCCCGGAACCGCGCTCGCTCCCCAGGGGGCCGGCACCGGAGGTGAGCGTGATGCGCAGCCGGGCCCGGGCGGCGTCCTCCCCCGACGCGCCCAGAACGGCCGCGACCGCGCCGCGGACCTCCGACTCGTCCGGAGCCGCGATGCCGAGGCCTTCTGCCGAGCGCGCGAGACGTCGCAGATGGCGGGTGAGCGCGAAGGGCACCCCGTCGCGCACCAGCAGCGTCTCGAACACGCCGTCGCCCACCGTGAAGCCGTGGTCGAGGACGGGGACCACCGCGTCCTGCTCGGCCACGATCGCCCCGTCGACCCAGAAGACCGTCACGTCGGCGAACCCTTCCACGTCCCCGCCGCGACGGCCAGCAGGCGCTCGGCCTTCAGCTCGGTCTCCGCCCACTCGGTCTCCGCGTGGCTCCCCCAGGTGATCCCGGCACCGGTGCCGAACCGCACCTGGTCGCCGGTGATCCAGAAGGTGCGGATGGCGACCGCGAGCGTGGCGCTCACGGCGCCGGCATCCACCCAGCCCACGGCGCCGCAGTACGGGCCGCGGGGGGCCGCCTCGACCTCGCCGATGATCCGCAGCGCGGAGGACTTCGGGGCACCGGTCACCGATCCCGGCGGGAACGCCGCCGCGAACAGCTCGGTCCACCCGACGCCGGCGGAGAGCTCGCCCTCCACATAGGAGACGAGGTGCACGAGACCCGGGTGCTCCTCGACGCTCAGCAGCGACGGCACCGTCACCGATCCGGTGGCGCACACGACGCTCAGGTCGTTGCGGACGAGGTCCACGATCATCACGTTCTCGGCCGAGTCCTTCTCCGCGAGATCGGCCTCGGTGCGTCCCGTTCCCTTGATCGGACCCGACCGCACCCGTGAGCCGTCGCGGGCGAGGAAGAGCTCCGGCGAGGCGGTCACCACGGACAACCCGCTGGCAGGCGCGTCGGGGTGGCAGCCCGCCGGAAGGTGCACGACGCCGGCGTACGGCGCCGGGTTGCCGGTCCGGAGCAGGCGCGCCAGCCCGGCCGGGTGGGCGCGGGCAGGATCGGGCAGTTCGGCGGTGAGGATGCGGCAGACGTTGGCCTGATACACGTCACCGTGGGCGATCCGCTGCCGGACCCAGGCGACCGCGTCCACGTAGCCGTCGTGGTCGAGCGACGACGTCCAGGCAACGGGGGCAGGCCCGACCCAGGGCCCGTCCGGGAGCGGCGCCTCGACGACGTCGGCGAACCGGGCGAGCACCGGCGCGTCGTCGTAGGGCGCCACCACCGCCCACCAGCCAGCCTCATCGAGGTCGGCGGGGTCCCGGGAGACGGCGGTGAGCCCGGTGGCGAGGCGGCCGTCGAACCAGGCGAACGCGGCCGTCGTCATGCGCGGCTGGCCAGCCCCGCGGCCGCCTCGAGGACGAGCAGCGCCGCGAGACGGACGGTGCGCATGTCGGGCGCATCGGCGGTCGCGTCGACCTCGGTGACGTCCAGCGACCCGACCCGGTGGTCCGCCGCCAAGAGGAACGCGGCCCGCCTCAGGTCGTCGGCGCCGATCCCGCCCGGCAGCGACGCCGGGCAGCCCGGGGCCACCGACCGGTCGCACACGTCCACGTCGAGATCCACGTGCACCGGGCCCCCCGCGCCGCCGGCGATGTCCAGCGCCTCGCCCACCACGTCCTCCCACGGCCGCCGCCCGAGCGCGTCGCGGGTGATCACGGTGATGCCGTGGTCGCGCGCGCGGTCGGCGTACGCGCGCGAGTTCGCGAAGTCGGCGATGCCCACCTGCACGATGCGCGCGCCCTCCAGCCCGGCCTGGAGCAACCGTCGTACCGGCGAGCCGTTGCTCACCCCGTCCCGCAGGTCGTGGTGGGCGTCGAGCGTGATCAGGCCGGCCGTGCCGAGCTCGGCACCGAAGGCGCCGAGCGCGACCCCGTAGGTGCAGGAGTTGTCCCCGCCCAGGGCCACGACGAGCCGGGCCCGCCCCACGGCGGCGGCGACCGCCTCGACGACGCGGTCCTCTCCCGAGTCGCCGTCGGGCTCGTCCACGTCGCCCAGGTCCGCGACGACCAGCCGGTCGAGGTCGAGTCCGTGGCCGTGCGTGCTGAACCGCAGCAGCGCCTCCCGGACGGCCGACGGCGTGGCGTGCGCGCCGGTGGACGACAGCGACGTGCGCCAGGTAGGGACCCCGAGGAGTGCCAGGTCGAGCGGGCCGTCGGCCGCGTGGTCGTCGGTCTCACGGGCCAGCCACGACCCGGCTCGTGGCCAGTGCGGGTCGAACGGCAGGTCCGGTGCGAACGGGTCGCGGGGCGGCTCCGGGGTGCTCACGCCCACCATGATCCCGCCCCGCGAGCGGCTCGCCCCCGCTTTGGAGTGTGCCGCGCCGATGGGCTATCGTTTCGTCCCGCACCTCGGTGAGTCACAACGGTGCAACGCGGACGTAGCGCAGTTGGTAGCGCATCACCTTGCCAAGGTGAGGGTCGCGGGTTCGAGTCCCGTCGTCCGCTCGGAGGATCTCCCCGGAGATCTGGCTCGGTGGAGTGGCCGAGAGGCGAGGCAACGGCCTGCAAAGCCGTGTACACGGGTTCAAATCCCGTCTCCACCTCGGGTTTCACCGAGGGGCACTG
>JAHECT010000011.1 GCA_024641605.1 Micrococcales bacterium
GCCACGGCTCTGGCCGGGGCGGTGACCGGAGGTGGGCTGGGCCGCCTCACGGTGCAGCGCACCGACGGCGAGTCCGCGCTCGCGGTCGGCTCGACGCTCGGCGCCGCGCTCGAGGCCGCCGGCTTCGTCGCCACCCCCTCGGGCCTGCGCCTGCGCCCCACCCGCTGAGGTCCGCCCCCCGCTCGCACTGATCAACTGAGGCCTACCGAACGTGGGTAGCCCTCAGTTGATCAGTCTCGCGGGAGGGTGGTCAGTCGGCGCGGACGACCGCGACGTTGAAGCTCGGGGTGCCGAACGAGCCCATGAGGGAGAGCCACAGCGGGAGGTAGAGCTCGAGGCCGCGCGCGGCGCGGACCCCGCCCGCGTCGATCACCTCGCCGTCCTCCCAGCCGAAGGCGAGGAGCAGGTCGCGCACGACCGCCTTGGCCTCGGCGTCGTCGCCGGCGAGGAACACCGAGTGCGGTGCGGAGAGCATGCGCGGGTGGACCATGACGTCGGCATTCATGGTGTTGAGAGCCTTGACCACACGGGCGCGCGGGAACGCCGCCTGGATGTCCTCGGCAAGGCTGCGCCCGTCGGGCTGTACGACGGTGGGCGGGAAGCCGTCGGAGAAGTCGAGCGGGTTGGAGACGTCGAGGAGGACCTTGCCCGCGAGGTTGTCCGCGCCGGCCGAGGACAGGGCCTGGATCGACACCAGCCCGCCCGTCGCGTTGACCAGGACCTCGCCGAAGGCCGCCGCGTCCGCGAACGAGCCCTCGCTGCCCGCATCACCGACAGCCTGCACCCACGCCACGGCCTTCTCGTTGCCCGCGCTGCGCGAGCCCATCATCACCTCGTGACCGGTCTCCACCAGCCGCGTGCCGAGGGCGTGCCCCACCATGCCGGTGCCCAGGACGCCGATCCTCATCGCCACGGTCCTTCCGCTCGAGTGAGGACCAGCCAACCACGCTCGCGCCGGGCGGTGTTCCCGGCGAGGATGCGGGAGGAGGAGGAGGTGGTCGGTGCCCGAGGGCGACACCGTGTGGCTGGTGGCACGCCGCCTCGACGAGGCGCTGTCGGGACGCGTGCTCACCCGAGCCGAGCTGCGCGTGCCGCGCCACGCGACCGCGGACCTGGTCGGTCGCGAGGTGCTGGCCACCGTGCCTCGCGGCAAGCACCTGCTCACCCGCCTGTCCGGCGACGTCACCCTCCACACCCATCTGCGCATGGACGGGATGTGGCACCTGTACCGCCCCGACGAACGCTGGCGCGGCGGTCCCGACCACGTCGTCCGCGCGGTCCTGGCCACGGCTGATCGCGTCGCCGTGGGTTACCGCCTCGGCGAGGTCGACCTGGTGGCGACCGGCGAGGAGACGCGCGTGGTCGGCCACCTCGGCCCGGACCTGCTCGATCCGGAGGTCGACCTCGACGAGGCCGTACGCCGGCTGCGGGCCGAACCGCAGCGCGAGATCGGCGTCGCGCTGCTCGACCAGCGGGCCGTCGCGGGCATCGGCACGATCTACCGCTCGGAGACCCTGTTCCTGCACCGGCTCTCGCCGTTCACGCCGGTGGGCGAGGTCGACGACCTGCCTGCCGTGCTCGCCACCGCCCGGCGGCTGCTCGGGGCCAACAAGGCACACGCGTCCCAGGCGACCACCGGCGACCCGCGTCGCGGTCACGAGCACTGGGTGGTCGGTCGTCGCGGTCGGCCGTGCCGTAGGTGCGGGACCCCGATCCGGACCGCCACCCAGGGTGCACCGCCCTACGACCGGCTCACGACCTGGTGCCCCTCCTGCCAGGCACGGCCGAGCGATCCCGCCTCCGACGCCCGGTGATCGGCGACACGTCGGCCCGGGCGCGGCCGCGCGACGCGCCGCCGGTGATCAGCGGGCGCGGCCGTCGGCGAGCATCGCGACGTAGGTCTCGATGCGGCGGGTCCGAGTCTCGGGCTTCTTCGCCTCGGCCAGCCCGAGGGTGAACCAGCGCTTCCGGGAGTAGGACAGGCCGTCGAAGAATGTCCGGGCGGCCGGGTTCGCCGCGAGCGCGTCGGCGAAGTCGGCCGGGACCTCGACGGTCCGCTCGGCCTCGTCGCGGGCGAGCTCCAGTGTCACCGGGTCGCCCGCCGCCAGGCCGGTCGCCGCACGGTGCTCGGCGCTGAACGACAGCATGAAGCCCTCACCCCAGCTCACCACCGAGTTGCGGTAGGAGTGGTCGCCGATGGTCACGACGACCTTGATGCGCTTCCCGCCCCCCAGCGCGTCGACCACCTCGAGCGGGACGGGGATGCCCGTCGCGGACGTCCCGTTGAGCACGACGGTCGACTCGAACCTCATGGCGTCACGCTCCGGGCTGGGCGAAGGAGGTCGTGCGTACCGCGGGGGCGAGCGCGCCGGCGAGGCGGGCGGCCTGGACGGAGCGCATGTCGCGGGTGCCGGGGGCGAGCACGTGGGAGGCGAGCCAACGGCACACG
Organism: Micrococcales bacterium; assembly: GCA_024641605.1. Taxonomy (GTDB): domain Bacteria; phylum Actinomycetota; class Actinomycetes; order S36-B12; family CAIYMF01; genus Longivirga. The sequence goes on from JAHECT010000011.1 coordinate 2,450, forward strand.
AGGTCGACCGTCGCGGCCTCGTCGCTGCGCTCCGCGGCGTCGAGCATCGCGGCCACCTCGGTGCGGACCAGGTCCCAGGACGCCCCCTCGCCCGGCGCGCAGGCGGGGATGAGGGCCATGGGTTCGACGGTGCGCACGCCCACGAGGACCGGATGCGCGGCGATCGCGTCCGCCGCCCGGGTCAAGGCCACCGCGAGGTCCGAGCCCGCGAGGTCGCGGCAGTCGGCGGCGACCTCGGCCACGTCGTCGGCGATCAGCCCGGCCACGAGCTCGTCCTTGGTGCGGAAGTGGTTGTAGAGCGTGGCCTTGGCCAGCCCGCCCCGGACGGCGACGTCACCCATGGTCGCCTTGCGCAGACCCCGCTCGGCGAGGACGCGGCGGGCTCCGTCGAGGGCGGCGGCACGGGTGCGGCCCATGGCGTTGCCGGCGCGCGAGCGCGGGGACCGGCGTACGTCGACGTCGGGCAGGGACGGGGACTCGCCCACGGGGGAGGTCAGGCCGCGGCGACGACGGACGGACCGGCGACGGGCAGGTCGGTGACGGGGGCGACGCCCTCGAGGACGGCGACCTCCTCGCTGACGGAGCGCAGGACCGTGGCGAGCGGGACGTCGAGGGCACCGCAGATCGAGGCGAGCAGTTCGCTGCTGGCCTCCTTCTGGCCGCGCTCGACCTCGGAGAGGTAGCCCAGCGACACCCGAGCGGCGCTCGAGACCTCGCGCAGGGTGCGACCCTGGTCCTGACGACGACGACGGAGCTCGTCACCGATCACACGGCGCAGGACGATCATGGGCGCACCTCCTCTCGCGGTCGCTCGCTCGCGGGACCGGCCATCCTCGGCCGGTCCGGTGCCACCACCGTACCCGGGCTTCGCAGCGGGCGCAGTGAGGCCACCCGGTCGGCGCGCGTCGGCGCGTCGCGGGGGTGCGGTGCCTGCTCGGCTCACCCGGGCTCCTCGGAGGTCGTCGTGGTCGCTCGTCGGGATCAACTCCCGATCCTGCGTCCCTGTTCCCGCTCCCGCCAGCGGGATTCGCCGCCCTCAGGACCCGACGTGGTCGAGGGCGAGGGCGAGGGCCTCCTCGCGCGCCGCCGCCCGGATCCCCGCGCGACCGAGTCCGGCGTCGAGCCACAGGGTGATCACCGTGACCGGTCCCTGCTCCCCCGGACCGACGACGGCGACGTGCACCTCGCCCACCGGATGGCCGTCCTGGGGGTCGGGACCGGCCACGCCGGTCGTCGCGACGGCGTAGTCGGCGCCGAGCCGGGCTGCGGCGCCGCGGGCCATGGCTTCGGCCACGGCGGGGTCCACGGGTCCCACCCGGCTCAGCAGGTCGGGGTCCACGTCGAGCAACCGCGCCTTGAGGTCGGTGGCGTAGGCGACGACGCCGCCGCGGAGCACCGCGGACGCGCCCGGCACGTCGACCACCGCGGCGGCCACGAGGCCCCCGGTGAGCGACTCGGCCACGGCGAGCGTGCGCCCCTGCTGGGCCAGCACCCGCACGAGCTGCGGCGCCGGATCGGGAACGGCCGGTCGACCGGTCACCCGGAGTCCCCGGCGCGGGCCGGACGACGCAGCCGCAGCGCGCGGACGACGTAGTCCACGCCGGTGGCCACCGTGAGGACGAGGGCGACCCCCATGGCCACGACCCGCAGGTCGCCGAGCCAGCCGGTGACCGGCAGGAGGTACCAGATGATCGCCACGATCTGGGCGACCGTCTTGGCCTTGCCGCCCCGGCTCGCGGGGATGACGCCGTGGCGGATCACCCAGAACCGCAGCAACGTCACGCCGACCTCGCGGACGAGGATGACGATGGTGACCCACCACGGGAGCTCACCGAGGTAGGACAGCCCCACCAGCGCGGTGCCGGTGAGCGCCTTGTCCGCGATCGGGTCGGCGATCTTGCCGAAGCTGGTGACGAGGTTGCGCCGACGGGCGATCTCGCCGTCGACGAGATCGGTCATCGACGCCACGAGGAACACGGCCGCCGACCACAGGCGGGAGGTCGCGTCGTCGCCACCCTCGCGCAGCAGGAGCCAGGCGAAGACCGGGACGAGCGCCAGCCTCAGCATCGTGAGGGCGTTGGGCAGGTTGAGCGCGTGGCGCGACATGACGGGATCGCCCACGTGGTCGGCGGGAGCCGGCTTCACCGGCGCCCCGACACCGTCGCGACGAGGTCGATGCCCTCGGTGCCCACCACGGTCGCGGTCACGAGGTCCCCGGCGCGCAGCACGGCGGGGTCCAGCGCACCCCCCTCGACGAGCACCGTCGCGCCGTCGACCTCCGGCGCCTGGTGCGCGCTGCGGCCCTCCACCTGCTCGTCGACGAGCTCGACGAGCACGTCCACCTGCTCCCCCACGCGGTCCTCGGCGCGCTGCGCCGTGAGCTCCTCCACGAGAGAACTGATCCGCTCGACCCGCTCGCGTACGACGCCCTCGGGCAGCTTCGCGTCGTAGGTCGCCGCCTCGGTGCCGTCCTCGTCGGAGTAGCCGAAGACGCCCACCGCATCGAGGCGGGCGGCAGTGAGGAACGCCTCGAGCTCGGCCACGTCCTCCTCGGTCTCGCCGGGGAAGCCCACGATCACGTTGCTCCGGGCCCCCGCCTGCGGGTCGAGGGCGCGCGCGGCAGCCAGCAGCTCCAGGAACGACTCCGTGCCGCCGAAGCGCCGCATGCGGCGCAGCACGGCGGGCGAGGCGTGCTGGAACGACAGGTCGAAGTACGGCACGACGCCCGGCGTCCGCGCGATGGCCTCGAGCAGCGTCGGGCGCGTCTCCGCGGGCTGGAGGTAGGACACGCGCACCCAGTCGATGCCCTCGACCGCGGCGATCTCGGGCAGGAGGGACTCCAGCAGCCGCAGGTCGCCGAGGTCCTTGCCGTAGGACGTGGAGTTCTCGCTCACGAGCACGAGCTCGCGGACTCCCTGCCCGGCGAGCCAGCGTGCCTCGTCGAGCACGTCGGTGGGCCGGCGGGAGACGAAGGACCCGCGGAAGCTGGGGATCGCGCAGAACGCGCACCTCCGGTCGCAGCCGGAGGCGAGCTTGAGCGGTGCGCTAGGACCCGCGCCCAGCCGGCGCCGGACGACCCGGGGGCCGCTGGCCGGGCCCACCCCCTCGGGCAGGTCCGGCTCGTCGACCTGGGCGTGGCCCGGGAGCGACACGGAGCTCGCCGCGCGCTCGATCGGCGTCACGGGCAGGAGGAGGCGCCGGTCCCGCGGGGCGTGCGGCACGTGCGCCTCGCCGGCCACGATGCGGCGCAGCCGCTCCCCGATGTCGGCGTAGTCGTCGAAGCCCAGCACGGCGTCGGCCTCCGGCAGCGACTCGGCGAGCTGGTCGCCATAGCGCTCGGCCAGGCACCCCACCGCGACGACGGCCTGCGGGCGGGCGACTCCCTTGAGGTCCGCGGCCTCCAGGAGCGTGTCCACGGAGTCCTTCTTCGCCTGCTCGACGAAGCCGCAGGTGTTGACCACGACGGCGTCGGCCTCGGCGGCGTCCTCGACGAGCTCCCAGCCGTCGGCCGCGAGGCGTCCGGCGAGCTCCTCGGAGTCCACCTCGTTGCGCGCGCACCCGAGGGTGACGAGTGCCACGCGGCGCGAGGGCGTCGGGCTCGTCGTCATGGGTCGCAGCCTACGGGCTGCCCGGGCCCTGCCCTGCGACGCCGGGTCAGCCGGACTGGTTGTCGGGCTCGCCGGGACCGAACTCGAGCCGAACGACCTCGCCGTCGGCGCCCGGGCTGCCCAGCTCGGTGCCGTTGACGCGCAGCTCGATCGCGCCGGCGTTGCCGACGACGAGGGCGACGGCGTCGTCGTCCTTGAACGTCTTGGTCTGGCCGGTCGTCAGGGTGCCCTCGAACAGGGTGCGGCCGGTGGTGCCGGCCGTGGCCGAGATCCACGAGGCGTTGCCGGTGACCGAGACGACCACGCGGACGCCGTCGGCGACGGCCACGGCGTCCGACGGGGACGCGGTGGGTGTGGGCGACGGGGTGGTGGTCTCGCTGGGGGAGCTCGCGCCGGCGGAGGGGGTCGAGGAGCCGGACGGGGCCGCGATCGGCCCGGTGCCGTCGGAGCGGCCGCCGAGCCAGGACACGAGCCCGACGCCGAGGACGACCACGAGGGCGAGCGCCATCACGGCGGACCAGTTCGGGCCGCGTCGGACGGTGCCCACGGTCGTCCCGAGCGTGCCCGCGAGGGCACCGATCCGGGTACCCGAGTCCGCCTCGGCGACGCGCGTGGGCTGCGCCACGGGCGCCACGGGCTCCGTGGTCGCGCGCACCCGTCCGCGCTGGCGGTCGAACTGGGCCAGCAGCTCGGCCGGATCGAGACCGACGATCCCCGCGATCGTGCGCAGGTGGCCGCGGGCGTAGACGTCGCCGCCGCAGAGGGTGAAGTCGTCCCCCTCGATGTGGCTGAGGAGCGTGGCGCGGATCCGGGAGGACTCGGCCACCTCGGCCACCGTGAGCCCGGCGCGTTCGCGCGCCTGCGCCACGGTCTGGCCGACCGTCAGCTCGCTCACCGGGGACCCCACGTTTCGCTCGGACGACGGAGCGTGACCGGCGCGTCGCACTCCGCCGATCCGCTGCTCCATGCTAGGTCGTCCGCGCAGGTCCGGGCCACCCGCTGTCCGGGACCGACCACCCGATCGGTCGCGCCGGATCAGCCGCCGAGCGTGGCGAGGGTGCCCTCGAGCTCGTCCGCTGTGACGAGGACCTCACGCGCCTTGCTGCCCTCGCTCGGCCCGACGATGCCCCGGCTCTCCATGAGGTCCATGAGCCGGCCCGCCTTGGCGAAGCCCACCCGCAGCTTGCGCTGCAGCATCGACGTCGACCCGAACTGCGTCGTCACCACGAGCTCGATGGCCGCGCGCAGGAGGTCGAGGTCGTCACCGATCTCACCGTCGATGTCCTTCTTGCCGCCGGCGGCGAGCGTCACGTCCTCGCGGTAGGCGGCGGCGAGCTGGCCCTTGCAGTGCGCCACGACGGCGCGGATCTCGTTCTCGGTGACCCACGATCCCTGGATGCGGATCGCCTTGTTGGCGCCCATGGGCAGGAACAGCGCGTCACCCTGGCCCACGAGCTTCTCCGCGCCCGGCTGGTCGAGGATGACCCGGCTGTCGGCGAGGCTGGAGGTTGCGAAGGCCAGACGGCTGGGGACGTTGGCCTTGATGAGGCCGGTGACCACGTCGACGCTCGGCCGCTGCGTCGCCAGCACCAGGTGGATGCCGGCGGCCCGCGCGAGCTGCGTGATGCGCACGATGGAGTCCTCGACGTCGCGCGGGGCGACCATCATGAGGTCGGCGAGCTCGTCGACGATGACGAGCAGGTAGGGGTAGGGCTGGATGACCCGCTCGCTGCCGGGCAACGGCTTGACCTGACCGGCGCGCACCGCCTTGTTGAAGTCGTCGATGTGCCGGTAGCCGAACTGCGCCAGGTCGTCGTAGCGCAGGTCCATCTCCCGCACGACCCACTGCAGGGCCTCGGCAGCCTTCTTCGGGTTGGTGATGATCGGGGTGATGAGGTGCGGGACGCCGTCGTAAGCGGTGAGCTCCACCCGCTTGGGGTCGATGAGCACCATGCGCACCTCGTCCGGAGTGGCCCGCATGAGCACGCTCGTGATCAGGGTGTTCATGCAGCCGGACTTGCCGGCGCCGGTGGCACCCGCCACCAGGATGTGGGGCATCTTGGCGAGGTTGCCGCAGACGAAGCCGCCCTCGACGTCCTTGCCCAGGCCCACGAGCATCGGGTGCTGGTCGCCGGTGGCGACCTGGCTGCGCAGCACGTCCCCGAGGGACACGAGCTCTCGGTCGGTGTTGGGGATCTCGATGCCGATCGCGCTCTTGCCGGGGATCGGGCTCAGGATGCGCACGTCCGCGCTGGCTACGGCGTAGGCGATGTTCTTGCTCAACGCGGTCACCCGCTCGACCTTGACGGCCGGGCCGAGCTCGACCTCGTAGCGGGTCACCGTCGGGCCACGCGAGTAGCCGGTGACCTGGGCGTCGATGCCGAACTGCTCGAGCACAGCGGTCAGGGAGTCGACGACGGAGTCGGAGGCCTTGCTGCGCGCCTTGGGCGCGGCGCCCGGCTTGAGGGACGCCACGGGTGGCAGGTGGTAGGTGATGTCGCCCGACAGCGGGAGCTGCTCGACCCCGGTCGGCACGGCAGGGAGCGGGTGCGCGACCCCGGGGCTGCGGACCTCCCCGGAGGTGAGGTCCACGATCACCGTGCTCACGTCGTCGGGATGGAGGTCCTCGTGGGGATCGACGTGGTCCTCGGCGCTCGTGGCGTCGTCGGACTCGGCCTCGTCGGTCAGGTCCACGACAGCGCCGCGACGGCGTCGCCGGGACGGCTTCTCGTCAGCCACGAGCGGGGTCTCGAAGGCGACGTCGCCGGCCAGCATCCCGAGTCCGGAGTCGGCCCCCGCAGCGGCGTCGGCAGCCTTGGCGCGACGGCGGCTCGCGCGGGTGGTGACGACGGGCTCGCCACCCTCGGCGAGCGCCTCGGTGACCTGGCGGCCGGTCACGCGGTCGCGGAGGTAGCGCACCCGCTCGGGCACGGCGGCGAGAGGCGTGGCCGTGACGACGAGGAGGCCGAAGCAGAGCAGCAGCACGAGCAGCAGGCCGGCGACCACCGGGTGGGTCGCGGCCACGACCGGGGCCGAGGCGAGCCAGCCGAGCACGCCGCCGCCGGACTGCATGGCAGCGCCCCCGTCCGCCGGGACGGGGGTTCCCACGACCACGTGGACGAGCCCCGCGGACGCGAGGACGAGCGCGCCCCAGCCGATGGTGACCCGGCCCGTGGCCGCGCTCTCGTCGGGGTGGCGCAGGATCCGCCAGGCCAGGCCGAGGAGCAGGAGCGGGAGGATCCAGTCGAGGCGGCCCAGGGCGCCCGTGACGACCGTGCCGACAGCACCCCCGAGCCCGGAGGTGACGTCCCACCAGGCCGCGAACGCGACGAGGACGGCGAGGCCCACGACGACCAGGCCCAGGCCGTCCCGGCGGTGCGCCGGGTCGAGGTCGCGCGCTCCGTGGCCGAGGCGTCGGACGATGCCGCCGAGGACGTGGCCGAGGCCGACCCACACGGCCGCGATGCCCCGGCCGATCCCGGAGAGCAGGCGCACCAGGGGCGACGGGACCGTGCGCGCCGGACGACGCGACGAGGTCCGGGCGGCGCCCGAGCGGGACGAGGTCGTCCGCGAGGACGACGGGGCACGCCGGGTCGAGGAGGCGGTGGCCCTGCTCGAGCGGCTCGTGGGGGAAGACCCGGCCCGCGACGACCCCGACGAGCGGGGGCGTGACGGCGCCGGCGTACGGGTCGCCATGCTCGGGAGGCTACCCCCCACCAGCCCCACCGGTCCCGTACGCCACACCGGTATCGCAGGGCGCGGGGGCAGACTGGGGTGGTGGATCGAGCGCAGGCGGCCCGGACCCTCGGCGTGACGCCGGGGGCGTCCTCCCGTCAGGTGGAGCGCGCGTTCCGCGACGCCGTCCGGCGCACGCACCCGGACCGCTTCCCGCCCGGGTCGGAGGCGTGGGAGGACGCGTCCGAGGCGCTGCGGTCGCTGACCGAGGCGCGCGCGGCCTGGTACGCCGGGGACGCGGCGGCGACGGACGGCCCGGACTCCGCGGCCGGCGTCCGGGTCGCGGGACGCACGGCCGCGGGAGACCGGTGGGCCTGGGCCGAGGACGCCCCCCGTCACCCCGACTGGTCGTTCGACGAGGAGCGGATACTGCGGCGTCGCCGGATCTGGGGACTGTCCTGGGGCGGGTTCCTGCTCGCCAGCGCGGCCGTCTCGTTGCTGGTCGGCGCGCGCGACGGGAGCAACCTCGCCCTTCCGCTCTGGGCGCCCGCGCTCGCGCTCACCGGGATCCTCGCCCTGGTGCTCGGCTGGTGGGCCCACCGCTCGATGCGCGACTGAGCGGCTCCGGCTCAGTCCCGGTCGTCCGCGTCCTCGAGCAGCAGACGGATCCAGGCGTCCGCCAGGTGCGCCGCGACCTCGCCCGCCGTCCAGCCGCGGCGCGTGACGAGGAGGTCCCAGTACTCGGCGGAGTTCATCGACCAGACGATGTCGGCCACCTGCTCGTCGGTCAGGTCCGTGCGCACTCCCCCGGACGCGCGCAGGCTCGCGGCGAACCGGCGCATGTTCTCGGCCCGCCGGCCGTCGATGCGCGCCCACAGCGAGCGCAGGTCCTCGTCGGTTGAGGCGGCGTCGCGCAGCGCGAGGAACACCGGAGCGAGCCGCTCCTGGATGGCGGCGACCGCGCCGGCGTAGATCAGCACCTTCTCCGCAGCGGTGCCGGCCGCCTCGATACGCCGGACGTAGTCACGTTCCTCGGCGGGCACCGCCGTCGACTGCCCGGAGATCGCGGTCTCGACCAGCTCGGTCATGAGGTCGGGCTTGCGGCCCACGACGCGGTAGACCGTGTCGGCGTTCACCCCTGCGCGGGCGGCGATGTCGGCGATCGTCGTGCGCTGGTACCCCTGCGCCGTGACGAGCTCGAGGGCCGCGGCCAGGACCGCCCGCCTGGTCCGCAGGGACTGCTGGGCGCGACGCGCGTTGTCATAGCGACGGGTCTTGACCGGCTCGGGCACGAGGCGTACGTTACCAGTATTCATCCGAGGCAGTCTCGGATGAATATGTCCAGGAGGTCACGATGGTGCACGCCTACACGCAGGACGTCCCGATCGACCCCGCGACCTACGAGCGGATCACGGCCGAGATCGGTCCGGAGCCCCTCGACGGCCTGCTCCTCCACCTGTGCGTCCAGCGCCCGGACGGGTCCCTCTACTACGTCGACGTCTGGGAGTCCGAGGGCGCGTGCACGGCCGCGTTCGACGAGCGGATCCACCCTGCCGTCGACCGCGCCTTCGGCGGAAGACGCCCCGCGAGCGAGCCGACCACCACCCGCATGCACGTCATCGACGCCGCGGGCTCCCTGCTCGGGGCGGCCACCGCCTGAGACGCGGATGGGCACCAGGCCTCAGGACTTCCCGCCACCGAACCCGTCGTACTTCCGGCGCTCCGTGTCGTGGCGCACCGCGCCCATGACCTCGCGTGGGAGGTCGACCGCGTCCCGCCAGGTGCGGGAACGTACGGTGCGACGATCCTCCCTGACGCCGGCCGGCACACGGCGATGTCGCCGCCGGGTCAAGCCTCGACGACGACGGGGAGGATCATCGGGCGGCGCCGGTGCTGGTCGTTGACCCAGCGGCCGAGCACGCGACGCACGATCTGCGCGAGGGCGTACTCGTCGGACGTCCCGTCGCGCAGCGCGTCCTCGACGGCCTGCTTGATCCGCGGAAGGACGGCGTCGAACACCGCGTCGTCCTCGATGAAGCCGCGCGCGTGGATCTCGGGACCGGCGGTCACCTTCCCGTCGACGGAGTCGACGACGACGAAGCAGGTGATGAAGCCCTCGGAACCGAGCACCCGCCGGTCCTTGAGCGAGCTCTCGGTCAGGTCGCCCACACTCGCCCCGTCGACGTAGACGTAGCCGCACGCCACCGCACCGGAGACCGTGGCCCGACCGTCGACGAGGTCGACCACGCCCCCGTCCAGGGTCAGCATGACCCTCTCGGGCGGGACGCCGGTCTTCACCGCGAGCTCGGCGTTGGCCTTGAGATGGCGCGGCTCCCCGTGCACGGGCATCACGTTGCGCGGGCGGACGATGTTGTAGCAGTAGAGCAGCTCGCCCGCGGCGGCGTGGCCGCTCACGTGCACCATGGCATTGCCCTTGTGCACGACCGTGGCGCCCAGCCGGGTCAGGCCGTTGATGACGCGACCGACGGCGTTCTCGTTCCCGGGGATGAGCGAGGACGCCAGGATCACGGTGTCGCCCGGTCCGACCTTGATCTGGTGGTCGTTGTTGGCGATCCGCGAGAGAGCGGCCATCGGCTCTCCTTGGGAGCCGGTGCAGACCAGCACGACCTGCTCGTCGGGGAGCTCGGCGAGCTGCTCCGCGCTGACGAGCATGCCGTCGGGCAGCGAGAGATAGCCGAGCTCGCGCGCCACACCCATGTTGCGCACCATCGAACGGCCGAAGAAGGCGACCTTGCGGCCGTGGCGCGCGGCGATGTCGATGATCTGCTGGATGCGGTGGATGTGCGAGGCGAATGACGCCACGACGATGCGACCGGACGCGGTCGAGAATGTGCGGTCGATGGCGGGCTCGATCTCGCGCTCGCTGCGCACGAAGCCGGGGACCTCGGCGTTGGTCGAGTCGACCAGGAACAGGTCGACGCCGCGCTCGCCGAGACGGGCGAAGGACCGCAGGTCGGTGATCCGGCCGTCGAGCGGGAGCTGGTCCATCTTGAAGTCGCCGGTGTGGAGCACGGTCCCGGCCGCGGTGTCGATGAAGACAGCGAGCGCGTCGGGGATGGAGTGGTTGACCGCCACGAACTCGAGGGCGAAGGGCCCGTGCCTGGCAGAGTCCCCCTCGGCGACCTCGATCGTGGTTGCCTTGATCCGGTGCTCGCGAAGCTTCGCCTCGAGCAGGGCGAGGGTCAGGCGTGAGCCGAGCACGGGCACCTGGGGCGCCTCGCGCAGAAGGTAGGGGACCGCGCCGATGTGGTCCTCGTGCGCGTGGGTGAGCACGATGGCCTCGAGCGTGTCGAGCCGGTCCCGGATGTGGTCGAAGTCCGGGAGGATCAGGTCGACCCCCGGCTGGGAATCCTCGGGGAAGAGCACGCCGCAGTCCACGACGAGCAGGCGGCCCTCGGTCTCGAAGACCGTCATGTTGCGACCGATGTCCCCCAGCCCGCCGAGCGGCACGACGCGCAGCCCGTCGTCGGGCAGGGGCGGGGGCGGGCCGAGCGTGGGATGCGCGTGGGTCATGCGGCGAAGCCTGGCACGCCGCCCGCGGCGAGGGAACTCACGAGGAGCACGCGGTCCTCCGGCGGCATCGCGAGCAGCGGCATCCGGAGCGCGCCGCCACCCGCCCGGCCGAGGTGCTCGAGGGCGGCCTTGACCGCGATGACTCCCTGGGTGCGCGTCATGATCGCCTCGGTCACGGGGACGAGCTCGTCGTTGAGCTCGCGCGCGAGCTCGACGTCTCCGCGCTCGTACGCCTCGATCATCGACTCGATCCGGTCGGCGACCAGGTGCCCGGTGACGCTGATCGCGCCCACCGCCCCGACGGACAGCAGCGGCAGGTTGAGCGCGTCGTCCCCGGAGTAGTAGACGAGCTCGCAGCGCGACATCACCCGCTGGGCCGCGAACAGGTCGCCCTTCGCATCCTTGTTGGCCACGATCTGCGGGTGCTCGGCCAAGCTCAGGAGGGTCTCGGTCGCGATGGCGGTGCCAGAGCGCCCCGGGATGTCGTAGAGCACCACGGGCAGGCCGGTGGAGTCGGCGACGGCGGTGAAGTGCGCGCGCAGAGCGTCCTGCGGCGGCTTGCTGTAGTACGGCGTGACGACCAGGAGCCCGTGCGCGCCGGCCTTCTCGGCCGCGCGGGCCAGCTCGACGGAGTGCCGGGTGTCGTTCGTCCCCACGCCTGCCACGACGAAGGCGCGGTCGCCCACGGCCTCCACGACTGCGCGCAGCAGCCGCTCCTTCTCGTCGTCTGTCGTGGTGGGCGACTCCCCCGTGGTCCCGCTGACGACGAGACCGTCGTTGCCCAGATCGACGAGGTCGCCGGCCAGCTCGGAAGCGGCGGCGAGATCGAGTGCGCCGTCGGCGGTGAACGGGGTCACCATCGCCGTGAGCATCCGCCCGAAGGGACGCTGCGGGGTCGCGGCCGGGAACGTCACGCCCCCAGGCTAGCGGGTGACCGGGCGCGGACCGCGGCCGTACCCCGCCGGTCCGACGGATCAGGGGGCGACGCGGCCGTTGGTCTCGAACGCGGCGTGGGTGAGGGGCATGAGGCGGGCGAACTCGGCCTCGTAGCGCTCGGCAACCATCTCGATCTCGCGCTGGGGGAAGGACGGGAAGTGAGATCCTTCGCGCTTGGTCCGCAGGGACAGGAAGTTCATCAGCGCGCGCGCGTTCATCGTCACGTAGGCCGACGAGTAGATGGTCACGGGCAGGACGACCCGGGCGACCTCGCGGGCGATCCCCGCCTCGAGCATCGCTCGGTAGGCGGCGTAGGCCTGGGTGCACGACGCCCGCACCTGCTCGTCGACGAGCACGTGCTGCTCGGGCGTGCCCGGCACGAACTCGTAGGCACCGGGCTTGCCCTGCTGCACGAGGTTGCGCTCGGGACCGGGGACGTAGAACACCGGGTCCAGCTCGCGGTAGCGCCCGCTCTCCTCGTTGTAGGAGGTGATCCGATGCCGCATGTGCTCGCGCCACACGAAGATCGGCGCCCGCACGAAGAAGGTGAACGAGTTGTGCTCGAACGGGCTGCCGTGCCGATCGCGCATGAGGTAGTTGATCAGCCCCTTGGCGCGCTCCGGGTCCGCGTCGACGTCGTCGAGGGACTGCTCGCCCTTCGTGGACACCCGCGCGGCGAAGACCACGTCGCCGTCCGAGGCGGACGCCTTGACCAGCTCGACGGTGACGTCGCTGCGGAAGGTGATCGCGGGGGCGACCTCGCTCATGGATGACTCCTGGTGCAGACGGCCGGTGGCTCAGGAAGGCTACCGGCCGACGCTCGCACCTCGTGCGACCGGTCCGACGACGACGGCTCAGCGGCCGAGAACGTGGGGGCGAGGCTCGTGGCCGGGGGTGAAGCGGGACAGCCCGAACGAGGCCACGTCGGGATCGACCGGCCCGCCCTCGGCGAGATCGGCGAGCAGCAGCCCCATGAGCGCGGAGAACTTGAAGCCCTCCCCCGAGTCCCCCGCCGCCACGACCACCCGGCCCTCGGCCACGCGGTCGATGACGAAGCGGCCGTCGGGCGAGCTGGTCCAGGTGCACACGTGGGCGTCGAGCACGCTCGGGTCGAGGTCGACGAAGTTGCGCGTCACCCGGTGTGAGATCTCGCGCGACACCGCCGGGTCCGGGACCCGGTCGAGGTCGTCCTCGCGCCACGGCCGCAGGGCCCGGTCGATACCGAGCTTGTAGCCACGACCGGGGGTGGGCATGGCGTACATCCCCGGCTCGTCGCCGATCGGCCCGTCGTACAGGCAGGGCATGACGTCGGTGGCCGGTGCCTGACCCACGTGGCAGACCTGCTCGAGCACGGGCGACATCGCCACCGGGTGCCCCAGCGCGGCCAGCAGGGCCCCGGCCCCCGCGCCGGGCGCGAGGACGGCCACGTCGGCGCGGTACTCCCGTTGGTCCTCGCACCGAAGCACGACGTCCGCACCGGTGGTGTCGATCTCGCGCACGACGGGACCGATCACCAGCCGACCCCGGGCCATCGCGAACAGCGCCGCCTGGGCGTCGAGAGCCGCACCTGCCAGGACGGGGCCGGCGTCCTCCTGCCAGATGCCCACGCGCCCGTCGGGACGCAGACCTGGGAAGACCCCCGCCACGTCTCCGGGGTCCACGACGGTGTGCGGCACGCCTTCCGCGGTCAGGGCCTCGACGACCCGGCCGGTCGTCGCGTCGTCGCGCCACAGCAGGCCGCGACGCAGGATCGCGGTGATGCCCGACGCCGCCTCGAGCCGGTGCCACGCCTCCACGGAACGCTGGGCCAGCCGCACCCGCAGCACGTCCGGGTGTGTGAGACGCCACAGCCGGGTCGGACCGGACGAGGAGCCGAGCTGGTGGGCCGGGCCGTGCCGGTCGAGGAGGACCACGTCGTGCCCGCGCCGGGCCAGCTCCGCCGCGGCGGGCAGCCCCCACGCACCCGCACCCAGGACGACGACCCGCATGACAGGCACGCTACTGCGGCCGGGACGCCCTGGGGCCCGCTCGTCGGGCAGCGCCGCGTCCCCGCCTTGCCTAGGGTGGCGCGCATGACCCCGCGGTTCTCCGGCATCCCCGCCGATGCCTTCGACTTCTACGACGAGCTGGCCGCGGACAACTCGAAGGCCTGGTGGGCCGCGCACAAGGACCGGTACGAGACCTCGGTGCGTGCACCGCTGGCGGCCCTGATGGAGGAGCTCGGCGACGAGTTCGGCGGGACGAAGCTGTTCCGTCCCTACCGCGACGTCCGGTTCAGCAAGGACAAGTCGCCCTACAAGGACCACCAGGGCGCCTACGCGGCCGCCGAGGACGGCATCGGCTGGTACCTGCAGGTGTCCCGCGCCGGTCTCATGGTCGCCGGCGGGTGGTACTCGCCCCAGGGTAGCCAGCTCGCGCGCTACCGCGAGGCCGTCGACTCCGCGGTCGGCGCCGAGCTCGAGAAGGCGCTCGCCGTGGCTCGCCGAGCGGGCTTCGTGGTCGGCGATGACGACCTGATGAAGACCCGGCCGCGCGGCGTCCCCGAGGACCACCCGCGCCTGGAGCTCCTCCGCCACCGCCAGCTCACCCTCGCCCACGAGCTCGGGGTGCCGGCGTGGGCGTCGGGACGCGGGGCCGTGAGCAAGGTCCGCAGCAAGTGGCGCGCGCTCACGCCGATCATCGAGTGGCTCGTCGACCACGTCGGCCCCTACGACGACGGCATCCCGCCGGAGCCCGAGTGAGCGACGCGCGCAGCAGTGAGCCGCGCGCGATCGTCTCGACGGCGCTGGGCGTCGGACTTGCCACAGCGGCGTACGGCGTCCCCTTCGGTGCCGCCGCCGTGACCGGCGGGCTGAGCGTGGCGCAGACACAGGCGCTGTCCCTGCTCATGTTCACCGGTGCCTCGCAGTTCGCCCTGGTGGGCGTGCTCGCCGCGGGCGGCGGGGTCGCCTCCGCGGTGGCGACCTCCACCTTGCTGGGAATGCGCAACGCCTTCTACGGGCTCGCCATGGCGCCGGTGCTCCGGGTCCGCGGGGTCCGGCGCCTCGTGGCCGCGCAGCTGACGATCGACGAGTCGACGGCCATGGCGATCGCGCACCCGGTGGCCGTCGACGACGGACGGGCGGCACGACTGGCCTTCTGGTCGACGGGCATCTCGGTCTTCGTGCTGTGGAACCTGGCGACCCTCGCCGGAGCCCTGGGCGCGGGCGCCCTGGGCGATCCGCGCGACTTCGGCCTCGACGCCGCGATCCCGGCCGGCTTCCTCGCGCTCGTCTGGCCCCGCCTCGTGGATCGACGATCGTGGAGCATCGCGCTGGCCGCCGGCGCGGTCGCCCTCGCCCTCACCCCGTTCCTGCGACCCGGCGTGCCGGTCCTGCTGACCTCGATCGTGGCCGTCGTCGCCGGAGTCCAGGCCGTCCGGGACCGGACCGTCCGATGACCGAGATCTGGTGGGCCGTCCTTCTCGGCATCGTCGGCACCTACGCCGCGAAGCTCGCGGGGCACTCCGTCCCCGAGCGGCTCCTGGACCGCCCGCTGGTCCACGAGATCTCCGACGCGCTGCCGGTCGCCCTCCTCTCAGCCCTCGTCGCCGTGCAGACCTTCGCCGTCGGCCAGGAGCTCGTGCTCGACGCCCGGGTCGCCGGCGTGGCGGCCGCCGCGGTGGCGCTCACGCTGCGGGCGCCGTTCCTCGTCGTGGTGCTCGTGGCCGCGGGCACGGCGGCGGCGTTGCGCGCGACCGGCCTCGTCGCGTGATGATGGCTCCGTGAGCGACCCGCGACGCCAGCAACGGCCGATCTTCCGGTTCTTCGACCGGGATCCCGACCGGCACCGGCCCCTGGACGGGGACTACGTGCAGGTACGGCCGGTGCGACTGCACCGGCCGGGTCCGTGGCGCACCGCCCTCGTGATCATGCTCGCCGTCGCCTCGGCCTGGGTCGCCGTCACCGCGGTGGTCGCGGTGATCACCGCGCAGGGCTTCACCCGCGTGCTCGTGCTCGTGCTGGTCGCCGTGCCTGTCGTCTCCGCCTGGTGGCTCACCTCGCGCGTCCTCACGACCGGGGTCTACATCCACGACGGCGGGCTCCGGCTCTCCCGCGTGCTGTCGATCACCGAGGTCGATTGGCCGGCGGTCATCGACGTGCGGCGGGTGCCCGAGCAGGTGCCGCTGCTCGGCATCGGTCCGCGGGTGGCCGGGGAACGCCTCGTGCTCGTGCTCGCCGACGCCACGGACCTGGCCACCACCGTGACCAGCCGGTCGGCCGACTTCCTGGGGCGCCCCGAGGCCTACGACATGGCGGCGCTGCGTCTCGAGCGCTGGTGGCGCCACTCGCGCTGAGAGCGACCCCCGCGCATCGGCACTCGCATCAGTGGGCCGGCTCCGGGCTGGGTCGGAGCCTCAGTCGAGACCGAGGTAGGAGTCCAGGCCGACGGTGAGCCCCGGACGGTCGCCCACGGTGCGGACGGCGAGGAGGACGCCCGGCATGAACGACGCCCGGTCCAGCGAGTCGTGCCGGATGGTCAGGGTCTCTCCCGGCCCACCGAGCAGCACCTCCTGGTGCGCGACCAGACCGCGCAGCCGGACGCTGTGCACCGGGATCCCCTCCACGTCGGAGCCGCGTGCGCCCTCAAGGCTCTCGACCGTGGCATCGGGGGCCGGAGCGACCCCGGCGGACGCGCGTGCCTCGGCCACGAGGTGCGCGGTGTGGCGGGCGGTGCCCGACGGAGCATCTGCCTTGCCCGGATGGTGCAGCTCCACGATCTCGACGGACTCGAAGAAGCGTGACGCCTGCGCCGCGAAGCGCATCATGAGCACCGCGCCGAGGCCGTAGTTGGGGGCGACGATGACGCCCGTGCCGGGCGAGTGCGCCAACCAGGACCGGACGGTGTCCAGACGCTCGTCGTCGAACCCGGTGGTCCCGACGACGGCGTGGATGCCGTGGCGGATCAGGAACTCCAGGTTGGCCATGACGGCACCGGGGTGGGTGAACTCGACGACGACCTCGCAGCCGGCGTCAGTGAGCGCGGTGAGCGGGTCGTCGCGGTCGATCGCGGCGACGAGCTCGAGGTCGGGCGCGGCCTCGACGGCGCGGACGACCTCCGCACCCATCCGACCCTGGGATCCCACGACCCCGACGCGCAGACCCATGCCAGCTCCTCTCACGTGACGACGGACGCGAAGGCGCGGTCGTCGTCGAACGGACCGATGACCGCCAGCGTGGGAGCCACCTCGAGCAGCGTGGCGGCCACCGAGCGGACGTCGTCGACCGTCACCGAGTCGATCGCCTCGAGGACCTCGGCCGTGGACCACAGGCGGCCGGCGAGCAGCTCGGCCTTGCCGATCCGCGACATCCGCGAGCCGGTGTCCTCGAGCCCGAGCACCAGGCTGCCGCGCATCTGCCCCTTGCCGCGGACGAGCTCCTCGTCGGTGAGACCCGAGTCGGCCACCTTGGCGAGCTCGTCGCGGGTCAGCGACAGGACGTCGTGCACCTTCTTGGGCAGGCACCCGGCGTAGACGCCGAACATGCCGGTGTCGGCGTAGTGCGAGGTGAACGAGAACACGGAATAGGCCAGTCCGCGCTTCTCGCGGATCTCCTGGAAGAGCCTGCTGCTCATACCGCCGCCCAGGGCCGCGTTGAGCACCCCGAGGGCGAAGCGCCGGTCGTCGTCGCGGCTGAGGCCCGGCACGCCGAGCACCACGTTGGCCTGCTCGGTCGTCTTGGCGACCACGCGGACGTCGCCGGCACCGCGCGTGCGGAAGCGTCCCTCGCGCGGCAGTGCCGGGAGGGAGTCGCCAGCCAGCATCCCGGCGGCCCCGAACGCCCTGCGGACCAGCCGCACCACTGTGGCGTGGTCGACCGACCCGGCGGCCGCGACCACCATGTTCTCGGGACGATAGCGACGCTGGTAGAAGCTCCGGATGGCCCGCGGAGTGATGGAGCCGATGGTCTCGACCGTGCCGAGGATGGGGCGCCCGAGCGGCGTGGGGCCGAACATCGCGTCCGCGAATTCCTCGTGGACGAGGTCCCCGGGATCGTCGTCGCGCATCGCGATCTCCTCGAGGATCACGTCGCGCTCGCTCTCGACGTCGGCCGCGCGCAGCAGCGCCGAGGTGACCAGGTCGCTCACGACGTCGACCGCCAAGGGCAGGTCGTCGTCGAGGACCCGTGCGTAGAAGCAGGTGTACTCCTTGCTCGTGAACGCGTTCATCTCCCCGCCGACCGCGTCGAGGGCGGCGGAGATGTCGAGCGCGGAGCGGGTCGGAGTCCCCTTGAAGAGCAGGTGCTCGAGATAGTGCGCGGCGCCCGCCTGCGGCGGTGTCTCGTCGCGCGAGCCGACGCCCACCCAGATGCCGAAGGCGGCCGAGCGCACGCCCGGGATGTGCTCGGTGACGACGCGCAGGCCACCGGGCAGAACGGTGCGGCGGACGCGGGCGCCGTCCTCGAGGAGCAGGGTGCGGGCCGAGCCCGGCTTCTGCTCGCGCGCTCCGGGCACCCGGCGGAGCCGGGTGCCCGGAGCGGTGGTGCGGGATGCGGTCATCGAGGCGATCAGGCCTCGACGTCCACGGTCTCGGCGACGTCGACGGACTCGCCGTCCGCGCCCTCCTCGACCGGGCTCAGCGAGAGCTTGCCGCGCTGGTCGATCTCGGAGATCTCGACAAGGACCTTCTGGCCGATCGAGACGACATCGTCGACGTTCTCGACCCGCTTGCCGCCCGCGAGGCTGCGCAGCTTGGAGATGTGCAGCAGCCCGTCCTTGCCCGGCATGAGCGAGACGAAGGCACCGAAGGTCGTCGTCTTGACGACGGTGCCGAGGTAGCGCTCGCCGATCTCTGGCATGTGCGGGTTCGCGATCGCGTTGATCTGCGCCCGCGCAGCCTCGGCCTTGGGGCCGTCGGTCGCGCCGATGTAGATGGTGCCGTCGTCCTGGATCGTGATCTCGGCGCCGGTCTCGTCCTGGATCTGGTTGATCATCTTGCCCTTCGGCCCGATGACCTCGCCGATCTTGTCGACGGGGATCTGGATCGAGATGATCCGCGGCGCGTAGGGCGACATCTCGTCGGGGCGGTCGATCGCCTCGAGCATGACCTCGAGGATCGCCAGGCGGGCGTCGCGGGCCTGCGTCAGCGCGCCACCGAGCACCGACGCGGGGATGCCGTCGAGCTTGGTGTCGAGCTGCAGGGCCGTGACGAACTCCTTCGTTCCGGCGACCTTGAAGTCCATGTCGCCGAAGGCGTCCTCCGCACCGAGGATGTCGGTGAGCGTGACGTACTCCGTGCTGCCGTCGACCTCGTCGGAGATCAGGCCCATGGCGATGCCCGCGACCGGCGCCTTGAGGGGCACACCGGCGTTGAGCAGGGACATGGTGGACGCGCAGACCGAGCCCATGGACGTCGACCCGTTGGAGCTGAGGGCCTCGGACACCTGACGGATCGCGTAGGGGAACTCGTCCTTGGTCGGCAGGACCGGGACGAGGGCCCGCTCGGCGAGCGCGCCGTGACCGATCTCGCGCCGCTTGGGCGAGCCCACCCGGCCGGTCTCACCGGTCGAGTAGGGCGGGAAGTTGTAGTTGTGCATGTAACGCTTGCGCGTCTCGGGGCTGAGCGTGTCGAGCTGCTGCTCCATCCGGAGCATGTTCAGCGTGGAGACACCGAGGATCTGGGTCTCACCGCGCTCGAACAGCGCCGAGCCGTGCGCGCGGGGGACGAGATCGACCTCGGCCGACAGCGTGCGGATGTCGGTGAGACCGCGGCCGTCGATGCGGACCTTCTCGGTGAGCACGCGCTTGCGCACGAGCTTCTTGGTCAGCGACCGCAGGGCGGCGCCGATCTCCTTCTCGCGACCCTCGAACTGCCCGGCCAGGCGCTCGCCAGCGAGCTCCTTGACCCGGTCGAGCTCGGCCTCGCGCTCCTGCTTGCCCGCGATCGCCAACGCAGCGGCGAGCTCGGTGCTCACAGCCCCTTCGACCGCGTCGAAGGCGTCGGGCTGGTAGTCCGGGAACAGCGGGAAGTCCCGGGTCTCCTTGGTGGACTTGGCGGCGAGCTCGCTCTGCGCGTCGCAGAGGATCCGGATGAACGACTTCGCGGCCTCGAGGCCCTCGGCCACGACATCCTCGGTCGGGGCGGTCGCGCCACCCTTGACCAGCTCGACCGTCTGGGCGGTGGCCTCGGCCTCCACCATCATGATCGCGACGTCGTCACCCACGATCCGGCCCGCGACGACCATGTCGAACACGGCCTCCTCGAGCTGGGAGTGGGTCGGGAAGGCCACCCACTGGCCCTGGATCAGGGCGACGCGGGTCGCGCCGATCGGGCCCGAGAAGGGCAGCCCGGCGATCTGGGTGGACATCGAGGCGGCGTTGATGGCCACGACGTCGTAGAGGTGGTCCGGGTGCAGCGACATCACGGTGATGACGACCTGGATCTCGTTGCGCAGGCCCTTGACGAAGGACGGACGCAGCGGGCGGTCGATGAGCCGGCAGGTGAGGATCGCGTCCTCGCTGGGGCGGCCCTCGCGGCGGAAGAACGAGCCGGGGATACGGCCCGCGGCGTACATCCGCTCCTCGACGTCGATCGTGAGCGGGAAGAAGTCGAACTGCTCCTTCGGGTGCTTGCCGGCGGACGTGGCCGACAGGAGCATGGTCTCGTCGTCGAGGTAGGCGACGGCGGAGCCGGCAGCCTGCTGGGCCAGGCGGCCCATCTCGAAGCGGATGGTGCGGGTGCCGAAGGCGCCGTTGTCGATGACGGCTTCGGACGTGTGGATCTCGGGACCCTCCACGGGTGCCCTCCTCTTTCGTGAGGGGACGCCGAGGAGCGAGCGCGGGAGTACCTACCAGTCGGCAGGAGGCCGGTCTTCGATCGAAGTGCCCGGGCCTTCGGCCGCCTCACGCTCCTGCGCGGGGGCGACGTGCCCGATCACCACTACCGAGGACCGACGACTGAGGTGGCTCCGGGGCGTTCGCCCCCGGTCGTCCCTGCGGTGTGCTGGGTGTCCAGCGGGTGTTCAGTTGTCTGCGTTCGGGGTCCTTCCTACCGGACCCCTGGTGCCGCAGCGGGGAGCGACCCGAGGGCCGCTCCCCGCTGCGAGAGCTCTAGCGACGGATACCGAGCCGCTCGATGATCACGCGGTAGCGGTTGATGTCGGTCTTCGTCAGGTACTTCAGCAACCGGCGGCGCTGGCCGACCAGCAGCAGCAGCCCGCGGCGGCTGTGGTGGTCGTGCTTGTGCGTCTTGAGGTGCTCGGTCAGGTCGTTGATGCGTCGGGTGAGGAGCGCGATCTGGACCTCGGGGCTGCCGGTGTCGCCGGGCTTGGTGGAGTACTCGGCGATGATGGCGTTCTTGGTCGCGGTGTCGAGCGACATGGATTCCTTCGCGGGCGCATCACGGGCCGCGCAGGAGGCGCAGGCCCTCGAACAGTCGCGTGCCGCAGGGCGCCCACCCCGCGGCCGTCAAGGGTCAGGCTACCAGCGCGACGCCCGCCGCCCAAATGCGCGAAGGCGGAGCCGGCCCCGGCGTCCGCGCAGGTCAGGAGGGGTCGGGGGCCCCGAGCAGTCGTCGTGCGGCCGCGACGTCGCGGCCCATCTGATCGAGCAGGGCATCCACGTCCTCGAAGCGCACCTGGCCCCGGAGGTGCTCGACGAAGTCGAGGGCGACGTGACGGCCGTAGAGGTCCAGATCGTCGCGGTCCAGCGCATAGGCCTCCACCCGGCGCTGAACCCCGTCGAAGGTGGGGTTGGTCCCCACGCTGACGGCCGCGGGGAGGGTGAGCGGGTCGGCCGAGTAGGGCTCGACCGCCAGCCAGGCCGCATACACGCCGTCGGCCGGGATCGCGGAGTGCTCGGGGACCTGCAGGTTGGCCGTGGGGTAGCCGAGGTCGCGCCCACGCTTGTCGCCGTCGACGACGACGCCCTCGACCCGGTGCGGACGACCCAGGGAGTACGCGGCGCTGGCGACGTCGCCGGCCCGGACCAGGCCGCGGACGTAGGTGGAGGACCACACGCCCCCCTCGCCGGCCACCAGCGGCTCGGCGTCGACGGTGAACCCGCGGGCGGCGCCGAGCTCGGCCAGCGTCTCGGTGTCGCCCGCAGCCCGGTGACCGAAGCGGAAGTTCTCCCCCACGGCCACGACCAGCGCCCGGAACCGGTCGACGAGCACCTCGTCCACGAACGCCTCGGGCGTGAGCGCCGCCAGCTCGCGGGTGAAGGGCAGGACGCACACCGCGTCCACGCCGAGGCCCTCGAGCAGGGCGCAGCGGTGCCGGACGGTCGAGAGCAGGGCGGGCCCGGTACCGGGGCGGACCACGGAGTCGGGGTGCGGGTCGAAGGTGATGACCACGACCGGCGCGCCGAGGCGTCGAGCGTGCTCGACCGCCCTGCCGATGACGCGGCGATGACCGTAGTGGACGCCGTCGAAGACGCCGATGGCCACCACGGACCGGGCCTGGTCGTCGGGCACGTCGTCGAGGCCCTGCCAGCACTGCACGGGCCTACCCTGCCATCCGCCGGGTCCCTGCCGCCCGCCGGTGCGGGCGTCCGGGTGCCGCCGCATCCGGCATGCTGGCGGGGTGCGCATCTCGCTCCTCCACGTCGAGGACTGCCCCAGCGTCGCAGCGGCGGCGACCCGGCTCGCCGAGGCCCTGCGCCGGACCGGGCACCCCGACGTCCCCGTCGAGCTCGTCCTGGTCGAGAGCGACGTGCAGGCGCGCCTGCTGCCGTGGAGCGGATCCCCGACGATCCTGGTCGACGGAGTCGACCCCTTCGCCCCCGAGGACGCCACTCCGGTCGGGCTGACCTGCCGCGTCTACCGCACGGCGGACGGCCACTCCGGGGCACCGTCCCTCGACGACCTCGTCGAGGCGCTCTCGTCCCGCGGCTAGGAGAACACGACGAGGGCGGCGAGCTGGTCGCCCCGCACCTCGGCGAGGGAGAGGACCCGTCCGTCTCCGGCGAAGAGCCCCACGGTGCCCGCGGCACCGGCGGGCGCGTCCAGGCGCCCACCGTGCAGCACGGCAGCGACGTCGCCATCGGCCACATCCACGCGTGGGAAGCTCGCGCCCACGACCTCGGCGAGCGGGATCATCGTGAACGTTCGCTCGAGACCCTCGAGGGTGGACGCCTGGTCCAGCCCGAACGGCCCGACCCGGGTGCGGCGCAGCGCCGTGAGGTGGCCGCCGACGCCGAGGCCGGCGCCGAGGTCGCGCGCCAGGGCGCGGACGTAGGTGCCCGAGCTGCAGGTGACCGACACGTCGAGGTCGACCATCCCGTCGTGGCGGCGCACCTCGCGCAGCTCGAAGCGCGACACGGTGACCGGGCGCGGGGCGAGCTCCACGTCCTCGCCGGCGCGGACCCGGGCGTAGCTGCGTACCCCGTCGACCTTGACGGCGCTCACGGCGGTCGGGCGCTGCTGCAGCTCGCCGGTGAGCTCGGCCATGCCCGCGACGATCGCGTCCTCGCCCACGGCGGAGGCGTCGGCCGTGGCGACCACGTCGCCCTCGGCGTCGTCGGTGACGGTGGCGACACCCAGGCGGATCGTCGCGTCGTAGTCCTTGTCGGTCAGCGCGAGGTGCCCGAGGAGCCGCGTCGCCCGCTCGACGCCGAGGAGCAGGACGCCGGTCGCCATCGGGTCGAGGGTGCCGGCGTGCCCGACCTTACGGGTGCCCGCGAGGCGCCGGACCCGGGCGACGACGTCGTGGGAGGTGAGTCCGCCGGGCTTGTCGACGACGACGACTCCGTCGGGTGCGGTGCGCGCGCGTGGTCCGCGGGCCATGCTCACTCGGCCAGGTGCTCGGCGTCGGCGAGGCGGTCGCGCACGGCTCGCAGCACCTCGCCCGGAGGGCCGTGCCCGGTGAACCCGGCCGCGAACCGGTGCCCGCCGCCCCCGAGCGAGAGCGCCACCGCCGACACGTCGATGCGGCCCTTGCTGCGCAGGGACACCCGCCAGGACCGGTCGTCGTCCTCCTTGAGGACGCAGGCGACCTGAGCCTGGGAGGCCAGTCGCAGGGTGTCGATGACCCGCTCCGCGGCGTCGATGGGGAGCGCGAAGGCCTCCCGGTCGGCGAGGGGAACGACCGTCCACACCAGACCGAGCCCGCCGACGGCGCCCTCCTCGAGCACGGCCCGGTCCAGCGCGGCGCCGAGCATCCGGAGCGCCCCGAACGGCTCGTCGTCGTAGATCGCCCGCGCGACCAGGTCGTGGCGCAGGCCGGTGCGGTGCAGGCGGGCCGCGAGCTCGTGGGTCTCCGCCGTGGTCGCGGCGAACCGGAAGGAGCCGGTGTCGGTGAGCAGCCCGGCGTACAGCGGCGCGGCGATCTCGGCATCCAGCTCGACGCCGAGCCGGTCCACCAGCTCGACGGCCAGCACGGCCGTCGCGGGCACCGTCGCGTCGACGACGTGCCGCCCGCCGAATCCGGTGTAGGACGCGTGGTGGTCGACCGCGACGAGCGTCTGCGCCGCCTCCGCGACCGGGCGCAGGATCCCGAGGCGGTCGACGGAGCTCACGTCGAACGTGACGACGACAGGCCGGTCACCGACCTGGCCCGGAGGTCGCAGCAGGTGCTGACCGGGCAACGAGCGAAGCACCCGGGGCACCTCGAAGGGCTCGTCCCCGAACGAGACGACCACGTCCGCGCCGCGTCGCTCCAGCGCGAGGCCGACGCCGAGGGCGGAGCCCAGCGCATCGGCATCCGGAGCCACGTGCGCCAGGAGCAGCACCGGACGACCGGCGGTGAGGTCGACGAGGGTCGCCTCCCAGTCGGACTCGGCCGGAGGGTGCTCCCAGGTCACTCGCCGCGCTCCTCGGCGACGAGCTCGTCGTCCTCGAGGTCGCGGGGCTTGCGGTAGGGATCGGGCTCCCCCGCGTAGGCCGCCACCGACGCCTGCTCGTGCACGGCCGCGTCAGCCTGTGCGGCCTGGTGCAGGAGGTCCTCGATGAGCATCGCGTTCTCGGGCACCGCGTCGGCGACGAAGGCCAGCGTCGGCGTGAACCGGACACCGGTCTGGCGGCCGATCTCGGTGCGCAGCACGCCCTTGGCGCTCTCGAGGGCGGCGGCTGTCGCCACCTTCTCCTCCTCGGTTCCGTAGACGGTGTAGTAGACCGTCGCGTCGTGCAGGTCTCCGGTCACGCGCGCGTCGGTGACCGTGACGAAGCCCAGGCGGGGATCCTTGATCCGCTGCTCGAGCGTCTCGGCCACGATCACGCGGATCCGGTCGGCGAGCTTGCGGGCACGGGCCGGGTCGGCCATGGCCTGATCCTTTCCTCAGTGAGCCGAGGGCTCAGTCGTCCGAGCCGCGCAGCCGGCGCTGGGCGCTCAGCAGCTCGAGCTCGGGGCGGTCGGCCACGAGGCGCTCGCACGAGTCGAGCACCGCGGTGCAGTGGCTGGGGTCGGCGGCGACGACCGCGACCCCGAGGACGGCGCGCCTGTGCAGGTCCTGGAGGCCGACTTCGGCCGCCGCGACCTCGAAGGTGCGCCGCAGATCGGCGAGGACCGGTCGGACCAGCCCGCGCTTGTCCTTGAGCGAGTGAACGTCCCCGAGGAGGACGTCGAGCTCCAGCGAGCCCACGAACACGACCCGCCTCCCTCCTCGGGGACGGTGCCACCGGCCGTGCGACCGGCGGCACCGTCGACCGGACCGGTCAGACGCGCGGCTTCTCGCGCATCTCGAACGTCTCGATGACGTCGCCGACCTTGATGTCGTTGAAGGACCCGAGTCCGATACCGCACTCGAAGCCCTCGCGGACCTCGGTCGCGTCGTCCTTGAACCGACGCAGCGACTCGATCGCGAGGTTCTCCGACACGACAGCGCCGTCGCGGACCAGGCGCGCCTTGGAGTTGCGCTTGATCACGCCGCTGCGGACGAGGGCACCGGCGATGTTGCCGAACTTGCTCGAGCGGTAGACCTCGCGGATCTCCGCCGAACCGAGCGCGGCCTCCTCGTACTCCGGCTTGAGCAGCCCCTTGAGCGCCGCCTCGACCTCGTCGATGGCCTGGTAGATGACCGAGTAGTACCGGACGTCCACCCGCTCGCGATCGATGATCTCCTGCACCCGCTCGGCCGGCCGGACGTTGAAGCCGATGATCACGGCGTCCGACGCGACAGCGAGGTTGACGTCGTTCTGGGTGATCGCACCGACGCCGCGATCGATGACGCGGAGGCTGACCTCCTCACCGACCTCGATCGCCAGCAGCGCGGACTCGAGCGCCTCGACCGAGCCGGACACGTCGCCCTTGAGGATGAGCTTGAGCTCCTCCACCTCGCCGCGCTCGAGCGACTTGAGGAAGTCCTCGAGGGTGCGGCGACCGCGGGCCTGGGCCAGCATGGCGTTGCGCTCGCGGGCGGCTCGCGTCTGGGCGATCTGACGGGCGGTGCGGTCCTCCTCGACGACGAGGAAGTTGTCGCCCGCGCCCGGGACCGAGGTCAGACCGAGGACCTGCACCGGACGGGCCGGGCCGGCCTCCTCCAGCGGCTCGCCGTGCTCGTCGAGCATGGCGCGGACGCGGCCGTAGGCGTCGCCCACGACGATGGAGTCACCGGGACGCAGCGTTCCGCGCTGGACGAGCACCGTGGCGACCGGACCGCGACCGCGGTCGAGGTGCGCCTCGATCGCGACACCCTGCGCGTCCTGGTGCGCGTTGGCGCGCAGGTCCAGGGCGGCGTCAGCGGTGAGCAGCACAGCCTCGAGCAGCTCGTCGATGCCCGTCCCGGACTTGGCCGAGACGTCGACGAACATGGTGTCGCCGCCGTACTCCTCGGGGACGAGGCCGTACTCGGTGAGCTGACCGCGGACCTTGACCGGGTCGGCGCCCTCCTTGTCGACCTTGTTGACCGCCACGACCACCGGCACGTCGGCCGCCTTGGCGTGGTTGAGCGCCTCGATGGTCTGGGGCTTCACGCCGTCGTCGGCCGCGACCACGAGGATCGCGATGTCGGTCACCTGCGCGCCACGGGCACGCATCGCGGTGAACGCCTCGTGACCCGGGGTGTCGATGAAGGTGATCCGGCGGGGCTGGTCGGAGTCCTTGCGGGTGAGGATCTGGTAGGCACCGATGTGCTGGGTGATGCCGCCGGCCTCCTTGTCCACGACGTTGGTGTTGCGCACCGCGTCGAGAAGCTTGGTCTTTCCGTGGTCGACGTGGCCCATCACGGTGACGACGGGCGGGCGCGCCGTGAGGTCGGACTCGTCGCCCTCGTCCTCGCCGAACTCCAGGTCGAAGCTCTCGAGCAGCTCGCGGTCCTCGTCCTCCGGGCTGATCACCTGGACGTCGAAGTTGAGCTCGCCGCCGAGCAGGACCAGCGTCTCGTCGCTGACCGACTGGGTGGCGGTGACCATCTCGCCCATGTTGAACAGCACCGACACCAGGACGCCCGGGTTGACGCCCACCTTCTCGGCGAAGTCGGTCAGGCTCGACCCGCGGGCGAGCCGCACGGTCTGACCCTGGCCCATGGGACGGATCTCGCCGCCCATGGTGGGCGCGGACATGTTGTCGAACTCCTGGCGCTTCGCGCGCTTGGACTTGCGACCGCGGGCGGGCTTGCCGCCCGGACGACCGAAGGCACCGGCCGTGGTGCCGCGTCCGCCGGGGCCGGGACGGCCGCTGAAGCCGCCGGGACGACCGGCGAAGCCGCCGCCACCCCCGCCGCCGCCGCCGGGACGACCGGCGAAGCCGCCGCCGCCCCCGCCGCCGCCGCCGGGACGACCGCCACCGCCACCGGGACCGCCACCGGGACGACCCGGACCGCCGGCACCGGGGCGCCCGGCGCCCTGGCCGGGGCGACCGGGGCCACCCGGGCGAGCCGGAGCGCCCGGACGCTGGCCGGGCATCATGCCCGGGTTGGGACGC
>JAHECT010000012.1:0-25205 GCA_024641605.1 Micrococcales bacterium
GCAGGCGGCAGCAGCGAGCGCGGCGCCGCCGACGCCGGCCGCGCGCAGGAAACGACGGCGTGACATCTGCGACACGAGCGCCTCGGTCATCGGGTTCATGGGCTTGTCAGCCATCGGGCCTGTCCTCCAGGTCGTGGTTGGTGGTGATGTTTCTCGGCTACCGCGGTCAGCGGTCTCCGAAGATCGTACGGTGCCAGTCCTTGCGCACCTCGCCGGTGATGTCCACAGAGACGTGCTTGACCTGCGTGTACTCGTCGAAGGAGTACTGGCTCATGTCCTTGCCGAAGCCCGAGGACTTGTAGCCGCCGTGGGGCATCTCGCTGATGATCGGGATGTGGTCGTTGATCCACACGCAGCCGGCCTGGATCTCCCGGCTGGCGCGCATCGACCGGACCACGTCGCGGCTCCACGCCGAGGCGGCGAGCCCGAACGGGGTGTCGTTGGCGAGCCGGATGCCCTCGTCGTCGGAGTCGAACGGCAGGACGACGAGGACCGGACCGAAGATCTCGTCCTGGACGATCTCGGAGTCCTGCGCGGCATCGATGACCAGCGTGGGCTCGTAGTAGGCGCCCGCAGCCAGGGCGCCGCCGGGGACCTGGCCTCCGACGACCACCTTCGCGCCGCTGGTCCTCGCCCGGTCGACGAACCCGGCGACCCGCCCCTGCTGGGCGTGCGAGACGAGGGGGCCTTGGTCGGTGCTCTCGTCACGGGGGTCGCCCAGGCGGACGGTCCGCATGAGGTCGGCGACGCCCTGGACGAAGGCGTCGTAGAGCGGCCGCTGCACGTAGGCGCGGGTCGCCGCCGTGCAGTCCTGGCCGGTGTTGATCAGCGCGCCGGCCACGGCTCCGTGGACGGCCGCTTCCAGGTCGGCGTCGTCGAACACGACGAACGGGGCCTTGCCGCCGAGCTCGAGGTGCACGCGCTTGACGGTCTGCGACGCCACCTCCATGACGCGCTTGCCGACCGGGGTGGACCCGGTGAACGAGACCATCCGCACGCCCGGGTGCGCGAGCAGGGCCTCACCCGCCACCCGGCCGGCGCCGGTGAGGACGTTGACCACGCCGGCGGGGATGCCGGCGGCCAGGCAGTCCTCGGCGAGCATGACGCTGGTGAGCGGGGTGAGCTCGGCGGGCTTGAGGACGATCGCGTTGCCCGCGGCGATGGCGGGGAGCACCTTCCACACGGCCATCTGGAGCGGGTAGTTCCACGGCGCGATCGAGCCGACGACCCCCATCGCCTCGCGGCGCACCATCGAGGTGTGCGTGCCGTCGTACTCCGCGGCCGCGCGCCCCTCCAGGTTGCGCGCGGCTCCGGCGTAGAAGGACACGTTGTCGATCGAGCCGGGGACGTCGAACTCGCGGGTGAGCTTGATCGGCTTCCCGGTCTGCGACGTCTCGACCTGGGCGTACTCCTCCGCGCGGTCGGCCAGGACGCCCGCGAGGCGGGTGAGCGCGGCCGCGCGCTCACCCGGGGTGGCACCCCCCCACGCCGGCTGGGCGGCTGCGGCCGCGCTCACCGCGGCGTCGACGTCGGCGGCACCGGCGAGGTCCACGGACTCGACGACGGATCCGGTCGCGGGGTCGATCACGTCGTGGGTCTGCCCCGACGTCCCTACCCGGCGCTCACCGTCGATGATCTGGTGGCCCGCTCCCGGCACGACTTCGCCTCCTCCACACCGCGTGTCCGACGCCCTCCCCGGCGCCGGCCCCCCGCCTGGCGAGCATCCTGACAGCAGGACAGCGCTGGAGCAAGGGAATCCGTCGCTTCGGAGAGTCCTGGCGACGGATTGCGTCTGAAATGTGACCGGGTCACGATGGTTCCCGCAGGTCAGCAGGCGGCTCCCTCTCATCGGTCGCCGCCTGCGCCCGTGTCCCGGCGCGCTGGGACACCGGGGGCGTCACCCCGACATCGTTGACACCCTGACAGGGAACAGCACCACCTCACTGACGGAGTGACAGGCCTCGTCGTAGCCTCCGGGCATGGACCACACGGACCGCTTCCTCGGCATCTACCCCTCGGTGACCGAGGTCCTCGCGCTCCCCTCCGTCGCCGCGGGTGCTCCCGTGGTCCGGGCGGGTCAGGCGTTCCTGGACCGGCCGGTCCGCTGGACCCACGTCGCCGAGATCGCCGACGTCGCCCGGCTGCTGCACGGCGGCGAGCTGCTGCTCACCACCGGCGTCCTGCTCCCCGAGGACGAGGACGGGCTCGCCGCGTTCGTGGAGGGTCTCGCCGACGCGGGCGCGGCCGGGCTCCTGGTCGAGACCGGGCGCCGGTTCGACCGGCTGCCCGAGCGCATGGTCGCGGCGGCCGAGCGGGCGGACCTGGTGCTCGTGGAGGTCACCCGGGAGGTGCGCTTCGCCGCGGTCACCGAGGGCGTCCACGCCCGCATCGTCGACGCGCAGCTCGCCGAGCTGCGGATGTCGGACGCGGTGCACGCGGCGTTCACCG
This sequence comes from Micrococcales bacterium, assembly GCA_024641605.1. Lineage (GTDB taxonomy): Bacteria > Actinomycetota > Actinomycetes > S36-B12 > CAIYMF01 > Longivirga. Next base: position 2,449 of record JAHECT010000012.1, read on the forward strand.
AGCTCACGGTCGACGGGGCGCCCCCCACCGAGATCGTGCGCCAGGTGGCCCGCATGGCCGGACGGCCCGTGGTTCTGGAGAACCTCGCCCACCAGGTGCTCGCCGTGGACCCCGCCGGGTCCGACCTCGGTGCGCTCCTCGACGGGTGGGAGGTGCGCAGCCGTGCGGTGCGCGTCCCCGAGCGGACCTCCTTCGACCCCGCCTCCGGATGGCTGGTCACCACGGTCGGCGCCCGGGGTCAGGACTGGGGGCGCCTGGTCCTGCTCACCGCGGAGCCGCCCACCGCAGGCGAATCCATGCTGCTCGAGCGTGGTGCTGCCACGGTGGCGCTCTCCCGCCTGGTCGAGCGCGACCGGGAGTCCCTGGAGCGGCAGAGCCACCGCAGCCTGCTCACCGGTGTCATCGCCGGCTCCGTCCCCGCCGCCGAGACGACCGCGCGCGCCCGCGCGCTGGGCGTGCCGCTCGAAGGTCGCGCCCTCGTCGCCGTGCTCGTGCGGCTCACGGCGCCCCCGTCCGGCCCGGTGCTCGAGGCTCAGGAGCGCATGCGCGACGTGGCCGAGACGGTCGCGGCCGCCGTCCGGGACAGCCGGGCGGTGGCGCTGGTCGGCGGGGTGGACGACACCACGGTGGGCGTCCTGCTCTCCCTGCCTCCGCGCGAGGACGTCGACCCGGTCCTGGAACGTGTCTCCGCCGCCCTCACCGACCGGGTCACCGGGGGGTCCTCGGTCCTCGCGCCGGACGACTGGGTCATGGCCGTCGGCTCCGTCGTCGCGTCGGTGCGCGACGTGCGTCGCGCCTTCCTCGAAGCCGCGCAGGTCGCCGACGCAGTGCCCTCGGGCGACGAGGCGGGGCCGCGCGCCTTCTTCCGCCTGCCCGACGTCCGGCTGCGCGGGCTCCTGCACCTGCTGCGCGACGACGACCGGCTGCAGACCTTCGTCGAGCGCGAGCTGGGGCTGCTCCTGGCGCACGACGCCCAGCACGGCACCGACCTCGTGGGCGTGCTGCGGACCTACCTCACCGCGGGGCGCAACAAGTCCGTAGCGGCGGACGCTGCCCACCTGTCACGGCCGTCGTTCTACGACCGGCTCCACCGCATCGAGAACGTCCTCGCCGTGGACCTCGACTCGGTGGAGTCGTGCCTGTCGCTGCACGTGGCGCTGCTGGGGCTCGACGCGCTCCGCCGCTGACGCCGTTCCGACCAGGCGCGGAGGGTCAGGCGTGCTCCTCGCGCAGGATCCGCGCTGCGGACTCGAGCGCGGCCGCCTTCGCTGTCGCCGTCCCCCGCGGCAGGAACCACATGCCGCAGTCGGGCGCGAGCGAGAGCTTGTCCGGACCCACCACCTCGACGGCCGCCCGAGCCCGCTCCAGCACGTGCTCGGTCGTCTCGACCGCTGCATCGGTGTCGAGGTTGAGCAGACCCAGGATCGCGCCGGTGCCGTGGAGGTGCTCGAGCAGCTCCGGCTCCTGCTGCGGCTGCTCGTACTCGAGGCTCACCCACTGGGCGCTCGACGCGGCGAGCACCTCGAGCGCGTCGGGGTAGACCGGTGTGGCGCGCTTCTCCGCGATGTTCTTGGAGTAGCCGTAGCAGACGTGGACCGCCGTGCTCACGTGCTCCGGGACGCCGCGCAGCGCGCGGTCGATGGCCTCGGCGGCGAAGTCGGCGAGGTAGCTGTAGCGGAAGTGGACCTCGGGCTCGTCGAGCTGCACGAGAGTGGCGCCGGCCTCCACACAGGCCAGGACCTCGCGGTTGAGCGCGTCCGCCAGTGCGAAGGAGAGCTCCTGGAGCGACCCGTAGTGCTCGTCGACGAGCCGCAGTGCCAGCGTCGAGGGCCCGATGACCGTGACCTTCGTCGGCCCGTCGGTCAGCCGGCGCAGGAATCCGACATCCCCGGCCACGATGGGGCGCTCCCACGTGATGGGGCCTACGACGCGGGGCTGCAGGAAGGCCGGCGGCGCGGGCGCCTCCCCCTCCGGGGGCGGCGGCGGGGTCGCGCGCTTCTTCATCGTCAGGTACTCGAGGACATCACTGCCGGTGTGCGTCGCGGCGGCGCGCTCCCCTGTGTCGATGCCGCCGAGCGCGTAGAAGTGCCCGCTGAAGGTCTGGCGCCGCTGCTCGCCGTCGCCGATCACCGTGAGACCGGCCTCGCGCTGGTCGGCCACCGCGAGCCGGACGGCGTCGTCCTGCGCCTCGCCGAGCCGCTCGGGCGGGACGCGCCACCAGGTGCCCTCCTCGCCGTAGACGTGGTCGTGGTTAGCGAGCCACTGCGGCTTGGACCACGAGCCGACGATCTGGGTGGCGAAGCGGGGCAGCGTCATGCGCGCGACCCTAGTGGCACGGCGTACCGCGGTCAGGAACGCCCCGGGTCGACTCGGACCGGGACGCCCTGGACCGCCGCGTTGCCCGAGACCGGGTCGATGCGCGCGCTGTCGGTGACGTCGTTGACGCTGGCCCCGCCGAGCGCGGCGGCTCGCCGCCAGGACGTGGGTGGGCCGTCGCGGTCGTGGCCGAACCCGTGCGGCACGCTCACCACGCCGCGCATCAGCCGGTCGGTGACCTCGACGGGAACCTCGATGGATCCGATCGGGGAGGAGAGCACGGCCGTGCCTCCGTCGAGGAGCCCGCGTTCGACGGCGTCGTCGGGGTGCATCTGCATCGTGAACCGGGAACGGCCCTTGGTGAGCCTGGCGCTGTTGTGCATCCACGAGTTGTTGGTGCGCAGGTGCCGGCGCCCGATGAGCAGCAGGTCGTACTCGACGGCAGGAACTGACTGCTCCGCAGCGGCGAGCCCGGCGAGGACGCGCGGCCAGTCGGCGAGGACCACGGGGTGCGCGAGGTCGATGCGCGACCCCTCGGTCATGAGCCGGCCGGGGAGCTGTCGGACGAGGGGGCCGAGGTCGAGCCCGTGGACGGCCCGCCGGACCCGACGCAGGCTGAGACCGCGCACCGGTCCTCGCGACCGGAGCCCGTAAGGGCCCGCGCGCAGCGCCGCGGCGACGAAGGCGCGCGGGAACAGCCGGCGCAGCGCGGCCTCCCGCGCCCCCGCCGTGCGCCGGAACCGCGGGGTGCGCCTCCACACCCGGCCCAGCAGCGCGACCAGGATCTCCGCATCCGAGAGCTCGCCCGGTCCAGGACGCACCGCGGCCGGGTTCCATCGGGCCCAGTTGCGCACGCTGACCGCAGGGAAGACGACATCGAACTCGTCCCGCTCCAGCGAGGTGGTCGGCGGCAGGATCACGTCGGCGTGCCGGCTGGACTCGGTGACGTAGTGGTCCACGGCGACGCAGAACTCGAGGTCGCGCAGCGCGTCCTCCATGCGGCGACCATCGGGGGCGGACAGGACAGGGTTGCCCGCGTAGAGCACGAGCGCCCGGACCTGCCCCTCCCCCGGCGTGAGGATCTCGTCGGCGAGGGTCGCGAGCGGGAACTCGGCGGCGAACTCCGGGATGCCGCGCACCCGCGAGCGCCAACGGTCGTAACCGATGAGGTCCGTCGTCGCCGCGCCGATCACGGGCAGGTCGAACGCGGGGGTGGCGAACATGACCCCGCCGATCTCGTCGAGGCGGCCGGTCAGGATGTTGAGGCAGTGCACCAGCCAGTAGGCGGCCGTGCCGTAGACGGACTGGGTCACCCCGAGCCGGCCGTACACCGCCGCACGCCGGGCCGCGGCCAGGTCGCGGGCCAGCCGACGGATCACCTCCGCGGGGACCCCGGTGACGACGGCCGCCCGCTCGGGTGTCACATCGCGGACCAGCTCGGGGACGCGGTCCAGACCGTCGACGAACTGCCTCGCCCGACCGGGGTGGCCGAGCCCCTCGCTCGTGATGACCTGGACCATCGCGGCGAGAAGCCACACGTCCGTTCCCGGGCGCACGGCGACGTGCTCGTCGGCGACGTCCGCGGTCTCGGTCCGACGGGGGTCCAGCACCACCAGGCGGCCACCGCGGCGTCGCAGGTCGCCCAGTCGGCGGCGCATGTCCGGCGCGGTCATGATCGACCCGTTCGACACCACAGGGTTGCCACCCACCACGAGGAGCAGGTCGGTCCGGTCGATGTCGGGCACGGGGAGCAGCAGCGGCGAGCCGAACAGGAGGTACGCCAGCAGGTGCTGGGGCTGCTGGTCCACGCTGGCGGCGCTGTAGCGACCGCGGGTGCCCAGCGCATCGATGAGCATGGGGATGAACGTGACCGGCGCCCATCCATGGGTGATCGGATTGCCGAGGTACAACGCGATGGCGTCGCCACCGTCGCGGTCGCGGATGCGCGTCAGCTCGTCGGCCACGAGGTCGAGAGCGTCGTCCCACCCGATCGGTTCCCACGTGCCGTCCGCTCGACGTCGAACGGGGGCGTGCAGCCGGTCCGGGTCGGCGACGAGGTCCTGGAGCGCGACACCCTTCGGGCAGAGGTAGCCCCGACTGAACGGATCAGCCTCGTCGCCACGGATGGACACGACCTGGTTGTCGACCACGTCGACCACGAGCCCGCAGCTCGCCTCGCACAGCGAGCAGGACCGGTGGACGGTACGCCGGTTCCCGGCGCGATCGGCGTGATCGGCGTCCTCGGGCATGAGGCAAACCTAGGTGGGTCGACGACGGCCCGCACCCCCACGGGGTGCGGGCCGTCGTCGTGCGCGTGACCGCGTCAGGCGCTGATACGGATGAGCTTCTTGTTGACGAACTCCTCCATGCCGTAGCGGCCGAGCTCGCGGCCGAAGCCGGACGCTTTGACGCCGCCGAAGGGCAGCTCGACGCCGTCGGCGCCGACGCAGTTGACGAACACCATGCCGGCCTCGATCTGGTCGGCCACGCGGACGGCCTGCTCCGGGTCGTTGGTGAACACGTAGCTGCCGAGGCCGTACACCGTGTCGTTGGCGAGGCGGACGGCGTCGTCCTCGTCGGCCGCCCGGTACACCTGGGCGATCGGGCCGAAGATCTCCTCGCCGTAAGCCGAGTTGCCCGGCGCCACGTTGGTGAGGATGCCGCCCTTGACGTAGTTGCCGTCCCGCTCGCCGCCAACGAGCTCGGCACCGTCCACGACCGCCTGCCGAACCTGCGCCTCGAGGCGGTCGGCCGCGAGCGAGGAGGACAGCGGGCCGTACTCCGTGCCCTCGGCCACCGGGTCGCCGAACTGCATCGCGGCCGCCGCGGCGGTGAACTTCGTGACGAACTCGTCGTAGAGGCCGTCGAGGACGATGAAGCGCTTGCCTGCGTTGCAGGCCTGGCCGGCGTTGTCCATACGGGCGAAGACCGCGGCCTCGACCGTGGCATCCATGTCGTCGGTGCCCAGGACCAGGAACGGGTCGCTGCCGCCGAGTTCCAGGACGACCTTCTTGAGGTGGCGGCCCGCCTGCTCCGCAACCGCGGCGCCGGCGCGACCGGAGCCGGTCAGCGAGATGCCCTGCACGCGCGGGTCGGCGATGAGGGTCGAGACCTGGTCGTTGGTGGCGTAGATGTTGATGTAGGCGTCCGCGGGCACGCCGGCGTCGCGGAAGATCTGCTCGATCGCGGCGGCCGACTCGGGGCACTGCGGCGCGTGCTTGAGCAGCACCGTGTTGCCCACGATGAGGTTCGGGCCGGCGAACCGGGCGACCTGGTAGTAGGGGAAGTTCCACGGCATGATCCCGAGCAGCACGCCCACGGGGGTGCGACGGATCACCGCGGAGCCCTCGCCGTCGAGGAGCTCGATCGGCTCGTCGGCAAGGAACTTCTCGGCGTTATCGGCGTAGTACTCGTAGATCGCGGCGCTGAACTCGACCTCGCCGACGCCCTGCGCGGCGGGCTTGCCCATCTCGCGGGCGATGATCTCGCCGAGCTCGAGCTTGCGCTGCTCGTGCAGCTGGCCGACGCGGCGGATGATCGCGGCACGCTCGGCCACCGTCGTGTCACGACCCCACTGCCCACGGGCGGCGTGCGCGCGGGCGACGGCGGCGTCGAGATCGGCGTCGCCGATCGTGGGGTACTCCTTGATGACGGAGCCGGTCGCAGGGTTCACGACGGCGTAGTCGGCCATGGGTCTTCCTCTCGGGTTCGGTGGCGTCGGTGGGTGCTGCCCGTCCGGGGCCGCTCGCGCTCGGCGGGCCGTTGGCCCCGGGCTCGGACGGTCGCCCGGCTGGGGTCAGCGTAGACCGTCGGGTTCGGTTCTCGACGGAATTACCCCTGATCGGCGACCGAATCCGCACGAAATCAGGCGACATCCCACGGAATCGCTTGCCAAGACCCGTCCCGATCCCCGACGATGCCAGGCGTGGTGATCCGGGACCGGATGGCGCACGTCGCCCTCGACGACGTGAGCAAGGCCATCATCGAGCAGCTGCAGGACGACGGGCGACGCCCGTACGCCGCCATCGGCAAGGCCGTCGGCCTGTCCGAGGCGGCCGTGCGCCAGCGCGTGCAGCGGCTGATCGAGTCCGGGGTCATGCAGATCGTCGCGGTCACCGATCCGCTGCAGGTGGGCTTCCCGCGCGCGGCGATGATCGGCGTCCGGGTCGACGGCGACGTCGAGGTGGTCGCCGACGCTATGGCGGCGATGACCGAGGTCGACTATCTCGTGGTCACCGCCGGTGGCTACGACATCCTCGCCGAAGTCGTGTGCGAGGACGACGACCACCTGCTGGAGGTGGTCAACCGCCGCGTCCGGGCGATCCCCGGAGTGCGCCACACGGAGACCTTCGTCTACCTGAAGCTCCGCAAGCAGATCTACACCTGGGGTACCCGATGACCAGCACGCCGCAGTACGTCGACGAGCCCGGCCAGGACGCCCTGGCGGACCGTGCCCGCGACCACCTCTGGATGCACTTCACCCGGCACAGCACCTACGAGCAGGGCGGTCACGTCCCCGTCATCGTGCGCGGCGAGGGTGCCTACATCTGGGACGACCAGGGCAAGCGCTACTTCGACGGGCTCGCCGGTCTCTTCACGGTGCAGGCCGGCCACGGCCGGACCGAGCTCGCCGAGGCGGCCGCCAAGCAGATGTCCGAGCTCGCCTTCTTCCCGCTGTGGTCCTACGCCCACCCGACTGCCATCGAGCTCGCGGAGCGGCTGTCGTTCTACGCACCCGGGGACCTCAACCGCGTCTTCTTCACCACGGGCGGCGGCGAGGCTGTCGAGAGCGCGTGGAAGCTCGCCAAGCAGTACTTCAAGCTGACCGGCAAGCCGATGAAGCACAAGGTCATCAGCCGGTCGGTCGCCTATCACGGCACCCCGCAAGGAGCCCTGTCCATCACGGGGATCCCGGACGCGAAGAAGTTCTTCGAGCCCCTGGTGCCCGGCGCCCACAAGGTGCCCAACACCAACTTCTACCGCGCCCCCGAGCACGGCGACGACATCGAGGCGTTCGGCCGCTGGGCCGCGGACCGGATCGCCGAGGCGATCGAGTTCGAGGGCCCCGACACCGTCGCTGCGGTGTTCATCGAGCCGGTGCAGAACTCCGGCGGCTGTTTCCCGCCGCCGCCCGGATACCTCGAGCGGGTCCGCGAGATCTGCGACGAGTACGACGTCCTTCTCGTCGCCGACGAGACGATCTGCGCGTTCGGTCGCATCGGCGAGATCTTCGCGATGTCGCGCTTCGGCGTGACGCCGGACATCATCACCTGCGCGAAGGGCATGACTTCGGGCTACGCGCCCCTGGGCGCGATGATCGCCAGCGACCGCCTGTTCGAGCCGTTCAAGCAGGGCACCAACTACTTCGCGCACGGCTACACCTTCGGCGGGCACCCCGTGTCCGCGGCGGTGGCGCTCGCGAACCTCGACCTGTTCGAGCGCGAGGGACTCACCCAGCACGTGCGCGACAACGAGGGGCACTTCCGCGCCACGCTGGAGAAGCTCCTCGACCTGCCCATCGTGGGAGACGTCCGCGGAGCCGGCTACTTCTACGGGATCGAGCTGGTCAAGGACAAGACGACCAAGGAGACCTTCAACGAGGCCGAGAGCGAGCGGCTGCTGCGCGGGTTCCTCTCCAAGGCGTTGTTCGACGCCGGTCTCTACTGCCGCGCGGACGACCGGGGCGACCCGGTGATCCAGCTCGCGCCACCGCTGACGATCGACCAGTCGCACTTCGACGAGATCGAGGGCACGCTGCGGTCGGTGCTCACCGAGGCCCAGAACGTCCTCTAGGACATGGCCGACACCGCCCTCCCCGCACCCGGGTCCACCTCACGGACCCGGGTGCGGCGCATTCCGGAGAAGTCCGTCGGGGATCGCGCGGTGCTCCACGCCGTCCTGGATGCCGGCCTCGTCGCCCATGTCGCGGTGACCGACGACGACGGCCAGCCCTACGTGCTGCCGGTCGCGTACGCACGCGACGGGGAGCGCGTCCTGTTCCATGGGTCCACCGGCAGCCGCCTGTTCCGCCTGCTGGCCGACGGTCGCCCGACCTGCCTCACCGTCACCCTCCTCGACGGCCTGGTCCTCGCCCGGTCGGCGTTCGAGAGCTCCATGCACTACCGCGGCGCGATGGTGCTCGGTAGAGCCGAGGTCCTCGACGAGACCGCCGCCGAGGCCGCCCTGCGGACGATCTCCGACCACCTGCTCCCCGGTCGTTGGGACGACATCCGGCCGCCGTCGCGCAAGGAGCTCGCCGCCACCCTCGTGCTCGCGCTGCCCCTGCAGGAGACGAGCGTCAAGGTGAGCGACGGTCCCCCCGACGACGCCGCTGAGGACCTGGACCGGCCGGTCTGGGGCGGCCACGTACCGATCCGGGAGCAGTTCGGCACGCCCGTGCCCGATGCGCGCGGCGCCGTCCACCCCGTGCCCGACTACGTACGGCGCTGGACCCGATGACCTTCCGCGACCTGTCGTTCTGGTGGGACTCGCTGCCCGACGAGCTCGCCGGTCCGGTCCGCTCGCCCCTCGACGGCTCGACCCGTGCCGACGTCGCGATCGTGGGCGGCGGCTATACGGGCCTGTGGACGGCGTACTACCTCGCGACGGCGGACCCGGGGCTGCGCGTGGTGGTGCTGGAGGCGAGCACCGCGGGCTTCGGGGCGAGCGGGCGCAACGGGGGCTGGGCCTCGGCCCTGTTCCCCACCTCCCTCGAGAGCGTCGCCCGGGCGTCGTCGCGGGAGGCCGCCGACGCGATGCAGCGCGCGATGTTCGACACCGTCGACGAGGTCGGCCGGGTCGCACGGACCGAGGCCATCGACTGCCACTTCCGCAAGGGCGGCACGATCAGCCTCGCCCGGACGGCGGTCCAGCTGGAGCGGGCCCGGGACGAGGTGGCGGGTTCGCGGCGCTGGGGATTCGGTCCCGAGCACCACGCCCTGCTGAGCGCGGACGAGGCGCGGGAGCGGCTCGGTGCCACGGATGTCCTCGGCGCGACGTACTCGCCGCACTGCGCGCGCATCCACCCGGCCCGGCTCGTCCGCGGACTCGCGACCGTCGTGGAGCGTCTCGGCGTCACCCTCCACGAGGGCACCCGGGTCCGCGCCATCGAGCCCGGCGTCGTGCGCACCGATCGTGGGGACGTGCGGGCCGAGCGCATCGTGCGGGCCACCGAGGCGTGGACCTCGCAGCTGCCGGGGTCCCAGCGCGACATCGCGCCGGTCTACTCCCTCGTGCTCGCCACCGAGCCGCTGCCCCCGTCGTTCTGGGACGAGGTGGGCCTGCGCGCCGGGGAGACCTTCGCCGACCACCGCCACCTCATCATCTACGGCCAGCGCACGGCCGACGACCGGCTCGTCTTCGGCGGCCGCGGCGCCCCCTACCACCTCGGTTCCCGGATCCGGCCCGAGTACGACCGCGACCCGAAGGTCTACGACGAGCTGTGGCGCGTGCTCCGCGACCTGTTCCCCGCCATCGCCGGGCACGCGGTGACGCACCGCTGGGGCGGACCGCTCGCCATCCCGCGCGACTGGTTCCCCTCGGTCGGCCTCGACCCGGCCACCGGCCTGGGCTGGGGCGGCGGCTACGTCGGCGACGGGGTCGCCTCGAGCAACCTCGCCGGCCGCACGCTCGCCGACCTGGTGCTCGGCCAGTCCACCGAGCGCACCTCGCTCCCCTGGGTCAACCACCGTTCCCCGCGCTGGGAGCCCGAGCCGCTGCGCTGGATCGGGGTCAACCTCGGTCTGCGGGTGATGTCCTCGGCCGACGCCGTGGAGGAGCGCACCGGGCGGCCGGCCCGCCGGGCCGAGCTGCTCGCCCCGCTGCTGGGCGGACACTGACCCCGATCCCCGGAGGACCCATGATCGACGAGCTGCGCACCATGGTGGTCGCCTACTCCGACGTGCTCGACGGCGAGCTCGAGCCCTGGGGACCGCGCGCCGGCGCCGATGCCGGGGACCCGCAGACCTCCGGCATCACCTTCTTCTCCGGGCACGGTGTCGACGTCGGGGTGTGGGAATGCACTCCCGGTGGCTGGGCCATCGAGGACCGCGCCGACACCGAGACGATGCTCCTGCTCGGGGGCCGGGTGCGGATCACCCCCGCGGGTGGCGACCCGGTCGAGCTCGTCGAGGGCGACGTGTTCGTCCTGCCGGCGGGCTGGTCGGGGCGCTGGGACGTCCTCGAGACCGTCCGCAAGCTCTTCGTCACGGCCGAGTGAGGGCGGGCCCTCAGGCCGCGACGTCGACGGCGTAGGAGGTCAGCCCGGGGGCATCGCCGGCCCCGGTCGCCATCTCGACGAGGACGAGGTCGACCCCGCCGGCCAGCTCGGCGGCGTAGGACGTGGGGCCGTAGTCGGCGGTGCAGGCCCGGTCCGGCGGCGAGGTCTCATCAGCGGCGACCAGCACGGTGCGCTGCCCCGCCCGCGCGGTCGGCGCCTCGACCGGGTCCAGCGTCACGGGCCGGGCCGGGCACGAGGACGAACCCCAGAACGCGAGGTGGACCCGCCCGTCGGCGTACGCCGCCCGGGCGGGTGCGCTCGGGCCGGGGAGCTCCTGCGGCGCCTCCCCGCCCGGCCAGGGCGCGACGGACCAGACGCCCGCGGGCTCCGGTCGGGCGCCCTCGGGCGCGACGAGGACGACCGCGTAGCCGATCTCCTCATCGATCATCTGCTCGCTGCGGTCGATCCAGATCCGCAGCGGCACACCGCGGCGGTCGTAGGTGACCTCCAGCGCGGCAGCCCCGTCGGCGCCGGCCACCACGTCGAGCAGCGCCGGGACCGTGAGCGGCACGGAGTCGGCCGCTCCGGGTGGGATCTCCCCGATGTCGGGGGCGGCCGCCGACACCAGCGGCTCCCCCGCGACCCCGTCCACGACCTCGACGTCGACCGTCACCGGGATGCAGAAGCACTGGGGCGTCACGAGCAGCCGGTAGTCGGCGATCCCGGCGTCGGCCCAGCGGGCTCGAGCCTCGTCCAGCGAGGCGGGCAGCCCCTCGGACGCAGAGGGCGTGGGTGTGCCCGGGGTGCCCGGCCCGTCGGACCGCTGGGTCCCGCACGCCGAGACGAGCACGAGCACGGCGAGCACCGCGAGGACGGCGCGGGAACGGGACATGGCGACCTCCGACGAGTCCGGACCCCGCTCCGACGCGGCGGGGGCCGCACGGGTTCCCCGGCTGCCTCCGCCGGGTGCCCATCCTGGCGCGCGGGTGCGGGGGGCGCCAGGATGCAGGTGCCCGCACCACCGCACCCCGGGGAGACCACCGTGTGCCACGACGACGACAGCCGCCCCCCGGCCCCACCCGTGTCCGGCGCGGTAGCGACCTCGGGCCCGCTGGAGCTGCGGGCGGCCGACGGCGCACGGGTGCTCGCGTTCGAGGCGCACCCCGCCGCGGGCGGCGAGCGCGGCATGGTGATCCTCCCCGACATCCGCGGGCTGCACGCCTACTACCGCGACCTCGCGGTGCGGATGGCCGAGGCGGGGTTCCACGCCGTGGCCGTGGACTACTTCGGCCGCACGGCCGAGACCGATGTGCGCGACGACTCGTTCGACCACATGGTCCACGTCGCGCAGACCACGCCCTCCGGCGTCGCCACCGACGTGGCGGCCGGGATCGAGCACCTGCGCTCGGCCACCGGAGGCTCCGCAACGTCGGTGTTCACCACAGGCTTCTGCTTCGGCGGGGGCTACTCCTGGCGCCAGGCCGCGGACAATCCGGGGCTGGCGGGATGCATCGGCTTCTACGGTGCCGCATCGACCGTGCTGGAGGTCGCCGACCACGTCGAGGCACCTCTGCTCCTCCTGCTCGCGGGCGCCGACCAGCGCATCCGGCCGGAGCACTTCGACGCGCTCGTCGCCGACCTCGATCGACGCGGCATCGATGCCGAGCGCCATGTCTACGACGGCGCGCCCCACTCGTTCTTCGACCGCTCCTACGCCGAGTGGGGTTCCTGCTGCGACGACGCCTGGGAAAGGATCCTGGGCTTCGTGGAGCGCCACGCCTGACGACGGATCCTCAGACCACCCGGACGAGGTCGGGTCCGACACCCGCGGCGACCCAGGCGGCATACCGGGCGCGCTCCTCCGGGGTGGGCTCGGGGATGTCACGCGCCGCGGCACGGACCCCGTGCGGGCGGAACCCGATGACCGTCACGGGGACACCCGGCGCGTGCGTCGCGAGGTAGTCACCCGTCCGCCGCAGCCCGTCCTCGCCGTCGTTGATCCCGGGGACGACGAGGAGCCGAACCTCCACGAGCTTGTCCTCCCGCGCCAGCCGCTCGAGGGACGTGAGCACCCGGTCGTTGCCGCTGCCGGTGAGCGCGACGTGGACCGCGACGTCGAGGGCCTTGAGGTCGAGCATGACTCCGTCCGCCAGCGGCAGCAGCAGGTCCCACACCTCGTCGGTCGCGCACCCGTTGCTGTCGATGTAGCGGGTCAGCGCGGCGGTCGCCGGGTCGTCGCGCAGCGCCTCGAACCACGCGGCGACGAACGGCGCCTGAAGTGTCGCCTCGCCACCTGACACCGTCACGCCCGACAGGAAGGCGGCCAGCGGTCTCACCTGTGCCAGCAGGTCCGCGACGCCGACCTCGCGCGCCCGCGGGGTCGACCGCGGCATCGTGTGGGGGTTGTGGCAGGCGAGGCAGTCCAGGTTGCACCCCTGCAGGAACGCCACGAATCGGTTGCCCGGGCCGTCGACCCACGAGAAGGGGACGACGTCAGCGAGCAGCCCGCGGGGCGGACTCACTGCTGATCACCCGCTTCACGACCCGATCGGTCACGTGCGAGTTCGCGACGGAGCCGGCAGCGAGGACGTCGCTGCCATGGCGGGAGACGCCGGTCTCGGCGAGCCTGGCGAGGTCGGACTTGCGCACGAGGTAACCCGTGATCCTGATGAAGTCGTTGCTGTCGAGGTTGAACGTCACGTCCCGCATGCCCGTGGCGAGCCCGCCGCGGATCACGTCCACCACAGCCTGAGGGTTGCGCGTGACGGTGTCGTCGAAGTGCACGATGTCGGACACGCCCGAGGCGAAGTGCCGGTGGTTGGGGGCCACGGCGAGCAGGTGCTCCGCCAGGGGCGGCTCCTCACCGATCGGGATCCGCGTACCGGCCGTGACGCCGACGTCGGAGTCGATGCCCGACTGGGAGTGCAGGAACGCGCGACCGCCGTTGCCGTCGCAGTACGGGAGCGGAGTGTCGGCCACCAGCGCCGCGACCGTCTCCACCACGCGCCAGCCGAGGGCGGTGGCCTCGGCGTCGAGCCCGTAGCGCTCGGTGCCGCCCCCTCGCTCGACGAGGGTGTTGACCGCCTCCGCGAGCCCGTAGATGCCGAACATCGCGGCGAAGCGGTCGAGCGAGACCAGGCCCTCCTGCGCCAGCCAGCTGTGCTCGAAGAAGCGCGACTGCTCGACGAGGGAGGTGATCCGCGCCCGCATCACCTCGGCGGTCAGCTCGACATCGCGCGGGAGCGTGGTGTCGAGCCAGTCCTCGACGCCGCCGGCATGACCCCGGACCGACTCGGCCAGGTTGAGCCGCACCAGGGTGTGGGAGCCGCCGCCGACCTTGAGCGAGTTGTAGCAGGAGACGACGCCGTAGGACTCGCCGAGGTCGGCGCACATCATCGGATGGTTGACGAAGTGCGGCTTCCCGCAGGCGAACACCGTGGCCACGGCGTCGAGGAGGAGACCGTCGGGCGTGCGATCCGGGTCCACGCGCAGAGTCAGGTTGGGCACCGTCTGGAGCAGGTCGCGCTCGAGCGCCAGGACGGTCCGCCCCACGCGCGTGTCGTCCGGACCGAGGTTGGCGTGGGTGAAGGCGTCGGGCAGGGATCGGTCGATCACCACCCACATGAGCCGCAGGACGTCGCGGAGCGTGGCGTCGTCGACGGACGCCGCGAAGGGTTCGAGCAGGGTGTCGACGTCGCCCAGATAGACCGGATACCCGGTGATCGAGGGGACCTGGGAGTACATCGCGAGCAGGAAGCCGACGGCCTCGTGCAGGTCGCGCGGAGGCGCGAGGTCGAGGAACGACGAGCCCTGTGCGAGCGCACGCGCGTAGTCGGGCAGCAGGTAGCGGGGGCGGTAGGGAGCGTGCCCCTCCGCGAGGTCGTCGACCAGGCCACGGGCGAGCGCCGCGGCGGCCTCGGCAGAGACCGGGGGCGGGTCCAGGGTCTCCTCGGCGAGCGCGGCGAGGGCGGCGACGCGCTGGCGGTAGGTGAGCGCGGGGCTGTCGACGAGCGCGCGCGCCCGTGAGCGGACCTCGGTCATGTCCACGTCCCCAGGCTAGGCCTACGGGCCGGCATCGGACCCCACGAACGAACCCGACCGGCTCTGTTCCCTCGCTCACGCGCGTGTATATTGGATCCAATCTGACCCGGAGGCATCCATGCCGCAGCACCCGCTCGCCCTGCTCGACCTCGACTCCCTGCTCGACGACGACGAGCGCGCCATCCGCGCCGTCGTGCGCGACTACGTCGCCGACCGGATCCGGCCGGAGGTCGGCGACTGGTTCGAGACGGGCTCCATCCCGGCGCGCGAGCTCGCCCGCGAGATGGGGTCCCTGGGGCTGCTGGGGATGCACCTCGAGGGTTACGGCTGCGCCGGCACGAGCGCGACGGCGTACGGGCTGGCCTGCCTCGAGCTGGAGGCGGGCGACTCGGGCATCCGCTCCCTGGTGAGCGTCCAGGGATCCCTGGCGATGTATGCCATCCACGCCTTCGGCTCCGAGGAGCAGCGACAGGAGTGGCTGCCCCGGATGGCGACCGGCGAGGTGATCGGCTGCTTCGGGCTCACCGAGCCCGACTTCGGGTCCAACCCCTCGGGCATGCGCACGTCCGCCCGACGCGACGGGGCGGACTGGGTGCTCGAGGGCACCAAGATGTGGATCACCAACGGCACCGTGGCCGACGTGGCGGTCGTGTGGGCGCGCACCGACGAGGGCATCCGCGGCTTCGTCGTCCCGACCGGCACGCCCGGGTTCAGCGCGCGCGAGATCCACAAGAAGCTGTCGCTGCGCGCCTCGGTCACCGCCGAGCTGGTGCTCGAGGGGGTACGGCTCCCGGCCGACGCCGTCCTGCCCGGCGTCACCGGGCTGCGCGGCCCGCTCTCCTGTCTCAACGAGGCACGCTTCGGCATCGTGTTCGGCACCCTGGGCGCCGCGCGCGACTGCCTGGAGACCGCGATCTCCTACAGCATCGACAGGGAGCAGTTCGACCGACCGATCGCGGGCTTCCAGCTCACGCAGAAGAAGCTCGCCGACATGGCGCTCGAGCTGCAGAAGGGCTACCTGCTCGCTCTGCACCTCGGCCGCCTGAAGGACCAGCACCGGGTGCGCCCGGAGCAGATCAGCGTGGGCAAGCTCAACAACGCGCGCGAGTCGCTGGCCATCGCCCGCGAGTGCCGCAGCATCCTGGGCGGCAACGGCATCACGCTCGAATACCCGGTCATCAGGCACATGAACAACCTCGAGTCCGTCGTCACCTACGAGGGCACCAACGAGATGCACACGCTCGTCGTCGGCGAGGCGCTCACCGGCATCGCGGCGTACCGCGGATGAGCGGCGCACTCGACGGCGTCGTCGTCGCGGACTTCTCCCGCGTCCTCGCGGGGCCCTACGCCACGATGCTGCTCGCCGACCTGGGCGCCGAGGTGGTCAAGGTGGAGCGCCCGGGGTCGGGCGACGACACCCGGCACTGGGGACCGCCGTACGCGGCCGACGGCACAGCGACGTACTTCACCGCGGTGAACCGGAACAAGACCTCGCTGTGGCTCGACCTCGCCACCGAGGAAGGACGCGCGCAGGCCCGCGCTCTGGCGCTGCGGGCCGACGTGATCGTGGAGAACTTCAAGCCCGGCACCCTGGACCGGCTCGGCCTGGGCTACCGCTCGCTCGCCCAGGAGGACCCGCGCACGATCGTGTGCTCCATCAGCGGCTTCGGGTCCGGTGCGGGCGCGGACCTGCCCGGCTACGACCTGCTCGTCCAGGCCATGGGCGGGCTCATGTCGGTGACCGGCCCGGCGCCCGGCGAACCCACCAAGGTGGGCGTGGCCCTCGTGGACGTGATCACCGGGCTGCACGCCGTGTACGGCATCCTCGCGGCGCTGCGCCACCGCGACCTCACCGGCGAGGGGCAGCACGTCGAGGTCAACCTGCTCTCGTCACTGCTGTCTGCCCTGGTCAACCAGGCCTCGGCCCTGGTCGCCGGCGGGGTCGTGCCGGGCATCCTCGGCAACGACCATCCCTCCATCACGCCGTACGGCGTCTACGCGACAGGTGACCGGCCGCTCGTGCTCGCCGTCGGAAACGACCGTCAGTTCCGCGCCCTCTGCCAGGCGCTCGAGCGCCCGCTCGCCGACGAGCACCGCTTCGCCACGAATCCCGCCCGGGTGGAGCACCGCCGGGAGCTCCGGTCCGAGCTCGAGTCGGCGCTGGCGTCGCGAGGGGCGGACGAGTGGCAGACGGCGCTCACCGCCCGGGGCGTCCCCTGCGGACCGGTCAACGACATCGCGGAGGCCGTGCGCCTCGCGGAGTCGCTGGGCCTCTCGCCCGCGGTCGCCGTGCCCGGGAGCGAGGTGGCGCAGGTCGCCAACCCGGTGCGCCTGTCCGCGACGCCGGCGTCGTACCGGCTCCCGCCGCCTCCCGCTGCGCAGGATCCGGCATGAGCACCCCGTTCGAACGGCCCCCGACGGCCCAGGAGGCGGTGCTCGGTGCGCTGCGCCGCATGCTGGTCCGCGGGGAGCTCCGACCTGGACTGCCCGTCCGACAGGAGTCCCTCGCCGAGCAGCTCGGCGTCTCCCGCGTGCCGCTGCGCGAGGCGCTCAAGGTCCTCGAGGGCGAGGGGCTCGTGACCTATCTCCCCCGCCGCGGCTACGTGGTCACCGAGCTGTCGGCGGGGGACCTCGTGGAGGTGTACCGCCTGCGGGAGCTCCTCGAGGCCGAGGCCATCGCGGTCGCCGTCCCGCTGCTGACCGACGCCGACCTGGTCGCGCTCGAGGCTGCCGCCGGCGAGGTCGAGGACGCCGGGTCCGACATCGAGGCGCTGACGACCGCCAACCGGCGGTTCCACTTCCTGCTCTTCGACGCCGCACGCATGCCGCGCTTGTCCCGCACGCTGCGCCAGCTGTGGGACGCGACGGACGTCTACCGGGTGGTGTACTTCGCCGAGCCCGAGCGCCGGGCGCGCGTGCGCGACGACCACGCCGGTCTCGTCGCGGCGCTGCGCCGTGGGGACATCGAGGCTGCCGTGGCGGCACAGGCCGCCCACCGCGCGCACAGCGTCACGACGGTCACCGCTGCGCTCAGTCGGTCGGCGGCCGGCGCCTAGTACTCGCCCTTGACCACGAAGTAGGACCCACGGATGGTGCCCGCGAGCGCGGACCTCTGTCGGGCGAACTTGAACGCGGCGAGCTCGGTGGGGACCTCCATCCCCTCGGCGAGCTTGAACCCGACGGCCCGTTTGCCGCCGGCCTCCAGCGTGTACAGGAGATTGACGGCGAGGCCGGACTCGTAGAACACGTGACTCCAGCGGATGCCGTCGACGAGGCACTCCGCCGCCTCCAACGGGGGCGAGGCGATCACGATGCCCCGCTCCTGGTCGAGGACGCGGCTCACCCGATCCACGACGTCGCTCGCCTCGGCGGCCGGGACGACGGTGAAGTCGTGGTCGAACTTGCGCTTGAAGTAGCGGGCCTCGTTGGCCCGCAGGCCCGCCAGAGCGTCGGCGACCGGGGACGACTCCAGGCCGACCGTGGAGACCGTGGAGAAGTCGACGACATAGGGCACTGCGACCTCCGAGATGCCGACGCGGTCCCCACCGCCACCGGTGGGTGTCCCGCACGTGCGAGCCGCCAGTCTGGCACCCGCGCAGGCCCGGGCTCACGTCGATGGTCCAGCGCGTGCTCGTCCCCCGTGAGGGCCCGGTTCGTACGGCTCTATCGGATGAGGGTCGCCCTCATCGGGAGCGGGGCGGGGTCAGGGGGCGGCGGCGAGCTGGCCGCAGGCGCCGTCGATCTCGCGACCGCGGGTGTCGCGCACGGTGACGGCGACCCCGCCCGCCTCGAGGCGACGCACGAACTCGCGCTCGTCCTCGGGCCGCGACGCCGTCCACTGGGAACCGGGAGTCGGGTTGAGCGGGATCAGGTTGACGTGGACGAGCTTGCCGCGCAGGCGCTTGGCGAGCAGGTCCGCCCGCCAGGACTGGTCGTTGACGTCCTTGATGAGGGCGTACTCGATCGACACCCGGCGCTTGGTGGCGGCGGCGTACTCCCACGCGGCGGCGAGGACCTCGGCCACCTTCCACCGGGTGTTCACCGGGACCAGGGTGTCGCGCAGCTCGTCGTCGGGGGCGTGCAGCGACACGGCCAGCGTCACCGGCAGACCCTCCCCGGCCAGGTCCTTGATCCGCGGCACCAGGCCCACGGTCGACACCGTGATGCCGCGCGCGGACATCCCCAGGCCTGCCGGGCTCTTCTCGACCAGCCGACGCACCGCCGCGACGACCGCCTTGTAGTTGGCGAGCGGCTCCCCCATCCCCATGAAGACGACGTTGTTCACGCGGCCGGGGCCACCGGGGACGTCGCCGTGCTGGAGCTGACGGGCACCGGCCACGACCTGCTCGACGATCTCGGCCGTCGACAGGTTGCGTGTGAGCCCGGCCTGACCCGTCGCGCAGAACGGACAGTTCATGCCGCAGCCGGCCTGGCTGGAGACGCACATCGTGACCCGGTCGGGGTAGCGCATGAGGACGCTCTCCACCAGCGCGCCGTCGTGCAGGCGCCATAGCGTCTTGCGCGTGGTGCCCCGGTCGGCCGTGAGCTCGCGCACGGGGTCCATGAGCGGCGGCGTGAGCAGGCGCGCCAGCTCCTCGCGCTGCGCGGCCGGGACGTCCGTCCAGGCCGAGGCGTCGTCGCTGAGCCGGCCGAAGTAGTGCCGCGACACCTGGTCGGCCCGGAACGCCGGGAGCCCCGCGGCTCCCACGAGCTCGCGTCGGCCCGCCGCGTCGAGGTCGGCCAGATGGCCGGGCGGCTTGCCCCGCCGCGGCGACGTGAAGGTCAGCTCGCCCGGTCGGGGGCGGCGGGGGTTCTCGAGGTCCTCGGTCATGGCAGAGCGATCCTCGCACGCCGGCTCAAGGCCCGAGGAAGACGAGCAGGAGCAGCCAGGCGGCGAACGCGTTGGGCAACAGCGAGTCGAGGCGGTCCATGAGTCCGCCGTGACCGGGGATCAGGTTGCTCATGTCCTTCACGCCCAGGTCCCGCTTGATGGCGGACTCCATGAAGTCACCGAGCGTGGCCGTGATCGCGAGCACGACGCCGGTGAGGAGCCCCTGCCACCACGGAGCCTCCAGGAGCAGCACGAACAACGCCACGCCGGCGATCGCCTGGGCCACGACGGACCCGGCGAATCCCTCCCACGACTTCTTCGGCGACAGCCGCGGCGCGATGGGGTGGCGCCCGAACAGGACACCCGCGGCGTAGCCGCCGATGTCGCTGGTGACGGTGAGCACGACGAAGGTGATGACGCGGTCCCCGCCCTGCGAGGACGCGAGCATGAGGGCGGCGAAGCCGCCCATGAGCGCCACGTACGCGAGTGCGAAGGCCGACCCGGACACGTCGGCGACGTAGCGGTCGGGGCCACCGACTAGCCGCCACGCCATGATGACGAGGACGCTCGCGCCGAACACGGCGACCATCGGAAGGGCACCGGACCAGTAGGCGACCTGCGGGATGGCGGCGGCACCGAGGTAGAGGGGTACGGTCACCAGCGCGACGCCCTTGTGGGCGAACGCACCGCGCAGCTCGTGGACGCTCACGACCATGGCGGCAGAGATGATGATCGAGAACAGCCAGGGGACGTAGAGCACGGGCAGCAGCACGAAGCCGATCCCCAGCACGACGCCCATCGTCACCGCGGCCACGAGATTGCGTCCGGCCCGCCCGTGCTGGGCCGGCTGGGGCTGCGGTGCCGCGGCGTCGGTCATGAGGGTGAGCGAGCGGTCCCGAGGTCAGACCTCGAGCAGCTCGGCCTCCTTGTGCTTGAGCAGTTCGTCGATCTGCGCGACGTACTTGTGCGTGAGGTCGTCCAGGGTCTTCTCGGCGCGGCGGACGTCGTCCTCCCCCACCTCGCCGTCCTTCGCGAGCTTGTCCAACGCGTCCTTCGCGTGCCGACGCACGTTGCGCATCGACACGCGCGCCTCCTCGGCCTTGTGCCGGGCGACCTTGATGTACTCCTTGCGGCGCTCCTCCGTCAGCTGCGGGAACGCGACGCGGATGACGGTGCCGTCATTGGTCGGGTTGACGCCGAGGTCGGAGTCGCGGATGGCCTTCTCGATCGCGGTCATCGAGCCCTTGTCGTAGGGGGTGATGACGACGAGCCGCGCCTCGGGGACCGCGAAGCCGGCCATCTGGGTCAGTGGCGTCTGCGTGCCGTAGTAGTCGGCCGTGATCTTGTTGAACATCGCTGCGGACGCCCGGCCGGTGCGGATCCCGGCGAAGTCCTCCTTGGCCACGGAGACGGCCTTGTCCATCTTCTCCTCGGCCTCGAGCAGGGTCTCGTCGATCACCGTCGTACTCCCGTCGGATGTGTGCGTCTGTGGTGTTCGGGCTCGGTCGGTCAGCTCGCGACGAGCGTGCCGATCCTCTCACCCCGCACGGCGCGGGCGATGTTGCCCTCGACGAGCAGGTTGAACACGAGGATCGAGAGGTTGTTGTCCTGGCAGAGGCTGATCGCCGTGGCATCGGCCACCCTGAGGCCCCGGGTGAGCACCTCGGCGTGGGTCAGGGTCTCGAACTTCACGGCGTCGGGGTTCGTGCGCGGGTCGTCGTCGTAGACACCGTCGACGCCCTTGGCCATGAGCACGATCTCCGCCCCCACCTCGAGGGCCCGCTGGGCGGCCGTGGTGTCGGTGGAGAAGTACGGCGCGCCCAGGCCCGCGCCGAAGATGACCACGCGCCCCTTCTCGAGGTGGCGGATCGCCCGGCGCGGGACGTAGGGCTCGGCGACCTGACCCATCGCGATGGCGGTCTGGACGCGGGTCTCGACGCCCTGGCGCTCGCAGAAGTCCTGGAGCGCGAGGCAGTTCATCACCGTGCCCAGCATGCCCATGTAGTCGGCACGGCTGCGGTCCATCCCGCGCTCGTTGAGCTGGGCGCCGCGGAAGAAGTTGCCGCCGCCGATCACCACCGCCACCTCGGTGCCGGAACGGACGACCGTGGCGATCTGGCGGGCGATCGCCTGCACGACGTCGGGGTCGACGCCGAGGCCGCCCCCGCCCGCGAAGGCTTCCCCCGAGAGCTTGAGCAGCACACGCCCGAAGCCCCCCTCGGGGACGCCCGGCCAGGTGTCGAGCGTGCCCTCCAGGGAGGGCTGGACGACGGAGGAGGCCGCCACCGTCACGGATCCGTCGGTTGCAGCGGTCCCGTCCACGATGGCGGCCTCCTCGAAGTCGTGCGTCGTCCGGGCGAGTCTGTCAGGTGACCGACCCGTGCGTCCCGGTCAGCCGCCGATCTCGAAGCGCACGAAGCGCGAGATGGTCGTGCCGGAGGCGTCCAGAACGTCCTTGACCGACTTCTTCGCCTCGGTCACCGACTCCTGCTCGAGCAGGACGTTGTCCTTGAAGTAGGAATTGACCCGGCCCTCGACGATCTTCGGGAGGGCGGCCTCGGGCTTGCCCTCCTCCTTGGCCTTGGCCTCGGCGACGCGACGCTCGGTCTCGACGATCTCGGCGGGCACCTCGTCGCGGGTGAGGTAGGTGGCCTTCATCGCCGCGACCTGCATGGCGGCCGAGCGCGCGGCGTCGGCCGAGCCCTCGTAGGCCACGAGCACGCCGACCTGCGCGGGCAGGTCGGAGGCGCGCTTGTGCATGTACGTCGCGATCGTCCCGTCCAGGTAGGCGACCCGGCCGAGCTCGAGCTTCTCGCCGATGACGCCGGCGAGGTCGGCGATGGTCTCCGCGACGGTCTTGCCGTCGAGGTCGGCCGCCGCGAGGGTGTCCGTGTCGGCGGCCTGGATCTCGGCCGCCTTGGTCACGATCGCGTCGGCGAGGGCCTGGAACTCGGCGTTCTTGGCGACGAAGTCGGTCTCGGCGCGCAGCTCGACGATGGCCCCGTCCTTGCTCACGACCAGCCCGTTGCTGGCCTCGCGCTCGGCACCGCGGGCGGCAGCCTTCGCGGCACCCTTGATGCGCAGGGCCTCGGCGGCCTTCTCGAAGTCGCCGTCGTTCTCGACGAGCGCCTTCTTGCACTCCATCATCCCCGCGCCGGTCAGGTCGCGGAGCTTCTTCACGTCGGCGGCGGTGACGTCGGCCATGGCGTGACTCTCTCTCGTTGAGGGGGAAGGGGGTTCAGGTCCGCGCGGTCGCGCCCGGCACCGCGCTGTGAGGCGGCGGTGCCGGGCGCGGACCGGACGGTCAGGCCTGCGGCGCCTCGGGCGAATCGGCGGCCGGGGTCTCGACGA
>JAHECT010000012.1:25305-29695 GCA_024641605.1 Micrococcales bacterium
CGACCGGGGTCTCGACGGCGGCTTCGGCCGGGGCGAGCAGCTCGGCCTCCCACGCCGCAAGGGGCTCGTCGGTCGCGAGCTCGCCCTCGGGGGCCTCGCCGCGCGCGCGCCCGGCACGGGCCATGAGCCCCTCGGCCACGGCGTCGGCGATGACGCGGGTGAGCAGCTGCACGGCGCGGATCGCGTCGTCGTTGCCCGGGATCGGGTAGTCGACCACGTCCGGGTCGCAGTTGGAGTCGAGGATCGCCACGACCGGGATGCCGAGCTTCTTGGCCTCGGCGACGGCGATGTGCTCCTTGTTGGTGTCGACGATCCACACCGCGCTCGGCACCTTGGCCATGTCGCGGATGCCACCGAGGGTCTTGTCGAGCTTGTCCTTCTCGCGCTTGAGGACGAGCAGCTCCTTCTTGGTCATGCCGGAGCCGGCCACGTCGTCGTAGTCGATGAGCTCGAGCTCCTTGAGGCGCTGGAGCCGCTTGTGGACCGTGTTGAAGTTGGTGAGCATGCCGCCGAGCCAGCGCTGGTTGACGTAGGGCATGCCTACGCGCGTGGCCTGCTGCGCGACCGGCTCCTGCGCCTGGCGCTTGGTCCCGACGAAGAGCACGGAGCCGCCGTGGGCGACCGTCTCGCGGATGAACTCGTACGCGCGGTCGATGTAGGTCAGCGACTGCTGGAGGTCGATGATGTAGATGCCGTTGCGCTCGTTGAAGATGAACCGCTTCATCTTCGGGTTCCAACGGCGGGTCTGATGCCCGAAGTGCACGCCGCTCTCGAGCAGCTGCTTCATCGTGACGACGGCCACGATCTCTCCTTCATCGGCGCCGAGGCGGCCGGGCGCGCGTGCACCCGGGCGCGGCAGCGCCACTCGGTTCGTCCGCCCGGCCGGTCGGCCGGGCGCCTGATGCCCGCCGACGCACCTCACCGATGTCTCGGACCGAGGGTGCGCCGCCGACCGGGGCCGGGGTGCGGGCATGCGATGTCAGCCCGGAGGCTGCCCGGTCAGTGTAGGGCCGAGGGGGCCCGGGGCCGAAATCGGTCGATTCGTCCCCCGAGGCGCCGCCCGGCGTGTCATCCCCAGCCCGGTCGACGGCTCGGCCCGACCGGCCGATCCCCCGGCCAGCCTGGCCGGGTGCTCCCACCGCTGCTGGCCCCCGCCATGGTCGCCGTGCTCCTCACGGCATCCGGGTCGCTGCCCCCGGCCCTGGTCCCCGCGCCTCCCCCGTCCTGGCGAGCCCCCCTCGCAGGTCCAGTCGTCGTTCTGGCGGGGTTCGACGCCCCCGACCCGGACTGGCTCCCGGGACACCGGGGCGTCGACCTCATGGCGTTCCCGGGCGAGCCCGTCATGGCAGCCGGGGAGGGCACCGTGACGTACGCGGCTCGCGTGGTCGACCGAGGCGTGCTCGTCGTAGGCCACCCCGACGGCCGTACGACGACCTACGAACCCGTCGAGGCCGAGGTGAGGGCGGGGGACGAGGTGGCCGTCGGGGACCGGCTGGGCGTCCTCGGTCGCGGAGGGCACTGCAACGGCGTATGCCTGCACTGGGGGCTCGTGGCCGCGGACGGCGTCACCTACCAGGACCCCCTGGCGCTGCTGCGGCCGCCGCACGCGGTGCTGCTCCCGCTCGACCGAGGGGCGCCCGGGCCGTCCCCGACGTAACGTCGATCCATGGTCGCCCTCGGAGCACGCCACGCCGTGCTGCTGGCCTCGGCCCTGGTCCTGGCCGCGTGCAGCTCGGCCGATCCCGAGGGCCCGTCCGCCCCGACGACAGCGGCCGCCCCCAGCGCCTCCCCCACCAGCGCCGACCCCACGGGCTCCGGGTCGGCACCGACCACGAGCAGCCCCTCGACCGCAACGACCCCCGGGACGGGTCTGGCCCGCATCGGCTCGACGAGGGCCCTCACGGGCGGGCTCGAGGTGCCCTGGGGCCTGGCCTTCCTCTCCGACGGATCCGCGCTCGTCGCCGAGCGGCGCTCCGGCCGGGTCCTGCGACTGGGCCGGGACGGCTCGGCCCGACCGGTCGGGACGGTCCCCGGCGTGCTCGACCGTGGCGAGGGCGGGCTGCTCGGGCTCGCCGTCGCGCCCGGCGAGGACGACACCGTCTACGCCTACCTCACGACCGAGGACGACAACCGAGTCGTGGCCCTGCCGTACTCCGGCGCGGCGCTGGGGCCACCCCAGGTCCTGCTGTCCGGGATCCCGTCCGGTGCGACCCACAACGGTGGCCGGCTCCGGGTGGGACCCGACGGGAGGCTGTGGATCGGGACCGGGGACGCCGGAGACCCGAACCGTGCCCAGCGCCGTTCCGACCTCGGCGGCAAGATCCTGCGGATCGGCCTCGACGGCTCGGTCCCCGACGACAACCCGTTCGGCTCGCCGGTCTGGTCGTTCGGCCATCGCAACGTGCAGGGGCTCGCCTTCGACTCGGCCGGTCGCCTGTGGGCCACGGAGTTCGGCCAGAACCGCCTCGACGAGCTCAACCTCATCGTCCGCGCCGGCAACTACGGCTGGCCGCTCGTCGAGGGCACCGGCGGGGGCGACCGCTTCGTCGACCCCGCGCTCACCTGGCCCACCAGCGAGGCCTCGCCCAGCGGGCTCGCGGTGGTGGACGACGTGGCCTTCGTGGCGGCCCTGCGGGGTCGGCGCGTGTGGCAGGTGCCTCTGGTCGGAGGCACGGCGGGCGAGCCGAGCGCCGCGCTGCGCGAGGACTACGGCCGGATCCGGACGATCGAGCCGGCCCCCGACGGGACACTGTGGCTCACGACGTCCAACCGCGACGGGAGGGGGTCACCGACCCCGGACGACGACCGGGTGCTGGTGGCGACGCTTCGCTGAGCGGCGCGCTCAGCCCTCGTCGGCGGCGTGCGGCTCGTTGAGCTTGGCCCGCAGCTGGAGGACCGCCTTGGTGTGCATCTGGCAGATGCGCGACTCCGTCACTCCGAGGACCTGCCCGATCTCGGCCAGGGTGAGCCCCTCGTAGTAGTAGAGCGTCACGACGATCTTCTCCCGCTCGGGAAGGGTGTTGATCGCCTGGGCGAGGATGAACTTGGTCTCCTCGCCCTCGAACAGGTTGATCGGGTCCGGCGCCTTCGGGTCCTCGAGAGTGTCCCCCAGCGTCATCTTGTCGCCGCGCTCGCCGCCGGCGTGGAGCAGCTCGTCGAGGGCCACCACGTTGACGAAGGACACCTGGCTGAAGATCGCGTGCAGGTCGTCGAGCTTGATCCCCATCTGGGCGGCGACCTCGGCCTCCGTGGGCGTGCGCTGCAGCTTCGCCTCGAGCGCCTGGTAGGCCTTCTCGACCTCGCGGGCCTTGTAGCGCACCGACCGCGGGATCCAGTCGATCGACCGGAGTTCGTCGATGATCGCGCCGCGGATGCGGTTGATGGCGTAGGTCTCGAACTTGATCGCGCGTTCGAGGTCGAACTTCTCGATGGCGTCGATGAGGCCGAAGATGCCGTAGGAGACGAGGTCGGCGCTCTCGATGTTGGGCGGAAGCCCCACCCCGACCCGGCCGGCCACGTACTTCACCAGCGGGGAGTAGTGCAGGATCAGCTTCTCCCGCATCCCGGCGTCGCCGCTGGCCTTGAAGTCGATCCACAGCTGACGGAGCTTGGCGTCACTGTCGGCCTTGGCCGCAGCCTTCTCCTCGTCGGTCGGCGTCAGGTCGATCGCGTCGAGGTCGACCTCGTCCACCTCGTCGACCTCGTCCGCCGAGGACGCGCTGTCGGCCGCGTCGACCTCGGGCTCGAGAGCGTCGTCCGAGACACCCTCAGGCTCGCGGGTGCGCCTGCTCATACGTTGCCCTCAACCGTTCGACGCTGACATGTGTGTAGACCTGCGTGGTCGCGAGCGTAGCGTGCCCGAGGAGCTCCTGGACGGACCGGAGGTCCGCGCCGCCCTCGAGCAGGTGCGTGGCGGCCGAGTGGCGCAGTCCGTGCGGGCCGAGGTCGGGACCCTCCGGCATCCGGCGCATGCCGGTGTGCACGACCGAGCGCACCGTGCGGGGATCGATCCGGCGTCCGCGTGCACCGAGCAGCAGCGCAGGTCCCGACTCAGCGGTCCGCAGCGCCGGTCGGCCCGAGGCGATCCAGTCGTCGAGCGCGCGCTGCGCCGGCACGCCGTAGGGCACGGTGCGCTGCTTGGCCCCCTTGCCCAGCACGCGTACGGTGCGGCGCGCCGCATCGACGTCGTCGAGGTCGAGCCCAGCGAGCTCGCTCACCCGGATCCCGGTCGCGTAGAGCAGCTCCAGGATGAGCCGGTCGCGCAGGTGGAGCGGGTCGCCGTCGTCGGCCGCGACCGTCGCGAGCTCGAGCAGCGCGCCGGCCTGGGACTGGCTGAGCACCCCGGGCAGCGCGCGGCGGGCGCGGGGCGTCGCGAGACGCTCGCCGGCAT
>JAHECT010000113.1 GCA_024641605.1 Micrococcales bacterium
CCGCCACGAGGTCGTCGGCGAGCTCGGCCAGCACGGTGGCCGGCACGGAGCGACCACCGAGGAAGGCCCGGCTGCGCCCCTCGGCCGCGACGGTGCGCGCGAGCACGAGCACGCCGTCGTCGAGCTCGCCGCCCGCCTCGTCCACGCGATCGAGCACCGGTGCCGAGGCCACCCGCACGCGGCCCTCGACCTCGGCCTTCGACCCGCGGACCACGCCGGCGTCGGCCCGGCCGCCGAGGAGCAGCCCGAGGCCGGTGAGCACCATCGTCTTGCCCGCACCGGTCTCGCCGGTGACCGCGGTGAAGCCGTGGTGAGGTTCGAGGACGGCGTCCGCGATGACGCCGACGCCTCGGATGCGGATCTCCTCGATCACCGCTCGCGCCCACCGGTGGCGGACCGTCGGGACCCGCGCCAGCCCTCCACGGGCAGGTCGAACTTGGCGACGAGCCGATCCGTGAACGGTGCCTGGTGCAGGCGGGCGAACCGGACCGGCGAGGGATGGCGGGTGACCTCGACCCGGGAGCCGGGGGCGAGCTCGGTGAGCCGGCGGCCGTCGCACCACAGGACACCGGCTCCCGTGTCGACGAGCAGCTCCACGGCGATCCGGCTCCGCGGGGACACCACGAGCGGCCGGGCGAACAGCGCGTGGGCGCTGATGGGGACGACGAGGAGGGCCTCGACCTCGGGCCAGACCACGGGACCGCCGGCCGAGAATGCGTACGCGGTCGACCCGGTCGGTGTGGCCATGACGACGCCGTCGGCACCCCACCGGGACAGCGGGCGCCCGTCGACCTCGACGAGCACCTCGAGCATCCGCTCGCGGCTGGCCTTCTCCACGGCGGCCTCGTTGAGCGCCCAGGTGCGGCTGCGCTCCACGCCGCCCGACGACACCACGACCTCGAGCGTGGTGCGCTCCTCGACCGACCAGCTGCGGGCCACGACGGCGCGCACCACGGTGCTCACCTCGTCGTGCTCGGCCTCGGCGAGGAAGCCGACGTGCCCGAGATTCACCCCCAGGATCGGGACGTCGTAGGGGCGAGCCAGCTCGACACCTCGCAGGACGGTGCCGTCTCCGCCGATGACCACGACGAGCTCGCAGCCCTCCGCGGCACCCTCCATGGCCACGACCTCGCACCCGGGCAGGTCCACCGGCACGTCGACCTGGGCGCGCACGGACAGCCCGGCACCGCACAGCTGCTCGGCCACCGCCGCAGCGACCGCGACCGCCTCGGGGCGGGCGGAGTGGACCGCGAGGAGGATGCGTCGCTCGCTCACCGGGGGCCCTCCGCAACGGCGCGATCGAGCGCCTCGTCGGTCAGCGGGCCGGCCCCGCGTCGCAGGTGGAGGAAGTATTCGACGTTGCCGCTGGGCCCGGGCAGCGGTGAGGCCACCACTCCCGCCGCCCCGTACCCGAGTCCCTGCGCCACATCTGCGATCCTACGGACCGCCGCCGACCGGAGCGCGGGTTCGCGCACGACCCCGCCCGCGCCGACCTGCTCCCGGCCGACCTCGAACTGCGGCTTGACCATGAGCACCAGGTCGGCCTCAGGGTCGGCCACGGACGCGAGCGGGGCGAGGACCAGCGCGAGGCTGATGAAGGACAGGTCCGCGACGACGAGGTCGGGGGCGTAGGGCAGCGCGTCGGGAGCCAGCTCGCGCACGTTGGTCCGCTCGAGGACGTGGACGCGGGGGTCGGACCGGATGGACCAGGCGAGCTGTCCGTAGCCGACGTCGACGGCGAGGACCTCGGCCGCGCCCCGGCGCAGCAGCACGTCGGTGAACCCGCCGGTGCTGGCGCCCGCGTCCAGGGCCCGACGGCCCGCGACGTCGAGGCCGAAGTGG
Source organism: Micrococcales bacterium (assembly GCA_024641605.1). Lineage (GTDB taxonomy): Bacteria > Actinomycetota > Actinomycetes > S36-B12 > CAIYMF01 > Longivirga. The sequence goes on from JAHECT010000113.1 coordinate 1,843, forward strand.
TCCAGGGCTCCGACGAGCTTGTGCGCACCGCGAGAGACGTAGTCGGGACCCTCCGCGGACTCCCGGACGACCAGGCTCGCCCCCGCGTCGACCTGGGTGGCGGGCTTGCTGGCCACCACCCCGCCCAGCAGCACCCGGCCGTCCTCGACGAGCCCGCGGGCGTGCTCGCGCGAGCGGGCCAGTCCACGATGGACGAGCTCGGCATCGAGGCGGCGACGGGCCACCGGGGTCAGTGCGGGTCGGCGTCGGCGAGGGCGCCCTGGAGGCGACGGTGCACGTCCTCGTAGACCTCGACGTGCTCGACCGTCGGCAGGCCCGCGATCTCCTCGAGACGTGCGGTGGCGGCGTCCACCCGGGCCTCGCCGGTCGTGGGGACCGGGTCGAGGCCGGCGAAGCGCTCGCGCGCGGGCACGAGAAGGGGGAGCTCGCCCGAGTCGTCGACGTAGGCCGGGTCCTCCCCCAGCGAGTCCGCCGCGCCCGCACCGGCGTGCACGTCCTGACCCCCGACGGCAACGGCGGCGGTCTCGTCCACCCCCGCCCGCTCGGATCCCGGGCCTACGACGTCCGGATCGCGGTCGTGGGGGTCCACCTCGCTGCTCACGCGTCCTCCTGCGGCGCCACGGGCACCTTCTTCTTGCGCTTGACCGGGATCCCCGGCGTCGGTCCGCCGGGGGCGGCCTCGGGTCCGGGCGCGGCGGGCGGGGCCGGCTCCGGCTCCGTCGGTGCCGCATCGTCGGCGGCTCCCATCCGGGTCCGGACATCGATGAGCTGGGACTCGAGCCGGGAGACGTGGCGACGTACGGCGGCCAGCTCCTCCTCCCGAACGAACCCGAGCCGTCCGGCCGCTCGGTCGACCTCGGTGCGCACCAGGCCCACGAGCATCTCCCGGTTCTGCTGGGACATCTCGAGCAGGCCGTCGGCCAGACCCTGCACCTGCGTGGCGGCGACCTTGGCCGCGTCCACCGCGGCGTCGGGATCCGTCACGGGCGGCACGCCCTGGCTGATCAGGGCGCTCGCGGCCTCGCGCGCCTTCGTCACCGTCACCTCGGTGAGGCCGGTGGCCAGCTGCACATAGCCTCGCAGCGCGTCGAGCATGCGGCACCTCCCTATGAGCCTGTCGTGCCCACGGTATCGCGCGGGGGCTGCGGTAGCGTCGGCCGCGGGCGCAGGGCGCGCTCAAGCATCGGGAGGGTGGCGGTGGCCGAGGCGCGGGACGTGCGGGCCGCTGTCGACGAGGTCGTCGCCCGGCTCGACGCACTGGAGCACGAGCACCGGCACAAGATCCCCGATCGGACTGTGTCGGTGACCATCACCGACCACGACCTGGCCTGGTCCGGGCGCTTCGTCGGGGGCCACCTCATCGAGGTGGCCGAGATCGAGCCGGATGGCGCGCGCGCGGCCAACCTCCGGCTCCGGATGGACTCCGACGTGCTGATCGACCTGCTCGAGGACCGGATCGGGTTCGCCCAGGGATGGGCCAAGGGCCAGATCCGCGTGGATGCCCGGCTGCGCGACCTGCTCGAGCTGCGCCGCTTCCTCTAGGCGCGCTTCCGCTAGGCCCGCAGCGCCAGGCGCGCTTCCGCTAGGCGCGCAGCGCCGCGGCCACCGCGGCGGTGAGCTCTGCGCGTTCCTGCTGGAGCACGGTCGTGCCGGTCCACGCCCGCGCGCACGCGACCCGGAGCGGCTGCAGCCCGTCCGGGGCAGCGCCTGCCGCCCCAGGGACGAGCAGGTCGGCCTCGAGGGAGAGCGCCCGCAGGTCGGCGGCGACGTAGGTGGGCCGACGGGCTGGATCGGCATCGAGGAGCTCGTCGACCCCGCACACCCCGGTGAGGACGAGCAGGGTGTCGATCCCGGCCCGATGACCCGCTTCGATGTCGGTGTCGAGCCGGTCCCCCACCACGAGCGGGTGCGTCGCCCCGGTCCGCTCGATCGAGGCGAGCAGGAGCGGCGGCCACGGCTTGCCCGCCACCACGTCCGGATCGTGGCCCGTGGCAGCGACGACCGCGGAGACGAGGGTGCCGTTGCCCGGAGCGATACCCCGGGGCGTGGGGATCGAGGTGTCGAGGTTCGTGGCCACGAGCAGGGCGCCGGCGCCCACGGCGTACGCCGCCTCCGCCAGCCTGCCCCAGCCGACCTCCGGGCCGAAACCCATCACCACTGCGGCAGGCGCGTCGGCGGCGGACCCGACCGGGACGAGTCCCTCGTCCTCGAGCGCCACCCCGACCCCGGGTCCGCCGACAGCCAGGACCCGGGCGCCGGGGCCGAGCAGTCGGAGGACCTCGCGGGCAGCGGCCTGGGCCGAGGTGACCACATCGGCGGCGGACACCTCCAGCCCGAAGGACCTCAGGTGCTCGGCCACCTGGGCCGCGGGGCGCGCGGCGTTGTTGGTGACGAAGGCGGTCCGGAGCCCCCGCGCGTGCGCCCCCGTGAGCGCCGCGACGGCGTGCGGAACGGGGTCCGGGCCGACGTAGACCACGCCGTCGAGATCGAGGAGCAGGACGTCGTGGCGTGCCAGCAGCACGGTCACGACAGTCGTTCGTCCGGGCTGCCCACGGGGTCCAGCCCCGCCTCGGCTCGCGCCGTGATGGTGGCGCGCACCTGGCGCAGGGCGGAGGCGTATTCGCTGCGCTCCGGCCGCATGACCGCGGCCATGGCCAGATGCTCGGCCGACTCGGGGAAGCGGCGCATCCGCCACAGCGCCAGGCCCAGCCCGAACTGCGCGTAGTCGTCGTCGGGCCCGAGCTCCACGAGGAACCGGAACTGCCGGGCCGCCTCGTCGTAGCGCTGGGCGTCGTAGAGCGCGCGGGCCCAGGTCTCGCGGACCGACCGCGCCTCGGGCTCGCTCTCGGCGGCCCAGGCGAGCAGCTCGGCCGCCGCTGCGGGATGCCCGGACTCGAGCAGCGCGCTGCCGCGTCGGTACCAGTCGTACGCGTCGCCTGCCGGCGCTCGGGTGGGATCCGCGCTCACCCGGCCATGGTGGCACGCTCCCGTGCGCTCGCCGTGACGACCCGCACGGCCCGGGTCACCTCGACCACCACACGGGATCCCCCCGAGCGCGACCACCGCCGCTGAAGGACACCGCTCACCTCCACGATGCTCCCGACGCCTGCTCGCAGGAGCGTCCGCCGGGCCGACGCGGGCAGTGCGCTGCAGTCCAACGCGTCGACGACGGCGACGCTCCGGCCGCGCCGCCGCGCGCGAGGGACCACCACGCGGAAGCGGACGACCGGGTCGCCCGAGGGGAGCACCCCCTCCTCCACGGAGCTCATCCGACCGCGCAGCCGGACCTCGTTCACGGGTCGGGCGGGATCCTGCTCGGACCGGGTCATGATCGCCTCCTGCATGCACGGGCGCCGGTGCGACGCCGGGCCTACGCTGGGCCACGGCCGGCGCGCGGCGACGACGGGCGTGGTCCCCGTGGGGACGACACGCGGGGAGGCGACCTGGTGGACGGACCCGACATCCGAGACCTCGGGAACGAGGTCTTCCTCGTCGACACGCGGATGGGCGGCTTCGACCAGATCACGGCCGGCTACCTCATCCGGTCCGAGCGTCCCTGCCTGGTCGAGACGGGAGCCGCGCGATCGGCGCCGGAGGTGATCCGGGCGCTCGACGCCCTGGGCGTCGGTCGCGAGGATCTCGCCACGATCGTGGTGACCCACATCCACCTCGACCACGCAGGAGGCGTCGGCGACCTCGCCGCCGCCTACCCGAACGCGCGGGTGGTGGTGCACGAGGCGGGCGCCCGGCACCTGGCCGACCCGAGCCGTCTCATGGCGAGCGCCGCGCAGGTGTTCGGCCCCGTGCTCGACGAGCTCTTCGGCGCGCTGGCCCCTACCGAGCCCGGCCGTATCGACGTCGTGGCCGACGGGGGGTCGGTCGACCTCGGCGGAGGACGACGGCTCGAGTCCTTCGACTCCCCCGGGCACGCACGCCATCACGTGGGCCTCCTGGACTCGCTCTCCGGGGACCTCTACACCGGGGACGCGGCCGGCATCTGGACGCCAGAGACCGGCGACCTGCGCCCGGCGACGCCCCCGCCCGATTTCGACCTCGACGCCGCGCTCGGATCGCTGCGGCGCATGGCCGAGCGCTCTCCCAGCCGTCTGCTGTTCAGCCACTTCGGGCCGGTCATCGAGGTGGCGGACACGCTCGAGCGCTCCGAGGTCGAGCTGCACCTGTGGGTGGAGCTCGTCCGTGAGGCACGCCACGACGGACTCGACCTCGATCACGCTGTCGAGCGGGTCCGGGAACGCACCGCGTCGCGCTACGCCGTGCGGGCCGACGCGGACCTCGACCACAAGCTCGAGGTCCTCTCCAGCACCGAGGCAGACGTGGCCGGCATCTGGCGCTGGCTCGACACCCCATCGAGGCTGGAGCCCGGCGCCGGTTGACCGTGGGTCCCCGCCCGTCGGAACGGGCCGGTTCGGACGAGGGTGCCCTCAGGCCGAGTCGTCTGTCGCCGCCCCGATCTCGAGGTCCTCGGGGGTGTCCTGCTCGTCGAGGACGTCGGTCCACACCAGGCCGTCGAGGTCGGTGAGGCGCTCGTCTGCGTCGGTCTCGCCGTCCGTATCGACCTCAGCAGCCTTGGCCCACCACTCGCGCGCTTCGTCGATGCGGCCCGCAGCCTCCAGCGCGTCGGCGTAGGCGGCCTTGATCCGCGCGGACCACGGCTGCGCGGCCCGGGAGGACAGCTCCGGGCACTGCAGCGTGACGACGGCGGCGTCGAGCTGGCCCAGGTCGCGGCGGGCACCCGAGGCCACGATGCGCATCTCGACGCGGCCGGCCCGATCGAGTCGGTCCGCCTCGGGGGCACCCGCCATGGCGATCGCCTTCTCGGGGCGGCCGAGACCGCGCTCGCAGTCGGCCATCATCGGCCAGTAGTCGTCCGACCCGGAGATCCGCCGGGCGGCCCGGAACTGGGCCAGAGCGTCGGCGTACTCGCCGGCGAGGTAGGCCGCCACTCCAGCGGCCTCGCGCACCACAGCCAGCCGGCCACCGCGCGCGACCGCGGCCTTGGCGTGCTCCCAGGCGCGGGCCGGGTCCTCCCCGATCAGGCGCTCGGCCATGACGAGGTGACGAGCGATCAGATCGGCCGCCTCGAGCGACATCGTCCGTAGATCGCCGCGGATCGCCGGGTCGAGCTCGCGCCCGGTGACCTCGTCGGGCAGCTCGGGACCGACCGGGCGGGCCGGCGCGGTCGAGGCACGGTCGGGGCGGCGACCCCGCGGGGGGCCTTCACCCGGGCGGGGCCGGCGCGGTCGGTTCTCGCCGCCGCGATCGGGACGGCCGGCTCCGGGACGTCCACCTCGGGATCCGCGCTCGTCGGAGCCGTACGAGCGCTTGGGACCGGACTCGGTGCGCTCACCTGACCCGTAGGAACGCTTCGGAGCACGCTCGTCCGAGCCGTACGAACGCTTCGGAGCACGCTCGTCCGAGCCGTACGAACGCTTCGGGCCGGACTCGGTGCGCTCACCCGACCCGTAGGAACGCTTCGGAGCACGCTCGTCCGAGCCGTACGAACGCTTCGGGCCGGACTCGGTGCGCTCACCCGACCCGTAGGAACGCTTCGGAGCACGCTCGTCC
>JAHECT010000114.1 GCA_024641605.1 Micrococcales bacterium
GGTGCCGAGTCCGCTCATGAGGGCCGGGCGGAGCCGCGCCCCTCACCGAGTGGAGGACCGATGACCAGCCACGAGCCGGGCTACGACTTCTTCGGCACCGCGCCGTCCGCTGCGTCCGCGACCGCGCCCGAGCCGCCCGCCGCCGCACCGGTGATTTCGACGGCGCCGTACCCGGTTCCCGCCCCGGTGCCGACCACGTCGGCCCCTGGGGTGAGCCCCCTGACCGGCTTCGCGTCCGGCTCCGTGAACCAGTTCGGGACCCCCCTCGACACGCCGGTCGTCCCCACCGGCCCCTACGCCGCGCCCGGCATCGGCGCGGTCCCGGTCGCAGGGCCGGCCCTCGTCAGCGACGCGGACCGGCCCGCGACGCACCGACTCGCGGCGCACCGACTCGCGGCGCGACAGCCGGCCCGGCCGGGCACCGTCCTGGCGGCCGGGATCCTCGGCATCGTCGTCGGCGCGCTGGGGCTGCTCCTGGGCCTGGTGGGGATGGTCGGCTACGCCGGTCTCCGCCAGGAGCTCTCCGCCGTGGAGTCCTCGTCCGAGGCCGCGGGGCTGGGGGGCCTGGACACGTCCGGGCTGACCGCCCTGATCCTCGTGGGGGTGCTCGTCCTGCTCGCGTCGGGAGCGGGTTACCTCACGGCCGGGATCGCCACGGTGGCAGGGCGACGCTGGGGTGCCTGGGCCTTGCTGGCGGTGAGCGCTCTCAGCATCGCGGTGACGCTGCTGCAGATGGTGACCGCCGGCGACCTGTCCGGGCTGCTCGGCATCGCCGTGTCGGCTGCCGTCGTCGCGCTCCTGCTCGCCCCCGCGTCGCGGGCCTGGCTGCGCGGCGGGTCCTGAGGCTCAGCGCAGGGTGACGACGAGCATGGCGAGCCCGACGAGCCCCGTGAGCGCGACGGAGAGCCAGAGGACGCTCCGCCGAAGACGCTCCGTGCCCGGGTCGCGGTCCTGCCAGCGCGGATGCCCGGGCACCAGGGGGTAGCTGTCGTCGTCCACCCCGTCATCGTGGCACGGGCGACACGCCGGTGCAGACGACTGGCTCAATCCATATTGACCTGATAGGAATAGTGCTCATGCAGGCACTCCTCCTGGTCGGGCTCGCCGGATTCCTCGCCCAGCTCGTCGACGGATCCCTCGGCATGGGCTACGGGCTCACGTCCTCCACCATGCTCATCGCCCTCGGCCTGGCACCCGTGGCCGCGTCCGCCTCCGTGCACCTCGCCGAGGTCGGCACCACCGCGGCGAGCGCGCTGGCCCACCACCGCTTCGGCAACGTCGACTGGTCCGTGGTCCGCCGGATCGCTATCCCGGGCGGGGTCGGAGCCTTCGTCGGCGCGACCCTCCTCGCCAACCTCTCCACCGCGGCGGCGCGGCCGTGGGCGGCCGCCGTCCTGTTCGTTCTGGGCTGGTACGTCCTCCTCCGGTTCCTGCGCGGCGGGGCCGTGACGCGCCGGCCCGGCACGCCGGGGCGCCGCATGCTGGTGCCGCTCGGGCTCGTGGGCGGCTTCGTGGACGCCACCGGCGGCGGCGGGTGGGGCCCGGTCACGACGCCGACGCTGCTCGCCGACGGCCGGATGGCCCCCAACCGGGTCATCGGCACGGTCAACACCGCCGAGTTCCTCGTGTCGCTCTCGGCCAGCGCCGGCTTCCTCCTCGGTCTCGGCACCGAGGTCCTGCGGTGGGACGTCCTGCTGCCGCTGCTCGTGGGCGGCGTGGTGGCCGCCCCCATCGCCGCCTGGGTGGTGCGGCACCTCCCCGTGACGGTCCTGGGCGTGGCCGTCGGCGCCTTCATCGTGCTCACCAACTCGTTGACTCTCCTCAAGGCGTTCGGCGCCCCCGCGCCCGTGATCGCCGCAGTCCTGGTCGGCATGGCCGTCGCGGGTGTCGGCGCCGTCAGCGTCGCGCTCCGGCGGCACCGCCGCGCCCGGCGCGCCGACCTCGTCCTTCCCCGCGACAGCGAGCAGGTCCTCGTCGCATCGGGCGACGGGGCCGCGCCGCCGACGCACTGACCGCGCCCGCCGCCGACGCCGCACGGCACAATGGCGCCGTGCCCGACATCACCGACGACGCGACGCGCTGGGACGACATCGCCGCACGGCTGCGACCCGGGGCCGACGGCCTCGTCGCCGCGGTCGCGCAGCAGTGGGACACCGGCGAGGTCCTCATGCTCGCTTGGATGGACGCCGAGGCGCTGCGCCGCACGCTGCAGACCGGGCGCGCGACCTACTGGTCGCGCTCGCGGCAGGAGTACTGGGTCAAGGGCGACACCTCGGGGCACGTCCAGCAGGTGCGCGAGGTGCGCCTCGACTGCGACGGCGACGCCATCCTGCTCCGCGTCGACCAGACCGGTCCGGCCTGCCACACCGGCACCCGCAGCTGCTTCGACGCCGACGTCCTCCTCGGGGCCGAGGACGCCGCATGAGCGCCCCGGCCGTCGAGGACCCCTACGCCCGCACCTTCGCGGGCGAGGTGGCACCCGACCTCGCCACGTTCCGGGCCCTGGCCCGCGACCGGCGGGTGATCCCGGTCGTGCGACGTCTGCTCGCCGACGGCGAGACGCCCATCGGCCTGTACCGCAAGCTCGCGGGGGAGCGGGCCGGCACCTTCCTGCTCGAGTCCGCCGAGCACGGTCGGGCCTGGTCGCGCTACTCCTTCGTAGGCGTGCGGTGCGCCGCGCTGCTGACCGAGCGGGACGGCGAGGCGGCCTGGCTCGGGAGCCCGCCGGTCGGCGTGCCGACCGGCGGCGACCCGCTCCTCGCGCTGCGCGACACCATCGCTGCCCTGCACACCCAGCGCCTCCCCGGTCTGCCGCCGCTCACCGGCGGGCTGGTCGGCTACGTGTCCTACGACGCGGTGCGCCGCTGGGAGCGTCTTCCCGACGCCAATCCCGACGAGCTCGCCATCCCGGAGCTCGTCATGCTCCTGGCCACCGACCTCGCGGTGCTCGATCACCACGAGGGCTCCGTCCTGCTCATCGCCAACGCCATCAACTACGACGCCACCGACGAGCGGGTCGACGAGGCGTGGGCGGACGCGGTCAGCCGGCTCGACGCCATGCAGGCCCACCTGACGCGGCCGACGCCGGCCAGCGCCGCCACCTATGACGCGGTCGTCCCGGACCAGGTCGCGGCCCGGACCGAGCCGTCGGACTATCTCGCCGGGGTGGAGCGCAGCAAGGAGTACATCCGCGCGGGCGACGCCTTCCAGATCGTGCTGAGCCAGCGGTTCTCGGTGCCCTCCCCGGCCTCGGCCCTCGACGTCTACCGCGTCCTGCGGGTCACCAACCCCAGCCCCTACATGTACCTCCTGCGCGTCCCGGTCACGACCGGACCGGGTGCAGCGCTGGCCGACGAGGTGGCCTTCGACGTCGTCGGGTCCTCGCCCGAGGCCCTCGTCAAGGTGGTCGAGGGCCGGGCCATGCTGCATCCGATCGCCGGGTCGCGCCCCCGCGGCGCGACGCCGGAGGAGGACGCGGCGCTGGCGGAGGAGCTGCTGGCCGACCCTAAGGAGCGCGCCGAGCACCTGATGCTCGTCGACCTCGGCCGCAACGACCTGGGTCGCGTCTGCGCGCCCGGCAGCGTCGAGGTCCTCGACTTCATGTCGGTCGAGCGCTACAGCCACATCATGCACATCGTCTCGACCGTGGTCGGCGCGCTCGCCCCCGGCATGAGCGCCTACGACGTCCTCGCTGCCACCTTCCCGGCCGGCACGTTGTCCGGGGCGCCGAAGCCCCGCGCCATGGAGATCATCGACGAGCTCGAGCCGGTCCGGCGGGGGCTGTACGCCGGCGCGGTCGGCTACCTCGACTTCGCGGGCGACCTCGACACCGCGATCGCCATCCGCACCGCGGTGATCCGCGACGGCGTGGCGTACGTGCAGGCGGGCGCCGGCATCGTCGCCGACTCGGTGCCCGAGACCGAGCACGCCGAGTGCCTGGCCAAGGCGGCCGCGGTGCTGCGGGCCGTGGCGTCCGCGGGCACCATGCGCCCGGCCGACGCGTGAGGGGCGCGCGGGGCTATCGCCTGGCCCTCGTCCTCCTGGTGGCGGCGTCCGTCGCGGTCGTCGTGGCGTACGGACGGACCTGGACGACCACCACCGTCATCGATCCGGGCCTGCCGACCGTCGTCGTCGAGCTGACCGGCGGCGACCTCGACCCCGCCGGCGCGGCCCTCGGACTGGTCGGGCTCGCGGGCGTCGCCGGCCTCGTGGCGACGCGCCGGACCGGGCGCATGGTCACCGGCGCCGCCCTGTCCATGGCCGGCGTGGCCGTGCTCGCGCTGGCGCTCCGCTTCGCGCTCACGTGGTCCACCGCGTCCGGATCGGGGGGGACCCTCACCAGCCTCGTGGCCCAGCGCAGCGGGGCCACGACGCTGGGCGTCACCACGGCCTCTCCCTGGTGGGTGCTCGCGGCCGTGGGCGGGGCGGGCATGGCGGCGGCCGGTCTCCTGGCGGTCGCTGTCGGCGGCACGTGGACCACACTGGGGCGTCGTTACGAGGCGGGCGGCGCGTCGGCGCAGGCGCGCGGCGCCTGGGAACGACTCGACGAGGGCGAGGACCCCACGCTCGACGACCCGGCGGGGCGTGGCGGCGGGGCCTGAGCGGTCCTGGCACAATGGCGCGCGACCCCAGGGAGGAACGATGACCGCCGAGCACGAGGACCACGGCAACACCCCCGCGGCCTGGACCGCGGTCGCGATCATCATGGTCGCCTTCGTCGTGGGCGCCTACGCCGTCCTCACGGCCAACTGGCCCCTCTTCTGGATCGGCGGCGTCGGAGGCACGGTCCTCGGCGCGGTCGTCGGCAAGGTCATGTCGATGATGGGGATGGGTCGCAAGGTCGAGGCAGACGCCTGAGGCCCTCGGCCCTCCGCGCCGCGCTGCGTCGAGGCGCCCGCCCGCCACGACGGCGTCGTACGCTCGTCGCATGACCCCGCGCGGCCGTCGACTCGTGGCGCCCCTGGCCGTCGGTGCCGCCGCGGTCGCGGGATTCGTCTACGTCGGCGCGGTCGATCCCAACCAGCCGGGTCACTACCCGCTCTGCCCCACCCAGGCGCTCACGGGGTTGGACTGCCCCGGGTGCGGCGGCCTGCGCTGCGTCCACTCCTTGGCCCGCGGCGACCTCGTGGGCGCTCTCGACCACAACGCCCTCGCCGTGCTCGTCCTGCTGCCGCTCGCCGTCGTGGCGTGGGCCGTCTGGGTCCGTCGCGAGTGGCGCGGCCCCGAGCGCTCGGAGGAGCCGGCCGGCGAGGCAGCGGGAGGCGCATCGGTCGCCACCGTCGCCGCGCTCGCGGCCCCGGCGCGGGTCGCGAGCACAACCGGCGTATGGGCCCTGGTCGCACTCATGACCGTGTTCACCGTGGCGCGCAACGTGGACGCCGTCCCCTGGCTCGCCTGGCTCGGCTCGGGCGTCGCCTGATCGACCCGCGACTGGCCGCGCCGCGACGGGCGGCTAGCCTTGCCGGGTGACCGTCCTCGACGACATCCTCGACGGCGTCCGCGTCGATCTCGCGGAACGGCAGTCCCGCACGAGCCTCGACGAGCTCAAGGAGCTCGCCGCCTCCGCGCGGCCCGCGCTGGACGCCGAGGCGGTGCTGCGCTCCGAGGGCGTGTCCGTCATCGCCGAGGTGAAGCGCTCGAGCCCGAGCAAGGGCGCGCTCGCCCCGATCGAGGACCCCGCCGCGCTCGCCCGTGACTACGAGGCCGGGGGAGCGCACTGCATCTCCGTTCTCACCGAGCCGCGCCGCTTCGGCGGGTCCCTCGAGGATCTCGCCGCCGTCCGGGCCGCGGTCGACGTACCGCTGCTGCGCAAGGACTTCATCGTCTCCAGCTACCAGCTCTGGGAGGCGCGCGCCCACGGCGCGGACATCGCGCTGCTCATCGTCGCCGCGCTCGAGCAGGAGGCGCTGGTGTCCCTGGTCGAGCGGGCCCGTTCCATCGGGCTGCTGCCCCTGGTGGAGGTGCACGACACCGACGAGGTGCAGCGTGCGCTCGACGCCGGTGCCACCGTGATCGGGGTCAACGTGCGCGACCTCAAGACCCTCGAGGTCGACCGGGAGACCTTCGCGCGTGTCGTCCCGGCCATCCCCGCCTCGTGCGTGCGCATCGCGGAGTCGGGCGTCCGCGGTACCCACGACCTGCTCGCCTACGCCCACGCGGGAGCGGACGCCGTGCTCGTGGGGGAGTCGCTCGTGACCGGTGGGGACCCGCGAGCCGCGGTGCACGACCTGGTGACCGCGGGGTCGCACCCCGCCGTGAAGAACGTGCGGGGCTGACGTGACCGCGCCCACCACCGTCCCCGACGCCTCGGGCCACTTCGGCCGCTTCGGCGGCCGGTTCGTGCCCGAGGCGCTGATCGTGGCCCTCGACCAGCTCGACGCCGAGTTCCGGGCGGCCTCGGCCGATCCCGCGTTCCGTGCCGAGCTCGACGCCCTGCTCACCAGCTACACCGGACGGCCGAGCCCGCTCACGGACTGCCCGCGCTTCGGCGCCCACGCGGGCGGGGCTCGGGTCCTGCTCAAGCGGGAGGACCTCAACCACACCGGGTCGCACAAGATCAACAACGTGCTGGGCCAGGCGCTCCTCACGGTGCGCATGGGCAAGAAGCGGGTGATCGCCGAGACCGGTGCCGGGCAGCACGGGGTCGCGGCGGCGACGGCGGCGGCGCTCTTCGGGCTCGAGTGCGTGGTCTACATGGGCGAGGAGGACACGCGACGTCAGGCGCTCAACGTGGCGCGGATGCGCCTGCTCGGCGCCGAGGTCGTCCCGGTCACGGCGGGCAGCCGCACGCTCAAGGACGCCATGAACGAGGCGATGCGCGACTGGGTCACCAACGTCGACTCCACCCACTACATCATCGGCACCGTCGCCGGTCCCGCGCCGTTCCCGGAGATGGTGCGGGCGTTCCAGCGGGTCATCGGCGACGAGGCGCGCGCCCAGACCCTCGACCTCGTGGGCCGGCTGCCCGACGCCGTCACCGCGTGCGTCGGCGGGGGATCGAACGCCATCGGGATCTTCACCGCGTTCGTCGACGACGCCGACGTCCGCCTCCTCGGCTACGAGGCGGGCGGCGATGGCATCACCACGGGCCGCCACGCGGCGGCGATCACGGGCGGCTCGGTCGGGGTCCTGCACGGCCAGCGCTCGTTCGTCCTCCAGGACGACGACGGCCAGACCGTCGAGTCGCACTCCATCAGCGCGGGGCTGGACTATCCCGGGGTCGGCCCCGAGCACGCCTGGCTGGCGGAGTCCGGGCGCGCGACGTACGAGGCCATCACCGACGCGGAGGCCATGGCGGCCTTCCGGCTGCTCTGCACGACCGAGGGGATCATCC
>JAHECT010000115.1 GCA_024641605.1 Micrococcales bacterium
AGGGGATCGACTACGCCCTCGAGACCGGGCGCCTCGCCGCGGAGCACCTGGTGTCGAGCGGGCCTGGCGCCGACCTCTCCGGCTCGTGGCCGGCGCTGCTCGACAAGGAGTACGGCGAGGCCTTCTCGATCGCCCGACGTCTCGGCCTGCTCATCACCCATGAGCGGCTCCTCGCGATGGCCGGACCGATCGGCATGCGCAGCCCCGCGATCATGTCGGTCGCCTTCCGTGTGATGGGCAACCTCGTCACACCCGAGGACCGCGACGTCGTCGCCCGCGCCTGGCGCACCGCCGGCCGCGTCTCCCTGCGCATCGACCGCCGCCGCCCCTTCCACTGAGAGCACCCGGCCTCCGAGCGCAGACGTCCGGCGGCGCGTCGTCCGTACCCGGCCAGGCCCCCTTCGCTCAGCCTGATCAACTGGGCGCTACCGGCGGCGGGAAGGCCTCATTCGATCAGTCTCGGGGGAGGGCTGGACCGCCGACGGGGGCGGCGCGGCCGTCGACGAGGTGCAGCTCCGCGTCGCACAGGGCGGCGACCTCAGGGTCGTGGGTCGCGACGACGACGGCGGCACCCGCGTCGGCCTCCTCCCGGAGCGCGCGGAGCACGGTCGCGGCCGAGTCCGAGTCCAGCTCGGCCGTCGGTTCGTCGGCCACGAGCAGCCCGGGGTCCACGACGAGCGCGCGGGCGACGGCGACTCGCTGACGCTGGCCGCCGGAGAGCTCCTCGGCGAGCCGGTCCGGCACCTCGGCCAGGCCGGCCTGCGCCAGCGCCGAGGCCGCCCGGGCCCGCACCTCGTCCGGTGCGACGTCGCGCACCATGAGGGCGAGCTCGACGTTCTCGGCAGCCGTGAGCACCGGCAGCAGGCCGTAGCCCTGGAAGACGATCCCCGTCCGGGCGCTCCGGTCGGCCGGCTGCACGGTGCCCGCGTCGGGGGCCACGAGACCGGCGATCACGGCGAGAAGGGTGGACTTGCCCGATCCTGACGGGCCGGTGACGGCGAGGATCCGGCCGGGCTCCACGTCGACGTCGATGCCGTCGAGCACCCGCCGCGACCCGCGCGCGACCACCACTCCCCGGGCGAGGACCCGCACGCCGTCGCGCGGCGCAGGCGCAGTCATGAATCCCTCCGTCGCAGTCGGATCGAGTCCCCGTCGCGCTCGACGAGCACCTCGGTCCCCGGTGGCCAGTCCGCGACGACCGTGTCCGGCAGCGCCACGCTGCCGTCCTTGCCGACGACGGCGAACTGCTCCCCGTGGCGCCCCTCCTGGCCGACCCGTCCGTAGCGCATCGTCACGGTCCGGCCGAGTCGGGCGCCGACGTCGGGGTCGTGGGTGACCACGACGATCGTGGTGCCGAAACGTCGGTTGACCTCGTCGAGGAGGTCGAGGACCGCATCGCGCGACGGATGGTCGAGCTGGGAGGTCGGCTCGTCGGCCAGCAGCAGCCCCGGGGCGTTGGCGACTGCGACCGCCAGCGCCACCCGCTGCTGCTCCCCTCCGCTGAGCTGGGGGACGGGCGCGTCGGCCAGTGCCGCGAGCCCCAGCGCGTCCAGCAGCTCGTCGGGACGCATGACCTCGCGGCGGCGGGCGCGGCTGAGCGACCGCTGCGCGAAGCGGACGTTCTGCAGGGGCGTGGCGTACGGCAGGAGGTTGCGAGCCGCCCCCTGCAGCACGATGCCGACGCGGTGCGCGCGCATGCGCAGGAGAGCGGCCTCGCCGGCACCCGTCAGCTCGTCGTCCCCGATGAGCACGCGCCCGGCTGACGGGGGGAGGAGGCCACCGAGCATGGCGAGCAGGGTGGACTTCCCCGACCCGGAGGGTCCGAGCAGCGCGACGCGCTCGCCTGCCGGGACGACGAGGTCGACCCCGCGCACGGCGACCACGTCGGTCCCGTCGGCCCGGTAGATGTGCACGACCTCCTCGCACCGGACGCCGAGGCCCCGCGAGGCGTGCGTGGGCGCCACGGCGCCCGTCCTCGTCCGGTTCATTCCTGCACCTGCCGGAGGAGGTCGGGGACCGCACTGTCCACGGTCCGGCGCGCGCCGACGTCCGCGACCACCGCCAGCGCGAGGACGACCACCGCGAGCAGGGCGATCACGGCGGACCAGGCCGGACCCAGCCACACCGTGGGCCCGGCGGAGTCCGGCCCGGAGAGGAGCGGACCCAGCGCGAGGCCGGCCGACACCAGACCCGCGGTGGCGCCCAGGGCCACGCCGGCCGTCGCGAGGGCGAGCTGCTCGCGACGTGCCGAGGCGACGAGCGAGCGCCGGGAGGCTCCCAACGTGCTCAGCGCCGCCAGCTCGTACGCCCGGCGCCGCAGGACGACGTACGACTGCGCGAGCAGCGTGCCCGCACCCAGGAGCAGCGCCGCGATGGCTGCGATGAGGAACACGCGCAGGGCCAGCGCCTCACCGCTGCGGCCGAGCGCCTCCTCCTGCTCGGTCACCGACTCCCGGCCGGTCACCTGCACGCCGGCGGCCTGCAGCTCAGCCGCGATCTCGTCGTCCGCCTCAGGGCCGAGCCACACCTGCAGGTCGAGGGCGACCGGTGGCGTGGATGTCGACGCCACGGCGTAGGGCAGGTCCGCCAGCGTCCCCGTCCGCAGCAGCCGGGCGACGACACCGCTGCCCACGGTGGCCGCCGGGAGGAAGGCTCCGTCGAGCCCCGTGGTGATGTCGGAGGAGCCGAGGGCCTCGGCGCGCGCGGCGTTCTCGCTGCCGCGGAGCACCGGCAGCTCGGCGGGGTGGTCGGCCACCTCCAGCGCGCCGTCCTGGATGGGTCCGAGGTCCAGGTCGAGGCTGAGATCGCCCTCGGCGGCGGACCGGACGAGCACCGCGTCGGGGTCGGCCGGGTAGGGCAGCCCCGTGGACCCGGTACGCCAGCCGGCGGCGCCGGCGGGGGCGAGGTCCACGGAGCCGTCCCCGTCGATGGCGTCGCTGAGGACCAGCTGCCCGGCGAAGGACGAGCCCGGGATGCCGATGGGCTGACGGACCGCGATCGAGACGATCGAGCAGGGCTGTGCGCGGCAGGGCGGAAGGTCGGCCGCGTAGGTGGCGCGACCGGCGCGCAGCGGACCCAGGTCGACCCGGTACGGCACACCCGACGGCGCCCGCACGACCAGCTGCAGGCCGATCGTGATCCGGGCCGCTCCCTCCGCCGCTCTCAGGTCGCCCGACCAGGAGAGGCGGTCGCGTACCGGGATCGGTTCCGACACCCACAGGGGGTGCAGGAGGGACCCGACGTCATCGCGCGCGACCCCCGCCCAGGCAGGATCCCAGGCGGACACCGCCGCCAACCGGCGTGCGTCCACGAAGCCGAGACCTCCGTCGCCCACGTCGGCGACGGCGGCGGCCAGGGCGCGGCGTCCCTCCGGGTCCACGGCGCGGACGGCATCGAGCAACGCTCCGGGGGACGGGGCGCGGACGTGCAGGACTGTCCACCCGCCGACCTGTGCGCGGGCGAGGTCGCCGCGCGCGGCGGCCGCGACCACCCAGCCGTCCACCGCGAAGACGGCCAGCCCGACCGCGACCGTGAGCAGGACGACGATGCGCAGCCCGCCCGGTCGGCGGGCGACGTTCCGCGTCGCGAGGAAGGAGGCCACCGGGCCGCGGGCGCGTGTGCGGGCGACTCCGACGCGGGCCAGCACCGGGATGACGCGGACGGCCAGCAGCCCCGCGGCGAGGGACAGCAGACCAGGCGCGAGCAGCGCGAGGGAGTCGACGTCGCCGGTGCGCAGCTCGTAGACGGCGGCCACCGCGAGCGCCACTGCCGCGGCGTCGACAGCGACCGAGCGCACCAGCCGGGCCTTGCGTCCTCCGGTCCGTCGCAACTGGTCGAGGACCGGGGCGGTGAGGATGCGGCGGCTGGCGAGGAGGGCCGCGGAGACACCGCCGGCGAAGCAGAGGGTGAGCGCGAGGGCGACTGCGGGGGTGAGGGCCACGGACGTACCCGGCAGCAGCACCGCCGAGGCGAGCGCGGTTGTGGTGGCCCAGGCGGCGGCGAGGCCGAGGGGCAACGAGAAGGCGAGGAGGAGCACCGGCTCGCCGAGTCCGAAGCCGACGGTCGAGCCCGGGGACATCCCGCGCAGCTTCGCGAGTGCGACCTCGCCGGCCCGCTCCTCGCTCGTCCCCGCGATGACCAGGAACAGGACGAACCATGCGAGCAGCACCAGCTGGGCGGTGACGGCGAGCGAGGTGGCGCCGACGGCGTCGCGCTGGGGTACGAGCGAGTCGAGGTAGTCGGGAAGGTTGCTGGCGGCCGTCGTGCGTACGCCGGTCGCCTCCGTGACGGTCGCGGTGGCGCTCGAGACCGCGTCGGCGAGCGTCGACAGCTCGTCGACGCGGACCGTGGCCGCGTCAAGCGTCCGGAATCCCACGGCGCTGAGGTCACCGGTGCTGGAGAGGAGCGTCTGCTCGCCGACGAGGATCTCGTCGAGGCGGTCCGGAGGGCCCTCGACGGGTGCGGGAGCGAACTGGCTCGGCGTCGCCAGGCCCCAGACCGCGGGGTCGGCGGTGGTGACGTCGTAGGTCCCCACCACGACGACCCGGTCGACCTCGCTGTCGGAGGTGATCCCCAGGCGGAGCTCGGTGCCCGGAGGGATGTCCAGGTCGGCGGAGAGCCGTGAGGAGATCATCGCCTCGCCCGCGGCCCCGGGGCAGCGTCCGTCCGTGATCGTGACCCCGCCGCACTGTCCCTCGTACCAGCTCACCGTGGCGACGCCCAGCACCCGCTGGCCGATGCGCGGGCTGCCGTTCGCGACGGTCAGTGCCGACGTCGCGGGCCCGTACCACGGGTCGAGCGTCGGGTCGGCCGCCCGGGCCGCGACGGCGTCGGACACCTGCTGCGGGGTGAACTGCGTCTGGCCGGCCACGCCTCCGCGGAACTGGACCCCGGTGGTGACCGGCTCGGCCATCGCGAGGGAGTCGCGGACCAGCGACTCCTCCGCGCTCGACGCGTACAGCGGTCCGAGGGCCGCGGCGCCCGCCGCGACGACGGCGACAACGAGGACGGCGAGGGAGGATCCGGCACGCCAGCGCAGCCCACGGAGGGTGAGCTGAAGGGCCTGCATCGCCAAGGGCTCCTCGCCACGGTCGAGCGCGTCGCTCGGCTCGCGCACACCCTGTCACGCCGCCGGCTGCGCCGTTCGCCGATCACCCGCGTGCGCCTTCCGCGCCGTCTCGACGCCACCCTCGACGTCGACGTGCTCACGGCGAGCCCACGGCCCGTCGTCCTGCTCCGTGGGGGGGGGTGGTGCGCCCTGGCTGCCGGGATCGCTCGGTCAGGGCTGAGCTCGGCCGGGTGGTGGCGGTGTGAGCTGCCAGTGGTCGGGATGTCCGGGTGGGTGCTCGGGTCGTCGGGTGATGGTCATGCGTCCGTCGTGGACGGCGTGGTGGTGTCTCGGGCAGAGCAGCAGCATGTTGTCGAGATCGGTGCTTCCGCCGTGCTCCCATTCGTGGACGTGGTGGGCCTCGCATCGAGATGGGTCGATGCGGCAGCCGGGGGCGGAGCAGTGCCGGTCGCGCACCTCGAGGGCCTTGCGGAGCCGGGGTGGGGCGGTGCGGTGGGCGCGTCCGACGTGGAGGACCTCTCGGCCGCGTTCCCTGATCACGGCGGCCAGGTCGTCGCCCTCGTCATCACCGTGGTCGGTGGGGCGGGTGAGGACTCCGGTGAGGTCGGCGTCGCAGAGGATCCGGGCGACCGAGGCCGGGGGCAGGAGGGTCTCGCCGAAGCCGGGCAGGCGCAGGGTGCCGCCGATGCCGCGGGTGAGGTCGTCGAGGTGGACGGCGAGGGTGACGTGGGGGCGTTGGGCGTGCTTCGAACCCAGGGTGCCGGCGTCGAGGCAGCGGCGGGCGAGGTCGGCCAGGGCGAGGGCGTTGAGGTGGTCCCGGCGTTGGGTCCTCCTGAGCCGGTCGGTCCGGTGGTCCCCGGTGGGCTGGTCCTCGGGGGCGAGCGACCCGGTGCGGTACCAGCCGTCGACGACCTGGTCCAGGCAGGTGAGCAGGGCGGCGGCGGTCTCGGCCGACAGGTAGCCCGTGACGTCGACGCCGTCCCCGACCGGGGTGAGGCGCAGGTGCTGATCGTCGTGCGCGTCGACCTGGGCCTGGGCGGTGCCGTCGGGGTCGACGTAGAGGCGCAGCCGGGCGACGCCGCGCTTGAGGTCGGTGATCGTCGCGCTCGCGGCGAGGGGGAGCAGGTTCGCCTCGGCCTCGTCCCGGACGCGGTCCCGCTCCCCGGCAGGGATCCGGCGCAACGCCCGGGTGATCCCGGTGGTCAGCTCCCGGACCGCATCCGAGCTGATCTCACCCGCGAGCCACGCGGACCGGGTCTCGGCGTAGTCGGTCTCGAGGTCCCGTCCCCGGGCGATCAGCGCCGCCGCCGTCGGTCCGGCGATCTTCGGCCCGGTCTCGAGCCACCGCTTCGTCGAGACGTGACCGTCCGGGAGGACCCCGGTGACGTGCACCGCCCGCACCCCGTCGCCCGCCACCGCCTCGAGCAGGTCCCGCTGCGCGAGCACCGCCGCGACCAGATCCGCCGCGCACCCGGCCGGGACCTGACCCCACGCACCCTGCGCGGACAGCGCCGACAGCTCGCGCAGCTGCTCGCCGGCACCCTCGACCAGCTCGGCCAGCCGGGCCGCCGGATCGAGGGTGGTGGTCGAGGTCATGGCACGACCCTACGCAGGGGGTCTGACAGTGCCGACCGGCCGAAACCCCAGTGGGGACAACCACTTTCCGCGATCCGGCGTCACCCGTGGCGACCGGATCCGGTCATGCTGATCCGCCGGTGGAGAACGATCTCGGGCTCGCGCGCGGGGAAGGCGCCGTCACGGACGGACGCGGCTGCTCCGGGGGTCGTAGAACGGGGCGAGGGAGACGGTGGCGGGGATTCGCTCGCAGGCGACCTCGACCTCGTAGGTCCCGGACTCGAGGAAGTCCCGGTCGGCCGGACCGGCATCGTTCGCGACGTAGCCCAGCGCGAGGGGTCCACCGACGGTGTGCCCGTACATCCCCGATGTCGTCGCGCCGACCAGCACGCCGTCCCGCCAGAGCGGCTCGTTGTGGTACATCAGAGCGTCGTCGTCGTGCGCCCGCACGGCCACCAGGCGTCGTCGGATCCCCGCCTCGCGCAGGCGCAGGAGGGCGTCGCGACCGACGAACCCGCCCGGCTTGTCCCAGGCCACCGCGAACCCCAGCCCGGCCTCGAGCGGGGTGTCGTCGGGCGTGATGTCGTGCCCCCAGTGCCGGTAGCCCTTCTCCATCCGGAGCGAGTTGAGCGCGTGGTACCCGCACAGGCGTG
>JAHECT010000013.1:0-14999 GCA_024641605.1 Micrococcales bacterium
CGCTACGACACGATCGTCATCGACGAGGCGCACGAGCGCAGCCTCACCATCGACTTCCTCCTGGGCTACCTCAAGGAGATCCTCCCCCGCCGCCCGGACCTCAAGGTCGTGGTTACCTCCGCGACCATCGACACCGAGCGCTTCGCCGCCCACTTCGCAGACGCCGAGGGCAACCCCGCCCCGATCGTGGAGGTCTCCGGACGCACCTATCCCGTCGACGTCCGCTACGCGCCCTACGGCGTCGAGGACGACCGCGACCAGGTGCAGGCGATCTGCGACGCCGTCGCAGGGCTGCAGGTGGAAGGCCCCGGGGACGTGCTGGTGTTCCTCTCCGGCGAGCGTGAGATCCGCGACACCGAGGACGCCCTGCGCGGATTGCGCCTGCGCGACACCGAGATCCTCCCGCTCTACGCCCGCCTGTCGGCCGCCGAGCAGCACCGCGTCTTCGAGGCGCACGCGGGCCGCCGCATCGTCCTGGCCACCAACGTGGCCGAGACCTCGCTCACCGTCCCGGGGATCCGCTACGTCGTCGACCCGGGGACCGCGCGCATCTCGCGCTACTCGGCGCGCCTCAAGGTCCAGCGACTCCCCATCGAACCGGTGTCGCAGGCCTCCGCGAACCAGCGCTCGGGCCGCTGCGGCCGCGTGGCCGCGGGTATCGCCGTGCGGCTCTACGCCGAGGAGGACTTCGAGGCGCGCCCGGAGTTCACGGAGCCGGAGATCCTGCGGACGAATCTCGCCTCCGTGATCCTGCAGATGACCGCGCTCGGCCTCGGCGACGTGGAGCGGTTCCCCTTCGTCGAGGCACCCGACGCGCGGCAGGTGCGCGACGGGGTCGACCTCCTGCGCGAGCTCGGCGCCCTCGAGGCGGGGAAGGAGCTGCGCCTCACCGAGGTGGGACGCAGGCTGGCGCGGCTCCCGCTCGACCCGCGGCTGGGTCGCATGGTGCTGGAGGCGGAGAAGCAGGGCTGCGTCGCCGAGGTGCTCGTCATCGCTGCGGCGCTCTCGATCCAGGACCCGCGCGAGCGGCCGCTGGAGAAGCAGGCGCAGGCCGATCAGTCCCACGCCCGCTTCCGCGACCCGACCAGCGACTTCCTGTCGTTCCTTCGCATGTGGGTGCACCTGCGGGAGCAGCAGCGGGCCCTGTCGGGCAACGCGTTCCGCCGCATGTGCCGCGACGAGTTCCTGCACTACCTGCGCATCCGCGAGTGGCAGGACGTGCACGCGCAGCTGCGCCGGTCGTGCGCGGAGCTCGGCATCGAGGTCGCCCGGCTGGGCACCGCCGACGGCGGCGCGCACGACCCGGCCGCGGTCCACCGCGCCCTCATCGCCGGGCTGCTCTCGCACGTGGGGTCCTACGACGGGCAGCGGCGCGACTACCTCGGCGCGCGCGGCGCCCGCTGGGCCATCCACCCCGGGTCGGCGCTGAGCCGCAAGCCGCCGGCGTTCGCCGTCGCGGCGGAGCTCGTCGAGACCTCGCGCCTGTTCGGGCGCATCGTGGCTCGGGTGGAGCCGGAGGCGGTGGAGGCCGTCGCGGGCGATCTCGTGACGCGGTCGTACTCCGAGCCGCGCTGGTCGAAGAAGCGCGGCGCCGTGGTCGCCGACGAGCGGGTGACGCTCTACGGCGTCCCGCTCGTGGTGGGGCGGGTCGTGTCGTACTCGCGGATCGACCCCGTCGTGTCGCGCGACCTGTTCATCCGGCACGCGCTCGTGCAGGGTGAGTGGAGCACGCACCATCACTTCGCCCGGGACAACGCGCGCCTCGTCGCCGAGGTCGCCGAGCTGGAGGACCGCACGCGCAGGCGTGACCTGCTCGTCGACGATGAGGCGCTCGTGGCCTTCTTCGAGACCCGGGTGCCGGCATCGGTGGCCGACGTGCGCGCCTTCGACCGGTGGTGGCGCTCCGCGCGGCGGGAGACTCCCGACCTGCTCACCTACCCGCGCGAGCTCCTGGTCCCCACCGAGTCCGACGACCTGGACGCGGATTTTCCGCGGACGTGGACGTTCGGCACGTTCGAGGCCGAGCTGGCGCTCACGTACGCCTTCGAGCCGGGCACCGAGCTCGACGGCGTCAGCGTCGACCTCCCGGTCGCTCTCCTCCCGCAGACCCATCCCGACGACTTCCTGTGGCAGGTCCCCGGCCGCCGGGAGGAGGTGGTGACCGCGCTGATCCGTGGCCTGCCCAAGTCGCTGCGGACCGCGTTCGTGCCCGTTCCCGACACGGCACGGGCGGTCCTGCCCGAGCTCGAGCCGGGCGAGCGCGGGCTGCTCGACTCGCTGGGTCGAGCGCTCACGCGCCGGACCGGGGTGATCGTCCCCTACGACTCCTGGGCGCCCGACTCGCTGCCCGACCACCTCCGCGTCACGGTCCGCATCGTGGATGACGAGGGCGGTGTGCTCGCGATTGGCAAGGACGTCGGCGCGCTCCAGGCCAGCCTCGCCCCCGCTGCGGCGGCCGCCGTGGCCCACGTGTCCCGTGCGGCCGAACGCCTCTCCGTGGACGGCTTCCCCGACGAGGGCGTGCCGCGGGTGGTGGAGGAGACCCAGGGCGAGCACGTCGTGCGCGGCTGGCCGGCACTGGTGCCCAGGGGGGACGACGTCGACGTGCGGGTGCTCGTGTCCGCGGCCGAGCAGGCCGGGGCGCACCGGCTCGGGGTCCGGGCGCTGATGCGTCGCGAGATCCCGGTGCCGACCCGATACGTCGTGGGCGTCCTGGACATGCGCGAGAAGGTGGCGCTGGGCGCCGCGCCGCACGGGTCCGTGGCCGCGCTGATCGCCGACGCGTTCGACGCCGTCCTCGACGCCGCGGTCGCGCGTGCTGCGGCCGGGTCCGGCTTCGCCGACGGGCTGCCGTGGTCGCGGGCGGCGTACGACGCCTGCGTCGAGCAGGCACGCGACCGCACCGGGGACGAGCTGCTGCGCCAGGTCCGACTGGCGGCGCAGGCGCTCGATCTGGCCACCCAGGCCCGGACCGGGGTCGAGGCGCTCACGTCGCCACGACTCGCCGGTCTGCGCGCGGACGTGACCGGCCAGCTCGACGCCCTCCTCCCGCCGGGCTTCATCGCCGGCGCGGGTGCGACCCGGATGCCCGACCTCGTGCGCTACCTGCGCGCGGTCCTGCGCCGGCTCGAGACGGCACCCCAGGACTCGGGCCGCGACGCGTCCCGGCAGGCGGAGGTCGAGGCTGTGCGCGCCGACTACGACGAGGTGCTCGCGGCGCTGTCGCCGCTCGAGCGGGAGTCGCCCCAGGCGCGGGAGGTCCGCTGGATGCTGGAGGAGCTGCGGGTCAACCTGTTCGCCCAGGCCCTCGGCACCAGAGGGCCGATCTCCGCCAAGCGCATCCACAAGGCCCTCGACGCCCTCGGGTGAGGCCGCGCGAGCGCCGGACCGGCACCCCTTGCCGTCGGACGGCTCTGGTGGTTGGGTCCGGGCATGGCTGCGTTCGACGGTCTTCCGTCCGGTCGTCTCGCCCTCACGGACGCCGGCTTGGAGACCGTCCTCGTGTTCCACGAGCAGATCGACCTGCCGGCGTTCGCCGCCTTCCCGCTCATGGACTCCGCCGCTGGACGTGCAGTTCTCCTGACCTACCTGAGCGACTTCGTCCGGCTGGCCGCCGACCGGGGGGCCGCACTGGTCCTGGAGACGCCGACGTGGCGGGCCAACCCGGACTGGGGTGACACGCTCGGATACGGCCCGGCGGACCTGACCCGCATCCAGAACGACGCGGTGGCACTCGTGCGCGAGGCCATCGACGGTCAGGACGGGGTGTGGGTGAGCGGGTGCGTGGGGCCACGCGGCGACGGCTACGTCCCGGGCGACCGGATGACCGCCGACCAGGCGCGTGCTTACCACCTGCCGCAGGTGCGGGACCTGGCCGACGCCGGCGCGGCCCTCGTCACGTCCGCGACGTTCAGCTACGCGGACGAGGGGGTCGGGTTCGTCGCCGCCGCGGCGGAGGTGGGCGTCCCCGCGGTCGTCGGCTTCACCGTGGAGGTGGACGGGCGCCTGCCGTCGGGGGAGACGTTGGAATCGGCGATCGATCGGGTCGACCGTGCGACAGCTGCGGCCGCTTCCTGGTTCCTGGTGAACTGCGCGCATCCTGATCACATCGCACCCTCGCTGGGCGAGGGCGCGTGGCGGGGACGCATCGGCGCGGTGCGCGCGAACGCCTCGCGCCTCAGCCACGCCGAGCTCGACGAGGCCACCGAGCTCGACGCCGGCGTCCCGCAGGAGCTGGCGCAGGGCTACGCGGCGCTGGCAGCGTCCCTCCCCGGTCTTCGGGTGGTGGGCGGATGCTGCGGGACCGACATCCGCCACGTCACCGCCATCGCCGACGCCCTGCTCTGAACGACCGTCGGCGAGACGGGATGTCGCGGGGTCGGCCGCTACGGGCTGCCACAGTAGGCCCCGTGCTCGACCAGCAGCCCCCGTCGCGGTGGTCCCGGTGGTGGCTCGCCCTGCGCGGATCCCGCACGATCCCGCGCACGCGGTTCACCTCCGCGGGCGTCTGGCGCCCGACGCCCGCCTCGCTGAGCGCGCTGGTCGTGGGCCTGTGGTTGTTCGGGACCGGGGACGCGCTCCTGCTCGCAGCCGATCTCGGGGCGACGCCGTGGACCGTGCTGGCTCAGGGCGTGACGGTCCGGACGGGGCTCTCGATCGGCTGGACGTCGTTCCTGGTCTCCTGCGGAGTGCTGCTCCTGTGGGTCCCGCTGCGGCAACGTCCCGGGCTCGGCACCGTCCTCAACATCGTGGTGATCTCGATCGCGATCGAGGTGGTCTTCACCGCGACACCCGCGCCCAGCGCCCTGTGGGCACGCGTCGCCCTCGTGCTCGCGGGGATCGCGCTGATCGGGCTCGGGAGCGGCCTCTACCTGACCGCCGGTCACGGTCCGGGACCGCGCGACGGCTGGATGACCGGTCTGCACTACCGCACGGGGTGGCCCGTCGGACGGATCCGGCTGCTCATCGAGGTCACCGTGCTGACGGTGGGATGGCTCCTGGGAGGCACCGTCGGAGTGGGTACCGCGCTCTTCGCGCTGCTCATCGGTCGCAGCGTGGCACTGGGCCTCGCCGTCGTACGGCGCCTGGTTCCGGCGCCGCCGTGAGCCGCGGCCTGCCGCTCCGTCAGTCGATGCGGACGGTCTCGCCGTCGGCGGTCCGGAAGACCACCGCGACGAGGCCGGGGACGTCGTCCTCCACCCACGCGATGTCCGAACCCTCGACCGGGGTGTTCACCGGTCCGCCCAACCAGCCCTTGATCCGGTCACGGTCCCCGGCGATCTCGCAGGCGACGGCGGAGACGCTCGCCGGCGCCGACAGCGACGGATGCTCGGCGGGGTCGCAGGTCCACTGGATGAAGAACGGCAGCGACGGGTCGTCGAGCACGTCGTTGATCCCGATCTGCTTCCAGGTCAGGTCGTAGCCGTCGGGCCGCACCCGGTGACCCTCGACGGCCTCGCGTCCGAGGCGCTGCTCCACGGCCCCGATGTCGTCGACCCCGACGACCCAGGCCATCCAGCCGCCGCCGGCCTCGGCGCGGCGACGGACGGCCTGACCGAACGGTGCCTTGTCGGCGGCCGGGTGGTCGAGCGCGGCGACGACCTCGACGTAGGCGCCTCCCTCGATCGGGAGGATGAAGTTGCTCGTGCCGAAACGGGGGTGACGGCCACCGTCGACGAAGGATCCGCCGAGCTGCTGTCCGAGGCGCTGCACGGTGTCGACGAGCTCGCTGTTGGTCACGGCGTAGGAGACGTGGTCCAGGCGCATCCCAACATCGTGGCCCACGCGCAGATCGGGGGTTCAGCCGGGGGTGGGTCAATCGTGCGATCCGCTGGGGCACAAGCGATATCGATGGTCGATGCCGAGCCCCAGCACGATCAGGACTGGCGGCGCTTGGCGCGCTCCACAGCCTCGATCCGGTCCATGCGGGTGGCCTCCTCCAGCGTGGGCGCGCTCCCACCCAGCCGCGTCGGCATCCACCACGAGTCGTCCGGCCCGCCAGGGCGCTGCGGGTAGCGCGCGATCGCCTCGTCGAGCATGACGCGCATGCGGTCCTGCAGGACCGAGGTGGTGGCCTCGGCGTCGGTGCCCTGCGGGACGGACATCGGCTCGCCCACGGTGATCGACACCGCCTTGCCCCGGGAGAAGTCCCGCTCACGTCCCTTCGTCATCAGCCGCTGCGTCCCCCACAGGACGACCGGGATCACCGGGACATCGGCGTCCTGAGCCAGGCGGGTGGCACCGGACTTGAAGTCCTTGATCTCGAATGAGCGGGAGATGGTGGCCTCGGGGAAGATGCCGACGACCTCGCCGCGGCGCAGCGACTCGAGCGCCACCCGGAACGAATCGGCACCGGCCGCGCGGTCGACGGGGATGTGCTTCATCCCGCGCATGAGGGGCCCGCCGACCGGGTTCTTCCACACCGTGTCCTTGGCCATGAAGCGCACGTAGCGACGTGACTCGTGCGCGCCCAGCCCCGCGAAGATGAAGTCGAGGTAGCTGACGTGGTTGCTCGCGAGGACGGCGCCGCCGGTGCGGGGCACGTTCTCGCCGCCCTGCACGTCGAGGCGCAGGTCGAGGGCACGGAACGCGCCGAGCGCGGCGAGGATCACGGGTGCGTAGACGGGCTCGACCATGGCTGGCACGCTACGGGGCTGCCCGGGGGGCTGTCACGGAACTCCCCGTGGCCGAGGACGTACGCTCCGCCTATGAGCGACGAGGGCCAGGTCACCGTGTTCGCCGACGACAGCCGACTCGTCGCGCTGGCCGCCTACACCGATCGCCTCGACGAGCTGGCGGAGGTGTTCGCGGACGCCAACGCGGGCGACGGGGAGCTCCTCGACCGCCGCCCGGCGCCGGACTCCTGGTCCGTGGGCGAGGTGCTCCACCACCTGGCGGACGCCGAGCTGCTGGCCTCCTACCGGTTGCGGCGCATGCTGACCGAGGACGCGCCCGTCTGGGAGTCGTTCGACCCCGAGGCCCACGCCGACGCGTTGGGCTACGCCGCCCGCCCCGCCGCCGACGCGCTCACCCTCGTCCTCTCGCTGCGCCACGTGAACATCCGCCTGCTGGCCTCGCTCTCAACCGAGCAGTGGACCCGGACCGCCGTGCACCCCGACGCGGGGGAGATCGACGTGGCCGCCTGGGTGATGCGCGAGGCCGACCATCTCGCCCAGCACGTCCTCCAGGCCCGTCGCGCCGTCATCGGGATGATCTGAGCCGGGCGGGCGGGTCGCTCTCCCGGGGTCCGGGTCCCGACCGGCATAATCTCGCCATGCAGGTCGAGGAGGCAGAGCTCGTCGTCGAAGCCCTGCGCGCCCGGAAGGTGTTCGCGCACGTCTACCGCGGGGGCGTCGCCCGCCACGGGGTGAGGGTCGTCCTCTCCGACGGGCGCGAGGCCCTGTGGGACGTCGACGGTGCGGCCGGGCTCGAGGCGCAGGTGATGGCCAACGGCATGCTCGTGGGCTTCGTCCCCAAGATCCCCGGCTCGGAGGCCTTCACCCTCGAGCAGACCGTCGAGGCCATCGCCACCGCCACGTACGACTGAGGTCGTCCCCAGCGGCGGGGCCGGGCGTGTCCTCCCCACGCGTGCGTCCCCACGAGGCGCCCGGCGGGGGACCGCGCGCCCAGGGTGGCGCCATGACTCAGCAGCCCGACGTCGTCCTCCGCGGCCCCGATGCCCTTCCCGTGCTCGCGCCCTACCTCTGCGGCTTCGTCCCCGGGCGCTCTCTCCTGGTCATCGGCCTCGATCGCGACCGGATCGTGCGGGTGACGATGCGCTTCGACCTGCCCGGTGACCCGGACGAGGAGTCGGCTCTCGTGGCGGCCCTGGGCGGCCCGGCCGCTGCTGGGGAGGCGCTCGCGGCGGTCGGGGCGGACCGGGCCGTCGTGCTCGTGTACCCGCTCGCCGAGGACGCCTCGTGGCCGGCCGGGTTCGGTCGCACCCTCCCGCACCGGGCTCTCGTCGCCGCCGTCGAGGTGGCGCTGCCCGAGCGGGGCGTCGAGGTGCTCGACACCCTGTGCGTCGTGGGGGAGCGGGCGCGCTCCTACGGCTGCAGCGACCCCGCCTGCTGCCCGCCGGAGGGGCGTCTGGCCCCGCCCGAGGTCGCCGACGCCGTGCGTGCCCAGTTCGTCGGGCGCGAGACGGCCGTCCTGCCCTCCCGGGCCGCCCTGGTCGAGGCGCTCCGGCCGCGGGAATCCGGCGACCCGCTGCGGGAGGCCGTGGACCGTCGACGCGCGGGCGTGCTGATGCGACTCCCGCCCGGCGACCTCGCCCGGGTCGAGGGCTTCCTCCGCGCCCTGGCCGCCTGGTCCCGGGCGCCTCGCGACCAGGTCCGCCTGGTGCGACTGGTGCTCATGGTCGGGGCGCTCGTGGACACGGTCGGTCGGCGGGACCTGCTCCTGCACCGGCTCACGGCGGCGCCGCAGCGCGCCGTCCTCGGTCCCGTGCGCCAGGTCCTGGCGGAGGCCGTGAGGTGCTCCGAGCCGGGCTCGCCCGATCTCGCGGCCCTGGCCACGACGCTCGCCGTCTGCTCCTGGGTCGACGGGGACGGGGCGGCCGCGTGGGTGGCGCTGGACCGGGCGCGCGAGGCCGACCCCGCCTACCGGCTCGGCGCGCTCGT
The DNA here is from genome assembly GCA_024641605.1 of Micrococcales bacterium. GTDB lineage: Bacteria > Actinomycetota > Actinomycetes > S36-B12 > CAIYMF01 > Longivirga. The sequence goes on from JAHECT010000013.1 coordinate 8,622, forward strand.
GGCCACGGCGCTCGATCGCGGACTCCCGCCCTCGGCCTGGACCTCGATGATGGCCGGGATCACTGCGGAGGAGCTCCTCGCCGGCGCCCCACCCGACCCGGAGCGTTGGCCGGCGTGAGGTCGCCGAAGGGGGAGTGCACCGTCTCGTCGTCGGGCGTGGCCCGCTCGACCCGGTCGATCCACGCGTCGAGCTCGTCCCACCGGTCGAACAGCCACGCCGACAGCCCCGGCGTCGAGGCGGGGACCTGCTCGGACCGGAACACCTGCCAGCCGACGTAGAGCGTCTTGGCCACGGGGATGTCGCGCCACAGGTCGCGCAGCGTCGAGAGCCGCTCGAGGCCCGTGTGGGCCACGACCACCACGTCAGACGGCGGCGCTGCGGCGAGGGCGGCGCCGACGCCGCCCGGCCGGGGTGCGAGCAGGTGCTCGAGGCCCTCGGCCCGCTCGGCCGCGTCGTGCAGGCCCGACGCGTGCAGCTGCTCGATGCCCCGCTCACGGCGACCCGCCGTGAAGTTCCCGCCCTCGGGGAAGATGAGCAGGGCGTCGTCCGGGCCCATCCCCTCGGCCAGGTGCGCGATGGCCGTGCGCGACTCCTGGGTGGCTCCGGCGCGGATGAACGCCACCGGCAGTCGGCTCAGCAGCACGTCCAGCGCCGGGTCGACCCGCAGCGTCTCCTTGAGCACGATCCGCGGCCGGCGACCGGTCCAGCTGAGGATCTCGCGCACGAGGAGGAAGGAGTCCCCGGGACCGGCGTGGCGGCTCAGGACGATCCGCGGGCGGCCGTCGCGAACCCCGTCCCCATCGAGGTCGTTCGGGTCGATCGACCCGGCACGCACGATCGTGAGCGAGAAGAACCGGCGCCCGAACACGAACAGCGTCTCGAGCAGACCGCGCAGCATCCCGTAGTGCAGCCGGACGAAGAACGGGCTGCGCAGCCTCCAGCCGAACCCGGATCCCACCCAGGTGAGAAACAGGAGGGTGAGCGCCACCACCTCCATCGCGAGGTAGACCAGCGCGAAGCCGAGCACGCGCAGCGGCTTGAAGAGCGGCGGCAGGGCGAAGCTGACGAGCACCAGGAGGATGAACACCAGCGGCAGGGAGAACACCCACAGCCAGACGCCGAGCCCCCACACCAGTGGCGCGATGACGATCCGACGCAGCCACGTCGGCGGGAGCCACACGTTCACCCGCTCAGCCCTCGATGCCCCGGTCGGCGAGATAGGCGGCGGAGGCGTTGTAGGCCAGGGCGATGCGCGCGGGGATGCGCGACGTGTCGCGGTACCCGAGCGCGGCGGGGTCGTTGTAGCGCGGCGTGGCGCCGCCGCTCGGCAGCACGTGCACCTCCAGCTCTGTGGAGGTCTTGGCCAGCGACGCCATGAAGCGCGCGCGGCGCGCGACCTCGAAGGCCACCAGGCCGACCTCGAGCGGGTTGGCAGCGGGGGCGAGCGGCTGCTCGATGCGGCCCACCTGCAGGACGAAGACCCGCTCGGCACCGAGCTTGCGCGCGCGGTCGAGCGGGATGGAGTTGACGATCCCCCCGTCGATGAAGTGCTCCGAGCCGATCCGGTACGCCGGGAACAGCCCCGGCACGGCGGCGGAGGCCAGCACCGCGGGCACGATCGGACCCTCGGTGAACCAGTGCTCCGCGGCGCGCTCGACCGAGGCTGCGCAGCACTGGAACGGCACCTTCAGCTCCTCGATCCGGGTCACCGACAGGTGCCGGTCGACCAGCTGCTCCAGCGCGTCGGAGGTGTAGAGCGCGGTGCGGGTGCGCCAGGCGGTGCGCGCCACCGACTGGGCGCGCTCGAGCCAGGTGCCGCCGAACGGACCCTCGTCGGCGCTGCTCCAGAGCTCCTCGAGACGTGACAGCCCCGCCGGTGTCGGGTCGTCGGCGATGAGGGCGCCGTTGGCGGCTCCGATCGAGGTCCCGAGCACCAGGTCGGGCGTCACCCCCGCCTCCAGCAGGGCGCGCAGCATCCCCACCTCGGCCGCGCCCAGCAGCCCTCCGCCGCCGAGCACGAAGGCCGTGCGAGGTCGTTGGGCATCCACACCGCCATCGTGGCACGGGGCCGACCGGTGCACGGCGGGTCACGGGCAGGACGCGGGCTGCACACGGACCCGCCCGAGCGGGTGACGTTCCTCCACAGGTCGTCCGTCCGACCCGACATCAGGCATCGCTGTCTGCCTACCGTCGCCGGGTGCCTATTCCGTACCGGGCCCGCGCCCGCCGATCCCTGCCGCGGCTCGGGGCTGCCCTCACAGCCGTCGTCCTGACGGCGCTCGCCGTCGTCGCCGCGCCGGCCGGTGCCGCCGGGCTCGGGGTTCGGCCCCCCGCGGTCGACGTGGTGGGCGACGACCAGGCCGACCGCTACGTCGGGACGGGGGCGATCCTGATTCCCGCCCTGGGCTGGCAGGGTGCCGGGGACGGGCGCGGGCTCGCCGCAGCGTGCCAGGACTGCCGGTGGCGGATCACCGAGGTGTGCTCCAAGAGCGAGTTCGCGGCCGGCGGCTGTCGCGACATCAGCCTCGGCTGCCCCATCGGCACGGACCGGGTGCGCGTGTGGCTGGCCCGGCCCGGTGAGGACTGGTCGCTGCTCGGCACGACCTGCCTCGGGGACTCCCCGCCGGCCGTCCGCGACGACGTCGCAGCGGTGGTGCGCGACCGCGTGGTGCGCCTGCTCCCGCGGCTCGCTGCGGCCTGCGACCCGCCCGGGGGCACGTTGACCTGGCTCCCCGCCGTCTTCCGCACGGCGCAGCCCGCCGGCGGGCTGCGCCACGTGGCGATGGACGTGGCCGGTCTCGGCGTCGTCCTCGACGCCCGCGCCCGGTGGCACTGGTCCTTCGGCGACGGGACCGAGACGTGGACGAGCCGACCCGGCGGGCGCTGGCCCGACGACTCGGTCGCCCACACCTACCACCGGTCGGGTTCCTACCTGGTCCGCGTCGACGCGGTCTGGCGGGCGTCCTACGTCGTCGAGGGCCTCGGGCCCTTCCCCGTCCCCGGCACGCTCACCCAGAGCGGCACGCTCGACCTCCCCGTACGGCAGGCGCGGGCGCTCCTCGTCGGCTGAGCGCCGGACCTACCCCCGAGGCACCGGACGGCTCAGAGCCCGGCGAGCGCGGCGTCGATCGGGGTCGTCCCACCGGTGAGGTCGAAGGCGCGACGGGAGGCTAGGCCCGAGCGGAGGCACGCCACCACGACCGCGGCGACGTCGTCGCGCGTGACCTGCGGGGGCATCGGAGCGCCCCAGTCCTCGGGGCCGAGGTGCTCGGCGGCGCTCACCAGGCCGGTGCCGGGGGCGTCGGCGAGGCCGCTGGGTCGCACGATGGTCCAGTCCAGGTCCGTCGAGGCCAGGTGGGCGTCGGAGGCGCCCTTGGCCTGCAGGAACGGCAGCAGCATGGGAGGGCCGGACTCGGGCCGGTCGGCGAGCAGCGACGACACGTGGACCCAGCGCGGGGTCCCGGCCGACTCGGCCGCGGCGATCACGCGCAGGGCGCCGTCGCGGTCAATGCGACCCGAGGCCTGCGGTCCATCGGTGGCCATCCGGGCGCCGAGGGCCCAGGCGACCGCGTCGGCCCCCTCGAGGAGGCCGTCCAGGGGGTCCGCGGCCACGTCCACGATCCGGGCTCCGGCGCCCGCGGCGAGCAGCTCCTCGGCCGCGTCCGCCCTACGGACGACGCCCAGGACCCCGTGCCCGTCGGCGAGCAGCGCCCGCACGACCCGCGACCCGATCCCCCCGGCTGCACCGAACACGATGACCTGCACGCTCGCACGCTCCTTCGTTGCGCGGACGGCGTCCGCGTCGGGAGCATCGTGCCCGAGCCGGGTGCGCCGGGCACCGCGGGGTGGTTCGGGTCGCGTCCGGAGCCCGACTCGAGTCAGTGCGGCGCGGGGACCGGGGGGCCCACGAGCCGGCCCCGCGCGTACTCCGCGCCGGCCTCGAGCGCCGCCTCCAGCTCCGCGCCGGAGTCGACGGCGACCGCCAGGACTGCGGCGCCGACCTCGCGGCCCGCCTCGATGATCGCTGTCGCCTCGGTGTCGCCGCGGCGCGCCACCCGCGCGTCGAGGTGGACGTAGGCGGGCCGGAGCTCGGGGAGCAGCCTCAGCGCGGCCGCGTGGGCGCCGGCAACGTCGGCGTAGACCACCTGCCACCCCCACGAGCGCATCTCCTCGACGGAGGCCAGCAGGCGCCTCTCGTCGACGAACGCGTCCGCGTGCAGCTCGGCGCAGACCGACAGCGAGCGGCGGCCGCGCAGGAAGGCGACCGCCAGGCGCGGTGGGCAGGCGGAGCCGAAGGTCTCCGGCTCGGGGGTGATGTGCAGCTCGCCGGCGATGTCGGCGGTCATCGCGACGTCGAAGGCGTGGCACCGGAACGCCCAGTCGAGCCGCTCGACCAGGCCGAGGCTGGCAGCCGAGGCGAGCAGGCTCAGCGTGTCGCCCACGTCGGTCCCCACGGCGCCGCGCCCGGTGGCCTTCCAGCCGAGCAGCGCACCCGCGGCGGGGGAGGCGTGGGAGGAGGCGTCGAGACTGCGGATCGGGGCGAAGTCCGGCCCGAGCAGGGATGGCGTCGCGATGAGGGCCTGGACCTGCTCACGCGCACGGCGTACCCGGTCCAGATCGGCCGCGAGGGCGTCGGAGGGGCGGGCAGGGGCGTGGGTCACGATCATGGTGTCGGCCGGGACGTGCGCCGCTTGAGCATCCTGAGGGCGCGAAAGGCGCTAGGTTCCGATCTGGAGACGCTCAGCGCCGAGGGACCAGGAGGAGCGATGGGAGCCATCGGAGGCCCGATCGTGGTGGGCTACGTCGACACGCCCGAGGGCAAGGCAGCGCTCGAGCGTGCCGTCCTCGAGGCGCAGCAGCGCTCCGCGCGGCTCATCGTCATCAACTCGCAGAAGGGCGGGTCGAGCCTGACCTCCGACCACGCTGTCGAGCTCGACGAGGCTCTCGGGCGCGCGCACGACCAGCTGCACGCGACCGGCGTGGAGCACGAGGTCCGCCAGCTCGTCCGGGGGTCGGACCCCTCCGACGACCTGATCGCCGTGGCCGAGGAGGTCGACGCCGACCTCATCGTGATCGGCCTCCGGCGCCGCACGCCGGTCGGCAAGCTCATCCTGGGCAGCAACGCGCAGTCGATCCTGCTCGACGCGTCCTGCCCGGTCCTGGCCGTCAAGGCCCTCTGACCCCCTCGGGCGGGTCGGCTCGTCGAGCCAGGGAGGGCCACCGCGGAGTAGCGTGTGGCCGTGGCTCGACAGGTGACGCTCTGTTTCGACGAGCACGGTGATGCGCTCCTCTCCCGCGACCCCTTCGCCCTCGTGACCGGCATGCTGCTCGACCAGCAGATGCCGATGGAGCGCGCCTTCCTGGGGCCGTGGAAGCTGGCCCAGCGGATGGGGACGCCCGAGCGGCTCGACGTCGCCGCGATCGCGGCGTTCGACCCCGACGCCTTCGCGGGGCTCATGGCCACGCCCCCGGCTGTGCACCGCTTCCCGGGGTCGATGGCCGGCCGGATCCAGGGCCTGGCGCGGCACGTGGTGAGCGAGTACGCCGGAGACACCGAGGCAATCTGGCGGGCGGTGCCATCCGGGGACGCGCTTCATCACCGCCTGCTGGCGCTGCCCGGCTACGGCGAGCAGAAGGCCCGGATCCTCATCGCCCTCCTGGGCAAGCAGTACGGCGTGCAGCCGCGGGGGTGGCGGGCCGCCGCGGGAGGCTACGGCGAGGCCGGCTCGAACCGGTCTGTGGCAGATGTCACGGACAAGGAGGCGCTGGCCCGCGTGCGCCAGTACAAGCGGGAAAGCAAGGCCGGGCTCCGGGGCTGAGCCGGCGGGGCCGGTGGCTGGGGGAATGCCCGGGGCGTGCGACACTGTTGCGCCGGTGCGCCCCTTGCGCGCCGCCTGACCTCGCACGCCCGGTGACGGGTGCGCCAGCCCGACGAGAGGTTGCTTCGTGCCGTCGAAGTCCCCCAGCTCCACCCGCTCCAAGGCCCCGACGGCGAAGCCCGCCGCCAAGACGCCTGCGGCCAAGAAGGCTGCCACGCGCACGAGCTCGGCGAGCAAGGCCGTTCCCGCCAAGGCGGCCGCGAAGGCTCCCGCGAAGAAGGCCGCCGCCAAGTCCCCCGCGAGCAAGGCGGCCGCGAAGGCTCCCGCGAAGAAGGCCGCCACCAAGTCTCCCGCGAGCAAGGCGGCCGCGACGAAGGTTCCCGCGAAGAAGGCCGCCACCAAGGCCCCGGCCACCAAGCCTGCCGCCTCGAAGCCGGCCGCGGCCAAGACCCCCGCAACGAAGAGCCCGGCTGCCAAGGCCCCCGCGAAGGCCGCCACCACGAAGGCGGCCGCGGTGGCCGCCAAGGCTCCGGCGGCGAAGTCCCCGGCGAAGTCCCC
>JAHECT010000013.1:15099-28373 GCA_024641605.1 Micrococcales bacterium
CCGCGGCCAAGACCCCCGCAACGAAGAGCCCGGCTGCCAAGGCCCCCGCGAAGGCCGCCACCACGAAGGCGGCCGCGGTGGCCGCCAAGGCTCCGGCGGCGAAGTCCCCGGCGAAGTCCCCGGCGAAGAAGGCAGCCACCACGAAGGCCGCGAAGGCCACCAAGACGAAGGCCGGGGCAGACGCCGTCGAGGGCGCCGAGGCCGATCCCGAGGCCCTCGAGACCGAGCCGGACCTCGCGGAGGCCGCCAAGCTCGAGACCGAGCTGGAGACCGAGCTGGCTGGAGACCTCGCCGAGGTCGCAGGCGACGGCAAGCCGGGGCCGGCGAAGGAGGGCGAGGCCAAGGAGGGCGAGGCCAAGGAGGGCGAGGAGTCAGAGGGCTTCACGATCTCCGACGTCGACGACACCGACGAGCCCGTCCAGACCGTCACCGTCGCGGGTGCGACGGCCGACCCGGTCAAGGACTACCTCAAGCAGATCGGCAAGGTCCCCCTGCTCAACGCCGAGCAGGAGGTGGAGCTGGCCAAACGCATCGAGGCGGGGCTCTTCGCCGAGGAGAAGCTCAACTCCGGCGCGAAGATGAACGCGACGATGCGCAAGGACCTCGAGTGGATCGCCGAGGACGGGCGCCGGGCCAAGAACCACCTGCTCGAGGCCAACCTGCGTCTCGTGGTGTCGCTGGCCAAGCGCTACACCGGACGCGGGATGCTCTTCCTCGACCTGATCCAGGAGGGCAACCTCGGCCTCATCCGCGCTGTCGAGAAGTTCGACTACACCAAGGGTTACAAGTTCTCGACCTACGCCACCTGGTGGATCCGGCAGGCCATCACCCGCGCCATGGCGGACCAGGCGCGCACCATCCGTATCCCCGTGCACATGGTCGAGGTCATCAACAAGCTCGCCCGTGTGCAGCGCCAGATGCTTCAGGACCTGGGCCGCGAGCCCACCCCGGAGGAGCTGGCCAAGGAGCTCGACATGACGCCCGAGAAGGTCGTCGAGGTCCAGAAGTACGGTCGCGAGCCCATCTCGCTGCACACTCCGCTCGGTGAGGACGGCGACAGCGAGTTCGGCGACCTGATCGAGGACTCTGAGGCGATCGTCCCTGCCGACGCGGTGTCCTTCACCCTGCTCCAGGAGCAGCTCGACTCGGTGCTCGACACCCTGTCCGAGCGTGAGGCGGGCGTGGTCAAGATGCGCTTCGGCCTCACGGACGGCCAGCCCAAGACCCTCGACGAGATCGGCAAGGTGTACGGCGTCACGCGCGAGCGCATCCGCCAGATCGAGTCCAAGACGATGTCGAAGCTGCGCCACCCCTCGCGCTCCCAGGTTCTGCGCGACTACCTGGACTAGTCGACACGCCCGAGATCAGTCGAAACCCCGTGCGTAGCATGTGGTGTCGCCCCTTCATCACAGCAGCGTTGCCTCGCACAGTGCTCTCTCCCTGCGCGTGCAGGTTGAGGCGCAGCCTTCCGAGTCCGCCAAGTCCGGATAGGCGCGGCTAGCTCAGCCCGCGCCGCTCGTCGGCCAACGCCCGTTCCTGGGCAACGTGCGCGACTGCCACGGCCGCGGATGGGTGCCCGGCCACGAAGACCGTGAAGTCCAGTCGGGAGATCGCGAACGTGGTCAGCCGGCCCACGGCGGTGACCGTCGCGGTGCGTGGGACCTGGCGCAAAAGGGCGATCTCGCCGAAGCCGCTTCCCGGCCCGAGCTCGGCGACCATCGTGCTGTCCCGGCTGACCCGAGCACGACCCGACATCACCACGTGGAAGTCGTCGCCGGCGGTCCCCTGCACCATCACGTCCTCGCCATCGGCGAACGTCCGCTCGACCCCGACGGCTGCGAGGTGGTCCACCGCGGCCAGCGGAAGGGAGTCCAGCTCGCGGCACTTGCGGAGGGCAGAGACGTTGTCGCCGGGGACGAGCCGGGCGTCGAGCCGGCGGGCCCACGGGATGGTGCCCGCGGCAAGCGCCACGAGCACGGAGCCCGTGAGCCACAACGAGGGACCGACGCCGAGCTTCGGGACGGCCAGGCCGGCGACCAGGGAACCTGTGGTGACACCCAGGACGAGGATCACTTCGAACGCGGCGAATGCTCGCCCCAGCATGGTGGGGGGGATCACCCTGGCGACCAGGGTGAATGCTCCGACGTCAAGCACCGCGTTGCCTACGCCGATGATCGCGAATCCGAGGTAGCCGACAGCCGGCACGGTCAAGAAGCCGAGGGCGACCATCGGAAGCCCCCAGAGAGCCACGCCCACTGCAACGGCTCGGCTGATGCGCGTCGAGGTGACAAGTGCGGCCGCGGCCGCACTGCCTGCCAGGCCCCCCACGCCTATCATCGCCGTCAACCACCCGACGCCTGGGTCGCCCTGTCCGAATGTGTCGACCGCGAGGACGACCACGGCGATGAGGAGCACCCCGCGGGCGAACGTCTGCACGAACACCAGCGCGATGAGAGGTGGCTGCTGGAGCAGGGCGCGCAGGCCTCCGCCGAACTCCCTGATCGCGGAGGCCAGCGTCATGGCGCTGCCGGGGTCACCGGAGGACGTGACGTCGTGGATGCGGCGGACAGCGACCGCGGATGCCCCCACCACGACCGCCGCCAGCGCCAGGCCCAGTGGTGGCGGGCCGACCACGAGCAGCACCCCGGCGAGCACGGGTCCGACCAAGGTACCGGCGCTCTCAGCGAACGAGGAGGCGGCGTTGGCCGCTGTCAGCTGCGCCGGGCTGGTGGCCAGGTGCGGAAGCAGTGCACCGCTCATGGGCCGGTGCGTGCTGAACAGGACCGAGGCGAGCCCTCCTGCGAGCAATACCGCCATCGGGACCCCTGCGACCAGGAAGGCCGCGGCCAGAGCCAACAGGCCGGACCGCGTCGTGAGGACGGCTGTCAGCCAGCTCTCCCGCCGACCCCGATCGGACCACCCGATGACGACGGGCGCGACGATGAGGGCCGGCACGGCTCGCAGGATCGAGAAGCCGGCGACCAGCCCAGGACCGCCGACCTCATAGGCCACGACCAGCAGCGCGACCACCGACGCAGTCTCGGCGATGACCGACAGGCCCCAGGCCAGCACCGCCCACCGGAGGCTTGGGACCTCCATCACGGCGCGCATCCTCACGCCGCGACCCACGTGCGGTCCGTCGATGTGGTGCGTCCCATCCGGCAGAGCCTGCCCTACTGCAGCGCGCTGCGCGGCCTAAGGCCTGAGACGCGCCGTAGGCACGAGAGCGGGTGGTTGCCCGACGGGGCACGCTCGGCTAGCAGCTGGCGCTGTAACGGCCTGGTGCAACCTGATGCTGGAGACCCTGGGCGACCCGGATGCGCCTTGGCGAATCGGTTCTTGATGCAGTCGCCGGTTCACCGAACTACACGCGGACGATGGGGCGATCGAGGAGGCCGGTGTTCACTCCAGGATATTTCGCCGCACAGCGCTCGCAGATCCCGTGGGTGACAGGGGGTATCGCACAGCGCACAGGCGTCCAGAGTGCGCGACTACCTCGACTGATCCGCGCACTCCTCGACCGTGACCTCGTGCGCGTCAAGGCGTCCCTTCATTCCCGGCGTCGAGGCTCCGGACCGACGGGCACGCGGTCGTCGATCAGGTAGCGCTGGATGCTGGGTGCGACCTCGTCGACGAGTTCGTCGTGGCTCATCGCGACCAAGGAGGGCACCTTCAGCACGTGTCGGCCGAGAGCGAGGCCGAGCAACTGAGAGGCCGCGAGCGCGAGGCGCTCGCCGCGCAGTACAGGTTGAGAGTCGTCGGTCGCCGCGACGCGGCGTTCCATCAAGTCGCGCAGCATGGCCGCCGCACGCTCGGAGGTGGTCGCGGAGCGGACGAGTGCGAGCAGGACGGGACGGATGTCCGGGTCGTCCCAGAGCCGCAGGTAGGTGTCGGTGACCCGGCGCCCGAGGCTTACCCGGTCGCCGGGGAGGGCTGCGGCGAGTCGCTGAAAGACCTGGTTCCGGTCGGCCAGGACGGTCGTGTACAGCGCGTCCTTGTCGCCGAAGAAGTGCCGGATGAGAGCGGGGTCCACACCGGCGTCGGCAGCGATGGCGCGGATCGAGGTGGCGTCGTAGCCGCGCTCGGCGAACAACGCCGTCGCGGCGCGCAGGATCTCCGCGCGGGTACCGCTGTCACCGGTCCGTCGCCCGCTCGGTCGGCGCCGCGCGACTGTCGTGGCTGGCATCGCGATCTTCTTCCCCAGCTGTGGAGTTCCTCGCCTGTAGAGTCCGAGGATTCGCGCAGCAGACGCCCGAGGTCCGCCTGGAGGAACCGGTGAGCACACCCGATGACGTGATCGAGGTCCAGGGTCTGACCAAGTCATTCGGCCGGTTCCAGGCCCTGAACGGGCTGGACCTGTCGGTGACCCGTGGCGAGGTGCATGGCTTCCTCGGACCCAATGGCGCCGGCAAGTCGACGACGATCCGGGTGCTGCTGGGTCTTCTGAAGGCGGACGGCGGGAGCGCGCGGGTGCTCGACGGTGATCCGTGGCGCGACGTGGTCGAGCTGCACCGGCGCCTGGCCTACGTCCCCGGCGACGTGTCGCTGTGGCCGGGGATGACCGGCGGCGAGGCGATCGACCTACTGGGCACCCTGCGCGGAGGTCTGGACGAGGGCCGCCGCACGGAGCTGCTCGAGCGGTTCGAGCTCGACCCGACCAAGCGGGGCCGGCAGTACTCCAAGGGCAACCGGCAGAAGGTCGCCATCGTCGCGGCGCTGGCGTCCGACGTCGAGCTTCTGATCCTCGACGAGCCGACCAGCGGCCTGGACCCGTTGATGGAGAACGTGTTCCAGGAGGTCGTGGGCGAGGCCACCGCGCGCGGCACGACGGTGCTGCTGTCCAGCCACATCCTCGCCGAGCTCGAGTCCTTGGCCGACAGGCTGAGCATCATCCGCGACGGCCGCATCGTGCAGAGCGGAACGCTCGTCGAGCTGCGCGGCAAGACTCGCACCACCATCCACGCCGTCCTCGACCGCGCACCCGACCAGGCGGCCGTAGCGCTGTTCAGCGACGTCCACCTCGACGGGTCCAAGTTCGCCGGCACCGTGGACTCCAACCGGATCCGCGAGGCGATGGACTCGCTCTCCCCCTTCGGGTTCGTGTCCCTGACCGTGGCCCCGCCCAGCCTGGAAAGCCTGTTCCTCAAGCTCTACGGCGACGAGCAGGGCGGCACCGCGGCATGAGCACCGCCCTGGTCGGCACGGCTCCGCTGCTGCGCACCAACGTGCGCTACGACGGGCGCCTCTACGCGCCGTGGATCGTGCTCGCCACCGCCCTGCCCGCATCGTCAGTGATCGTCTACCCCTGGGTGTTCTCCACCGAGCAGGACCGCCTGGGCCTGTCCGCGGCGATCAACTCCAACCCCGCGCTCGGGCTCATCTTCGGCCCGGCCGGGGACCTCACCACCGTCGACGGGTTCAACGCCTGGCGCAGTCTCGCCCTCGGCGGTTTCCTCGCCGCCCTCGGCGCCATCTTCGCCGTCACCCGCGCCACCCGAGCGCAGGAGGACTCCGGCCAGGCCGAGCTCCTCGCCTCCGGCGTGCTCGGCCGGCCCAGCCGGCTGATGGCCGGGGTCGCACTTGCGCTCATCGGCTCGCTCATCCTCGGCCTCGTCGCCGGGGTGGTGACGTCGCTGTGCGGCGGGGCATGGGACGCGTCCATGCTGCTGTGCCTCACGTTCACCGGCACCGCCTGGATGCTCACCGGCGTCGCCGCCGTCACCGCGCAGATCGCCTCCGACTCCCGCACCGCCAACTCCCTCGCCGTCGGCGCCCTCGGTGTGATGTTCCTGCTCCGGGGGTTCTGTTACTCCATCCAGGCACCCTCGTGGACCATCTGGATCAACCCGCTCGGCTGGATGCAGGAGACCAAGCCCGCGGGCACGAACACCTGGTGGCCGCTACTGCTCGCCGTCGCCCTCACCGCCGTCTTGGTCGTCGTCGCGTTCCGCCTGCAAAGCACTCGCGACTTCGGCCAAGGCTCCATCGCCCAGCGCCCGGGCCCGGCCCGTGGCAAAGTTCGCGGCACCGACCGCCTCGCCCTGCGCCTGAACCGCGGCCCGGCGATCACCTGGCTGATCGCGTTCGTCGCCCTCGGGTTCGTCTTCGGCTACTTCGCGACCTCGGTGACCGACATCCTCAGCTCGAACAGCAGCGTCCAGCAGGTCCTCGCGTCCGGAGCCACCACACCCGAGGCGCTCGCAGGCGCGTTCGTCGTCACCATCCTCAGCCTGGTCGGCATCCTCGCCTCGATCCCCGGCGTGCAGGTCATGCTCAAGGTCCGCACCGAGGAGATGGAGGACCGGGTCGAGCCGGTCATCGCGACCGCGACATCACGGCCGCGCTTCTACGCGAGCAACGTGCTGCTCGCCTTCGCCATCCCGACCGTTGCGGTCCTGATCGCCGGCGCCCTGATCGCCGCCCTCGCCTCGAGCGCGAACATCGGTGTTAGCTTCGGCCAGGGCCTCATCCAGGCGACCGCCACAGCCCCCGCCGTCTGGACCGTCGTCGCCATCTCCGTCGCGGTCATCGGCGCCCGCCCCGCCGTCAGCCTCGCGGCCTGGTTCGGCGTCCTGCTCTCCTTCGTGCTCACCCTGCTCGGACCGACCTTCGGCTTGCCCGAATGGATCCTGGGCATCAGCCCGTTCTGGCACATCCCCAACACCAGCGCCACAACGGTCGACCTCACCGGCCTGCTCTGGGTCAGCCTGTTCACCGTGGCGTTCCTCGCCATCGGCTTCGCTGGCTTCCGGCGCCGGGACCTCGCCCGGTAATACCGCTGGCCCGCGATCCGCGATCTAGAGCAAGGGATGCCAGTCCAGGATCTTGCACCGCACAGCGCTCGGAGATCCCGCGCGGCACAGGCGCTTTCGCACAGCGCTCAGGCGTTCCCACCGCGCGACTACCTGGACTAGTCGACACGCTCCAGAAGCCCCGATTCCCTAGTGATACCGCGTGGATCGGGGCGTTCGGCCTTTCAGGCTCCACTCGCACTGGGGCGGTCCGTATTGCCGGTCAGCGTGCAGGTGTTCAGCTCGGCCAAGTTCTCCCCGGGCATGGCCATTCCTCCTAGACGTGAGGAGGGCTCGGCACCGGGTTATGCCGAGCCGTGGGCTGCCGAGATCAACGACCTCGGGGTCCAGTCCGATCAGGTGACAGGGTGACTTGGCGCAATCCACAGAGCGATATCCGGCATTCGCGGTCGCTGGTCCTGGTTCGGGTGACGGATCGGTGGTTGAGCCGTGACGAATGGTGCCAGCACCTGGGTGCGTACCAGGGAAGGCGAGCACCATGGCCGTGCCCTAGTGTCGGAGCGGAGCCAACGGGTTCCGATGAGGGCACCGGAACGGGCGGATGGCCATGGAGTTCGATCACTTCCACGAGTTGGGCAAGGCGCCGTCGTCAGCGACGTCTGCCGTGCGCGCGGCAACGAAGGCTCGCCTGCCCTTCGATGACGACCGTGACTTCGAGGAGGCGCGTCGCGGCTTCCTCGCTGCGCCGTCGTATCGGCAGATCATGGCGGAGGCCGGTCATGTCGCCTGGGATATCGGGGCCTACGACTTCCTGCTCTCGGGCGAGGATTTCGAGTCGATCCACCCGTCTCTGCAGCGGCAGGCGATCCTCAACATGGGGTTCGGCCTGTTCGAGGTCCTGCCCGACCGGATCTACCAGGTGCGTGGCTTCGACCTCGCGAACATCTCGTTCATCCGGTCAGACACGGGATGGATCGTGTTCGACCCGTTGACCGCCAAGGAGACCGCGGCCGCCGCGCTCGCCCTGGTGAACGAACATCTCGGTCAGCGACCGGTGGTGGCGGTCGTCTACTCCCACTCGCACGGCGACCACTTCGGCGGCGCGCACGGCGTGGTCGACGAGGCTGATGTCCGGTCGGGGAAGGTCCCAGTGATCGCGCCCGTGGGGTTCCTCGAGCACGCGGTCGCCGAGAACGTCTACGCCGGCAATGCGATGAACCGGCGCATGTTCTACCAGTACGGGACGCTGCTGGACCGCAGTCCGTACGGCCATGTCGACCAGGCCATCGGCAAAGGCGTGGCCGCCGGTACGTCCGGTCTGATCCCCCCCACCATCGACATCGTCGAGGACATCGAGGAGCTCACCGTCGACGGCGTACGGATGGTGTTCCAGAACACGCCGGGCACCGAGGCGCCCGCGGAGATGAACACATGGTTCCCCGACTGGAAGGCATTCTGGGCGGCGGAGAACATCGTCGCGACGATCCACAACATCTACACGCTGCGCGGGGCCCTCGTGCGCGACGCTCTCGAGTGGTCACGTCAGATCAACAAGGCGCTGTATCTGTTCGGCAAGGACGCCGAGGTCATGTTCGCGGCGCACTCGTGGCCGCGGTGGGGCAACGACCGCATCCAGGAGGTCATGCGCACCCAGCGCGACACCTACGCGAACCTCAACAACGGCGTCATGCACCTCGCCAACCAGGGCGTGACGATCAACGAGATCCACCGCGTCTACGCGCCGCCCGAATCGCTGCAGCGCAGCTGGGCGGCACGCAGCTACCACGGCTCGGTCGAGCACAATTCCCGCGCCGTCGTGAACCGATACCTGGGCTACTGGGACGGCAACCCGTCCACCCTCATCCCGCTGGCACCCCGGGAGTCTGCACCGCTGTACGTCGAGATGATGGGCGGAGCGGACGCCATCATGGTGCGCGCCGCGCAGCTGATGGAAGGCGGCGACTACCTTCTCGCGATCGAGGTGCTCAACAAGCTCGTCTACGGCGAGCCCGAGAACACCGCCGGCCGACGGATGCTTGCGGACGCGTTCGAACAGGTGGGCTACCAGCAGGAGAGCCCGAGCGTCCGCAACAGCTTCCTCGCCGCGGCTCTCGAGCTGAGGTCCGGGATCCCGTCGGGCACCGCCCCGTCGAGCACGGGCCCGGACCTGGTGCGCGCGCTCAGCACCCTGCAGTTCCTCGACTACCTCGGCATCCGGTTGGACTCGGCTGCGGTAGGCGACGCCGCGTTCGTGATGAACATGCGCACTCCCGACAACGGTGAGGACTTCGTCGTCGAGCTCAGCAACGGCACGCTGACCAGCCTCCAGGGGTTCCTCGCTGACGATCCGGACATCACGTTGACGATCGACCGGACCGACCTGGAGAACGCCATGATCGGGATCGCCCCGCTCCAGCAGCAGGTGGCCGACGGAACCGCAGTGATCGAGGGCAACCCGACGATCCTGCTCACCCTCGCCGGCGTCCTGACCCAGTTCCAGCCGACCTTCGCGATCATGCCCGGCACCACCCCGGATGCGGGCGCCGTCCCGGCGGACGCGTTCGCGTACCGCGATCTCGCTGACAGCAGCGGCGGATAGACCCCGTCATCGACGAGCGATCGCGCAGGCACGCCGAGGGTCCAGCCACGCTCGCACAGCGCGCAGGCGTCCATGGTGCGCGACTACGTCGACTGGCACACACGCCTGAGAAGCCCCGATCTCCCACTGACACCGCGGGAGATCGGGGCTTTCGGCATCGTGCGTGGAGCCGCACGGTGCGCCTAGTCGAGATTGCAGGGTCTCCGGCAGGAGCACCAGACGTGCCTCGGCTCTAAGAGCGGGCGCGGGCGTGCTCGACGAGCGCCGGAATCACCGTTTGTGCGTACGCCTCGAGCGTTGCTTCCTGTGCGTCGTGCTGCAGGTAGATCGCGAACTGGTCGACACCGAGCTCCTTGAGCGCGATGAGCTTGTCGATGTGCGCCTGCGCCGTGCCCAGCACGCAGAACCGGTCGACGATCTCGTCGGGCACGAACTCCGTGTGCGTGTTGCCGGCCCGCCCGTGCTCGTTGTAGTCGTAGCCCTGCCGGTTCTTGATGTAGTCGGTCAGCTCGGGCGGAACTGCGGCACCGTCGGCACCGTAGCGCTCCACGATGTCGGCGACGTGGTTGCCGACCATGCCGCCGAACCAGCGCACCTGGTCGCGCTGATGCGCCACGTCGTCGCCGATGTAGGCCGGCGCCGCCACGCAGATCCGGATCGACGCCGGGTCGCGGCCGGCCGCTGCCGCGGCTGCGCGCACGGCGTTGATGCTCCACTCGGCGATCGAGAGATCGGCGAGCTGAAGGATGAAGCCGTCGCCGACCTCGCCGGTGAGCGCGAGCGCCTTCGGCCCGTAGGCCGCGACGTACATCGGCAGTTCACTGCCCCTGCTCCAGGGGAACTGCAGATGGCTGTCCTTGTAGTCCGTGGCCCGCGAGCTCGCGAGCTCGCGGATGACGCCGATCGACTCGCGGAGCTCGGCCAGGGTCACGGGCTTGCCGTTGATCACCCGCACCGCCGAGTCGCCTCGTCCGATGCCACAGACCGTGCGGTTGCCGAACATGTCGTTGAGGGTGGCGAACGTCGACGCCGTGACGGTCCAGTCGCGCGTCGCGGGGTTGGTGACCATCGGCCCGACGATCACCCGGTGCGTCTGCGCGAGGATCTGGCTGTAGATCACGTAGGGCTCCTGCCACAGCAGGTGCGAGTCGAAGGTCCACACGTAGGAGAACCCGGCGAGCTCGGACTTCCTGGCCAGATCGACCACCCGCCACGCGGGCGGGTTGCACTGCAGTACGACACCGAACTCCATGCGAACCTCCGACGGTCGTGAACGGGTCAGACGAGGTGCTGCGAGAGCCCACGGCGCAGGAACTGCCCGTGGCCCTTGGTGCCGAGGAAGGCGCCACGCTCGATGACGACCCGCCCGCGAGACAGGACCGTGTCGACCCCGCCGGCGATCTCATAGCCCTCGTAGGCCGAGTGGTCCATGTTCATGTGGTGCGTGTCGACCGAGATGCGGGTACGCGCAGCGGGGTCGTAGACCACGAGGTCGGCGTCGGCGCCGGGCAGGATCTCACCCTTGCGCGGATGCAGGCCGAACATGCGCGCAGGAGTGGTGCAGCACAGCTCGACCCATCGCGAGAGTGAGATGCGGCCATCGACGACGCCTTGGTACAGCAGGTCCATGCGGTGCTCGACGCCGCCGATACCGTTGGGGATCTTCGAGAAGTCGCCGAGGCCGAGCTCCTTCTGCTCCTTGAAGCAGAACGGGCAGTGATCCGTGCTCACGACCGAGAGGTCGCCGGTGCGCAGGTAGCGCCACAGCTCGTCCTGGTGGCCCTCGGCCGACGAGCGCAGGGGAGTGGAGCACACCCACTTCGCCCCCTCGAAGCCGGGCTGGGAGAGGTGCTCCTCGAGCGATAGGTAGAGGTACTGCGGGCAGGTCTCGCCGAATACGTTCCAGCCCTCGCCGCGGGCCTGAGCGAGCGTGCTCACCGCCTGCTTCGCCGACATGTGCACGACGTAGAGCGGAGCCCCGGTGAGGTGCGCGAGCATGATGGCGCGATGCGTGGCCTCCTCCTCGGTCTCCCAGGGTCGGGTGAGGGAGTGGTAGCGGGGAGCGGTCTCGCCACGGGCGAGCGCCTGCGCCACCAGGACGTCGATGGCAGTGCCGTTCTCCGCGTGCATCATGACCATCGACCCGTTGCGCGCGGCCGACTGCATCGCGCGCAGGATCTGGCCGTCGTCGCTGAAGAACACGCCGGGATAGGCCATGAAGAGCTTGAAGCTCGTGATGCCTTCGTCGACCAGCTCGTCCATCGCCTTCAGCGACTCGTCGTCCACACCGCCGATGATCTGGTGAAAGCCGTAGTCGATGGCGCAGTTGCCCCGTGCCTTCTCGTGCCATGCAGCAAGTCCGTCCTGCACGCGCTCGCCCGCGCGCTGCACGGCGAAGTCGACGATCGTCGTCGTGCCGCCGTGCGCCGCCGCGATGGTTCCGGTCTCGAACGTGTCCGAGGCGAACGTGCCGCCGAAGGGCAGCTCCATGTGGGTGTGGACGTCGACTCCCCCGGGGACGACGTACTTGCCCGTCGCGTCGATGACCCGTTCGGCGGTCGACGCGAGATCGGCCCCCAGGGAGGCATCGCCCGCAGCCAGCAGGGCGACGACCTTCTCGCCATCGATCAGGACGTCCATGGGCTGGGCGCTGACCGGACCGACGACCAGTCCGCCGCGCACGAGAACGGTCACGGTGCCACCAGGTCGTCGTAGGCATCGGGCCTGCGGTCGCGGTAGAACGCCCACCGGTTGCGCACCTCGGTGAGCAGCTCGAGATCGAGGTCGCGGACCACCAGCTCGGGGTTGTGCCCGTCCGCGACGTCGCCTACGAACTGGCCCTGAGGGTCGACGAAGTACGACGTGCCGTAGAAGTCGTCGTCGCCGAGGTCCTCGATCCCCACGCGGTTGATCGCGCCGACGAAGTACTCGTTGGCGACCGCCGCGGCCGGCTGCTCGAGCTTCCACAGGTAGGAGGACAGCCCACGGGAGGTCGCGGACGGGTTGAACACGATCTGGGCGCCGTTGAGACCGAGGGCGCGCCATCCCTCGGGGAAGTGCCGGTCGTAGCAGATGTAGACGCCCACCTTGCCGACCGCGGTGTCGAACACGGGGAAACCAAGGTTGCCGGGGCGGAAGTAGAACTTCTCCCAGAACCCGTTCACGTGCGGGATGTGGTGCTTGCGGTACTTGCCGAGGTAGCTGCCGTCGGCATCGAGCACTGCCGCCGTGTTGTACAGGAACCCAGGCTGCTCCTGCTCGTAGACGGGCAGGACCATCACGATGCCGAGCTCGCGGGCGAGCGCCTGGAACCGCTCGACCACCGGGCCGGGCACGCTCTCGGCGTACTCGTAGAACGCGGCATCCTGCACCTGGCAGAAGTACGGACCGTAGAACAGCTCCTGGAAGCAGACGACCTGGGCCCCGGCGGCCGCCGCCTCGCGGGCGTACTCCTCGTGCCGGACGATCATGGACTCCTTGTCACCGGTCCAGCTCGTCTGCACCAGTGCCGCGCGTACAACCGTCACGATCGCCTCCGGGTCACTGAGCGACCGGCCAGGGCCGGCTGATCCGTCCATGTAACCCGTACGCGGGAGTCACGGCAGCGGTTCCGTCGGATTAGTCACCGGCAAACTGCTGTGCCAGCACATCCTGAGCGCCAGCGCTGGGCGCTCAGCGCGTGGACGGCAGAGGGGAGCTCCGGACCTCGTCGACGACTGCCTCGTTGCGTAAGGCAGCCGCTCGCGAGATCGGGGCGGCGCCCGCATACGGGTCACCCGCGGATGACGCCTGGCCTGGCCGCGCCGAGGCCGAGCCGGCGCCGCCGGATGTGACCTAGCAGACGCGGCGCGTGCCGCCCGAATCCCCGGTCCGGGCGCGCCGCCGCTGGCACACTGACACCAAGTTGAACGGTGCACGGTTTC
>JAHECT010000116.1 GCA_024641605.1 Micrococcales bacterium
GGGACCGGGGGCGCGGCCGCAGTGAACGGCGCGGGCTCCTCCGCGGGCGCGACGGGCTCGCCCACCGGGGGCGGGAGGAAGGACTCCCTCGTGACCGGGGCCGGGTCGGTCGGCGCGGGACCCGGCTCGGGCACGCCGGTGGCGGCGTCCGAGCCCGGCAGAGGCACAGGCTGGAAGGTCTGGGTCACGGGGTAGGCATCGGCGCGCGCCGCGCCGTGCTTGAGCCCGCTCAGGCGAGCACGACGAGGACGTCGCCCTCCTGGACCACGTCGCCCTCGTGCACCCGGACCTCGGCGACCCGGCCACCGGTCTCGGCCAGCACCGGGATCTCCATCTTCATCGACTCGAGCACGAGCAGCGTGTCACCCTGCGCGACCGCCGAGTCCGGGGTCACGGCGACCTGGATCACGTTCGCCACCATCTCGGCGCAGACCTCGGTCGGCACGATTTCCTCCAGGCTCAGGGTGCTCGGACGGCTCATCCTGGCACGGGCGGGCGTCCCCGGGCGCTAGCGTCGCGCCGTGCCCGAGTCCGATCCCGCCGATCCGATGGACGTGCGGGTCGCCTCGGTCACCGATGCCCCTGCGTGCGCCCGGGTCATGCGGGAGTCCCGGGCGGCCGCCATGCCCTGGCTCCCGGTCCTGCACACCCCGGACGAGGACCGCGCCTACCTCGAGGGCGTGCTCGCCAGACTCCCCGCCTGGGTCGCGACCCACGAGGACCGGGTCGTCGGCTACGCCGTGCTCGACCCGGAGGCCGGGACGCTCGAGCACCTCTACCTCTCCCCCGAGGCCCAGCGCCGGGGAACCGGCAGCGCGTTGCTGACCGCGGTGCGCTCGGCGGCCGAGGGGCCGCTGGAGCTCTGGGTGTTCGCGGGAAACGCCGGGGCGCGCGCCTTCTACGCCGGCCACGGAGGCCGGGAGCTCTACAGCACGGATGGCCACGACAACGAGGAGCGCACGCCCGATGTCCGCGTGCGGCTGCCGCCCATGACCGGGTGAGGTGCCGACCTCAGTACGCGTACTCGGTCTGGCGCGCCACGATGCGCGCCAAGGTGTCGACCACCTGCGGGTCGTACTCGCGGTCGATGCCGAGCTCGAGCCGCTCGACCGCCTGGAGCATGCGGTCGGACTCGAGGGAGGCGCCGACGAGGTCGTCGTAGGCGTTGACCACCTTGATGATCCGGCTCTCGAGCAGCAGCGTCGGGTCGACGCGGCCGGGAGCGGGGCGATACGGGTCCGCCTGGCGGCGCACGATCTGAGCCGCCTTGGTCAGGACGCCGGTCTGCTCGATCACGTTCGCACCGAGCTCGGCGATGGTGCGCTGGTCGGTCGGCGAGAGGATCGTCGTCGTCCCGCCCGGGATCGGCTCGGCAAGCGACAGCTGACCGATGTCGTGGAGGTTCGCGGCGTACTCGAGCTCCTTGAGGTCGCGCTCGCTCACCCCGAGCTCGCGGCCCACCATCACGGCCAGGCGGCTGACCCGGCGGGCGTGCCCGGTCTCGGTGTAGCCGCCGACCTCGGTGATGCGCGACAGAGCCCGGATCGTCTGCTGGTAGGTGCCCTCGATCGTCGCGAAGCGGCGGAAGGAGAACTGGGTCAGCAGCAGGGGGACGGCGAACACCGGGAGCGCCCAGTACCCCATGACCGGTGCGGCCAGGGCGATGAGGACGCCGGTGGCGGCGATGGCGGAGGCGATCCCGACGAGGGCCCGGGACTCGTCCACGACCGCCGTGCGGAACGGTGCCCGCTGCTGGCTGGCGCGCACGGCAGCGGCGAGGACCGCGTCGAGGACGCCGGCCAGCACCGCTGCCAGGGTCATCGCGAGGGCGAGCTTCCAGTCGACTTCGGTCCGGTCCGGGTAGACCAGAGGCAGCACCGGGATGAGCACGGCGGCGGCGAGCATGGTGGTGAGGACGCGGCGGGCGAGCTCGTCGAGGTGCAGGCCCTGGCCGACGAAGGCGCGCGGGAAGGCGCCGACGACGGAACCGACGGTGACCACGGTGACCGCGAGGGCCACCGTGACGTGGATGTCGTAGCCCTGGAAGCCGGGCAGCAGAGCGAAGGCGAGAGCTCCCGCGGAGGCCAGCGGGGCGGACTCGCGACCGCCCGGGAGGGTGATCCGCAGGATCTCGCCCACACCGATGAAGAGGGCGAAGGCGAGGCAGACCCAGGGGTCGGGCAGCCCGTCCTGCGCGGTGATGGCCACGCTGGCGACCACCGCGAGCGCTGCCGCGACGATGAGCGGGCCTGCGGCGCGCAGCTCGCGCTCGGAGGAGATCATCGCTCGGCCTCCGGCTCGGCCAGGACGCGCGCCAGCTCGGCGAGCTCGTCCTCGGCCACCTCGTCGGAGTCGCGCGCCTGCGCGAGGTGGTCCGCCGCGGTCGGGTCATCGTCGTCGGAGCCCAGCGAGGGCAGCGCGACGCTCGGGGTGGGCAGCTCGGTCGGGAAGGTGTCGGCGGCGTCCCAGCCGTCGGTGTCGAGGGCGGCGACGAGCGCCTCGACCATCACCGGGTCGAACTGGCTGCCCTTGCACCGGCGGAGCTCGTCGATGGCGTCCGCGACGGAACGTGCGCCTCGGTAGGAGCGGGTCGTGGTCATCGAGTCGAAGGCGTCCGCGACGGCGATGATCCGGGCGAACTCGGGGATCTCCGAGCCCTTGCGGCCCTCGGGGTAGCCCCGGCCGTCGATGCGCTCGTGGTGGTAGTGGATCCCCTCGATGGCCTCGCCGAGGAACTCGAGGTCCTTGGTGATGTCGCGTCCCAGCAGCGGGTGGAGCTGGATCGCGGAGTACTCGTCGTCGGTGAGCCGGCCCGACTTCTGCAGGACCGAGGTGGGCACCGAGAGCTTGCCGACGTCGTGCAGCATGCCGGCGTAGCGCAGGCTCGCCACACGGTCCTCGCGCAGACCCGAGCGACGCCCGATGAGCACGGAGGCGCGGGAGACGCGCACCGAGTGGCCCCGGGTGTAGGCGTCCTTGGTCTCGACCGCCTGGATGAGCGAGCGGATCGTGGCCTCGTAGGCCTCCTGCCGGGCGGCGAACTGGGCGAACACCCAGCGCGCGACCATGAGCGGGGCGAGCACGAGCAGGGCGGACAGCGGGCCGATCTGTGCCCACACCACGGCGAGCAGCAGGCCGAAGGTCGAGTAGATGAACAGCGGCACCGCCGACTCGGCCATGGTGCCGATCCACACGCGCCAGGGCGAGACCTTCTCGGCCAGGGCGATCACGGAGACCATGAGGAGCCCGTTGACGGCTTCGAACACGAGCGCCGCGGCGATCATCGGCAGGAGCACGTGGCCGAGCGAGAACTCGACCTCGCCGCCGAGCAGCAGCTCGCCCCCGACCGCGAGGTAGACCCACCCGGCCGCGTACGCCGAGAGCGCACCCATGGCCCCGTTGAACGCCCGCTTGAACCACGGCGTCCGGATGGGGGCCAGCGCCATGCAGGCGGTGACGAGGGGAGCGCCCACGGGGCCCAGCAGGAGGACGGAGGCGATGGTCACCGGCATGGAGATGCTGATCCCGACGCCTTCGTTGCGGTTGACGCTTCGCGCGAGCAGGGTCGAGAGACCCTCTCCGAGGACGACCAGGGCTGCCAGAGCGAGCACGGCGGACCAGCGGGTCATCTGAGCCGCGCCGAGTGCGATGACGAGGGCGCCCAGCACGATCACCGCGGCGATGTACAGCCGCGCGGCGATCGGCAGCTCGCGCATCTCCCTCGCCCCTCTTCCACGGGCGCGCCGGCGCGCCCGACACATGTCGGCAGGATCGGGATCGGCAGCAGAGGCGTCGACCTGAACCTCTGGCCCTCATCCTGGCTTACCGCCAGGACCAGGCGGCCTCCGTGCCGAGCATGCGCTCGACGACGGCGACGATCTTCTTCATGGATGGATCAACTCCTCGCGATGCGTGTCACGGGCGCCGCTGGCCGCCCGCGCATGCTCCGCTCCGCTCGCGAAAGAGATGCCCACGACCCGGGGGTCGCGGGCGGGTGGTGAAGCCGAAGTTCCTGCGGTCCGGCGCGACGCCGAGGTGCCGTCGCCGTGCCGCAGCCGTCCCTCTCCCCGGCTGCCGATCCCGTTCCTGCCGCTGTGCAGTTGTCCGGTGCACCTTCATCGGCGTGCACGCGTTCGCGACCCGGGTGATCGGCGACCGGCGCACGGTACCCGAGGTACGGCGCATACCGGAGAGCACTGTGACAGGTGCGCCGGGTGTGTCGTCAAGTGACCTGTGCCCGAATTCTCCCCACTGTGACCTGCGATGGGGGGCCGGGACAGGATGCACCTCGCCCGCTCGTCCGTACTCCGGACGGGTGATGACCGTAGGTGACGGGATCCCTCGATCGGCGTAATGAGGGCATCCCTCTCCTGACGGTGCGTGCTCGGCGCGCGTACGCTCGCGCCGTCAGAGCGGAGGGGGTGCCCGATGGACGACCCACGGACCGCGGCGTACACCGACCTGGTCGCCGGGGTGCTCGCCGTGCGCACCGACCACGCCAGCGCCCGCTTCGACCTCGAGCTCGCCCGCGCCGAGGCGGCCGGGACGATCGACGCCGACACCGCCCGCACCCTGCGCTGGTGGCAGCGCGAGTCGGTGCGAGCCGTCGCCGACCACGTCACCCGCGTCCTGCCCGAGGTCCTCGGCGAGGTGGCCGACGCCGATGCGGAGGCGGCCGACCAGGTGGACGCCAGCGCCGACGCCTGGGCGACGGCCACCGCGCTCGCGGGCCTCGGTCCGGCCGGTGCGCCCCGGTCCGGCGAGCCCACCGCCGGCCCCGAGGCCTCGGTGACCCCCCTGACAACAACTGCCGGGCCGGGAGCCGGGTCACAGAAGACCTCGGCAGCCGGCCCCTCCGGGCCGTTCCGGCCGCAGCCGCCCGAACCCGCAGGTCCGGAGCCGGAAGCGCGCTCAGGCTCCACCCTGCCCGCCCGGGTCGAGGGGCCCCGGGCCTACGGGTCGCGGACCACCGGCGCGCCGTCGCGTCGCACGCTGGTCGCCGGGCTTACGGTGCTCGGAGACGAGCGCGGCCCGGACCGCCCGTAACCACAGACGACCATCCGCGGCCGCGTCCGCACGACGGAGGATCCGCATGACCGCCCTGCGCCTGCTGCCGGAGCTCGAGGACTCCTTGCGCGCCATCCCGGGGATCCGGGCGGCCAGCGTGGTCACGAGCGCCGACGCGCGCCCCACCGAGGTCCACGTCCTCGCCGTGCCGGGCAAGGCCCCCAAGCAGGTCGTGCGGGACGTGCAGTCCGTGGCCATGGCGCGTTTCGACCTCGACATCGACCACCGCATCGTGAGCGTCGTCCAGATCGCCGACGACGTCGCGGTGACCGGTGGCCCGGAGTCCGTCGCCGACCCGACTCCCCCGGTCCCCGAGGCCGAGGACGCCGGTCCGCGCCCCGCCCTCACCAGCATCACCGTGCGCCGTCACGAGGGCGAGAGCGAGGTCCTCGTGGCCCTCGCGGTGGGCGGCGCGGTCTTCTCCGGCCGCGCGATCGGGCCCGCCCTGTCCACCCACCAGCCCCGCATCGTCGCCGAGGCCACCCTGACCGCGCTCACCGAGCTCCTCGGCATCCCCGCCCAGGTCGAGTCCGCGGAGATCCTGGCGCTGGGCCGCCGCGACGTCGCGGTCACGGTCCTCACGGTGACCATCCCGCGCCTCGGCGAGCAGGTCCTCTGCGGCAGCGCCCTCGTACGCGACAACGTGGAGGACGCCGTGAGCCGCTCCGTCCTCGCCAGCATCAACCGCCGTCTCGCCGGCTGAGCCGCCCGGCTGAGCCGCCCGGCTGGGCCGCCGGCCGGGTGTGGGAGAATGGGCGGGTCCGGCTCCGCAGAGCCGCGCACGTCCCGGCAGAGCACTGAGGAGCGACCATGAGCAAGCGCGCGCGCAAGCGTCGCAGCCGCAAGGGCAACGGTGCCAACCACGGCAACCGCCCCAACGCCTGAACGACATGAGGAAGGCCCGGCCCCGTGGGGGCCGGGCCTTCCTCATGTCCGGGTCAGCCGCCGGTGCGCCACTGCACCGTGAGCGTGTGGATCTGCGCCATGACACTGGTCCGCAGCTGCTCGGGCGCGCTCTCGCACGCGCACGCGTGCTGCACCTTGAGCTTGATGACCTCGAAGACCCCGAGCTCCTCGAAGCACGGCGGGCACTCGTCGTAGTGCTGGCGCAGCCGGGCGTGGTCCGCCTCGGTCATCTCCCCGTCGAGGTAGGACGACAGCAGCTCGAGCGCCTCGGCGCAGGGAGTGTCGTGCGGGTTGCCGCAGCTCATGACGGGTCACCTCCGGCCGACGGCACCAGCCCGCGCTCGCGGGCGTAGTCCTCGAGCAGCTCGCGCAGCTGCCTGCGCCCCCGGTGGAGCCGGCTCATCACGGTCCCGATGGGGGTTCCCATGATGTCGGCGATCTCCTTGTAGGCGAAGCCCTCGACGTCGGCGAGGTAGACGGCCATCCGGAAGTCCTCCGGGATCGCGGCCAGCGCTTCGGTGACGTCGGAGTCGGGCAGCCGGTCCAGCGCCTCGGCCTCGGCGGAGCGCAGCCCGCGCGAGGTGTGCGCCTCCGCCCGGGCCATCTGCCAGTCCTCGACGTCGTCGGTGCTGGACTGCAGGGGCTCGCGCTGCTTCTTGCGGTAGCTGTTGATGAAGGTGTTGGTGAGGATCCGGTAGAGCCAGGCCTTGAGGTTGGTGCCGTCCCGGTACTGGTGGAACGCGGTGAAGGCCTTGACGTAGGTCTCCTGCACCAGGTCCTCGGCGTCGGCGGGGTTGCGGGTCATCCGCAGGGCCGCGGAGTAGAGCTGGTCCATGAAGGGGAGGGCGTCGCGCTCGAAGCGCGCCGCCCGCTGCTCGTCGGTCTCCACGGCCGGGTCGGCCGGGGCCGAGGGGTCCTCGGTCATCGGCCACGAGCCTAGTGCGCCCGACACCCCGCCTGCCTGCGCGGTGATCTCGGGGCCGAGCTCCGCGGGCACGAGCACCAGCACGGGCCACCTCCTCGGGTGGGACCCTCGCCCACCGAGTGGCTCAACGCGAGGTGGCTCCCCGGTCATTCCCGGCCGCCGCGACCGCGCGCAGCGCCGCGGCCAGGAGGGTCGGGGCCGGGTCCGGGTCGCCCGCGCGCACCCGCAGGGCGTGATCGGCGCCCAGGACCTCGACGACGTCTACGCGCGGGGCCGCCGTGCGCAGGGCCGAC
>JAHECT010000117.1:0-4641 GCA_024641605.1 Micrococcales bacterium
CGGCGGCCGAGGCCGCGACGTCGACCACGCCCAGGACCGCGCCGGCGGCCGACATGGCGGTGAGGGTCACGGCCGAGGTCCGCTGCCGGCGCACCCGGTCGTGATGGCGCCGCACGGCGGCGGAGTGGCGCTCCAGCGCCCGGGCGTGATCGCGCGAGGCCCGCGTCCCCGGACCCTTGGCGGCCGCGTAGGCCTCGGCGACGTCGATCCCCTGCTCGATGAGCGCGCCCACCCGCGCGGCGAGCCGCTCGACGTCCTTGGCCACGCCCCCACGGTAAGCCCGCGCCCGCGCCGCTGCCGAGGCGGAGGCCGGGGTGATCGACGGGAACACCCCACCCCGGGGCGCCGGCGCACCTACTCTCGCAAGGTGCCGACGGAGAGCGCCCAGCTGCACCTGCACGACCCCGACTACGGCGAGCTCCTGCTCGACGCGGTGGTCGCGGGTGCGGACGACGGCGACCCCGTGCTCCTCCTGCACGGGTGGCCCCAGACCTCGCTGTCCTGGTCGCACGTCATCCCGGCGCTGGCCTCTTCCGGGCTTCGCGTCGCCGCGGTGGACCAGCGGGGGTACTCCGCCGGTGCCCGGCCCGCGGACGTGGCGGCGTACTCCACCGACCGGCTCGTGCGCGACGCCGCCGAGGTCATCTCCGCGCTCGGTTGGGAGTCCGCGCACGTGGTGGGGCACGACTGGGGCGCGGCGGTGGGGTGGGCCCTCGCCGCGCTGCAGCCGGCCTGGGTGCGCACGCTCACCGCGCTGTCGGTGCCGCACCCGGCCGCCCTTGCCGCCGCGCTCGCGGACGATCCCGCGCAGCGGGAGAAGTCTGCGTACATGACGTTCTTCCGCAGCGACCCGGCGCTCGCCGCCCAGGTCCTCGTCCGCAACCACGGCGACGCGCTCCGCCAGGTCTACGGCGACGCCGTCCACCACCACGAGGTCGAGGCCTACGTCGACTTCTTCAGCCACGGCGACGCCCTCGAGGCCAGCCTGCGCTGGTACGCGGCCAGCGACCCGGCTGCGGGAGCGGCGCTGCCGCCCGTCGCGGTGCCGGTCACGTACGTGTGGGGGAGCGAGGACATCGCCATCGGCGAGGTGGCGGCCCGTTCGTGCGGGCAGTGGTGCCGGGCCGACTACGACTACCGCGAGCTCACCGGTCACGGGCACTGGCTGCCCGACCAGGACCCCGACGCCGTTGTCGACGCGATCCTGTCCCGGGTGCGCTGAGGGCGGCCGATGCCGTCCGGGTGACGATCGCCTCACGTCGGGAGCGGAACTCGACGCGCCCACCGGGCGTCCCACAGTCGACCTGGCAGGCTGGGCCTGCCGAGCCGCCCCTTCCGACCGGAGTCCCGCGTGCACCGCTTCGCCCGACCTGCCCGAGCCCTGCCCGTCGTGGCGGGGGTGGCGGCGGCCCTGCTGCTGGCCGGCTGCTCCGGGGACGCGACGGTCGGGGACATCACCTCGTCGAGCTCGTCGCCCGAGCCTGCGTCGTCCAGTCCGTCCTCGCCGAGCGCCGCGCCCAGCGCCGAGGCCGACCTGGCGGCCTTCTATACCCAGAGGCTGGGTTGGAGCTCCTGCGGCGGCGAGTTCGAGTGCGCCGATCTCACCGTGCCGCTCGACTACGACGACCCGACCGGCGCCACCATCGAGCTCGAGGTCCTGCGCCTGCGCACCGAGGACGACTCCCGGCGGCTCGGGTCCCTCGTCCTCAACCCGGGCGGCCCCGGGGGGTCAGGGGTCGACTACGCACGCGCGGCACGGATCGTGGTGGACGACTCCGTCCGCATGGTCTACGACGTCGTGGGCTTCGACCCGCGCGGCGTGGGTGGCAGCGCACCGGTCGACTGCCTGAACGACGCGCGCACGGACGCCTTCGTCGCTGTCGACGGCTCGCCCGACACCCCCGGCGAGGTGGCCGAGGTGACGGCGCTGTCGCGCGAGTTCGCCCGTGCGTGCGAGCGCAGGTCGCCCGAGCTCTACGCGCATGTCAGCACCCGGAACGCCGCGCGAGACGTCGACATCCTGCGCGCTGCGCTGGGCGACGAGAAGCTCAACTGGTTCGGCCTGTCCTACGGCACCTACCTCGGCGCGACCTACGCCGAGCTCTTCCCCGAGCGGGTGGGGCGGATGGTGCTCGACGGCGCGATCGACCCGTCGCTGTCCAACGTCGAGGTGACCCGGGGCCAGGCCAAGGGCTTCGACCTCGCGCTGCGCCGCTTCGTGGAGGACTGCAACACCCAGGCCGACTGCCCGCTGCCCCGGGGGACCGCGGCCGGGATCGCCGCCATCCAGCGCCTCTTCGCCCGATCCGACGCCGACCCGCTGCCGACCGGCGACGGTGCACGCCCGCTCACCCAGGCGATGCTGCAGAACGCCGTGCTCAGCTATCTCTACTTCCCGCCGACCGACTGGGAGCAGCTGCGGTGGGGTCTCGAGTCGGCCCTCCAGGGCGACGGGAGCATCCTGCTCGCGATGCTCGACGCGCGGATGGAGCGTGACGAGGCCGGCGTCTACAAGAACAACGGCTTCGCCGCTCTGTACGCCGTGAACGCCCTCGACCGCACCGACCGGCCCACTGCCGCCGAGTCCGCCGCGCTGGCCTCGCAGTTCAAGAAGGAGGCGCCCGTCTTCGGCGAGTACCTCGCGTGGGGGAACCTGCCGTTCAGCTTCTGGGGCGTCCCGGCCGACAACACCCCGCATCCGATCGCGGCGACCGGCACCGGGCCGATCCTCGTCGTGGGCACCACGTACGACCCGGCGACTCCCTACCCGTGGGCGCAGGCCCTGGCCAAGCAGCTGGATCAAGGGGTTCTGCTCACCCGCGTCGGCGACGGCCACACCGGTTACCGCATGGGCTCGGCGTGCACGGACAAGGCGATCGACCGCTACCTCGTCACGGGTGAGCCGCCCTCCGACGGCACCGTCTGTCGCTGATCCCGGCGCCCGCCCGCCGGTCGGTCGCCGATCGGCGCTGGGGTATCCTTCCCGGGCTGGTCGCCCGTGCGACCGGCACGCCGCCTTAGCTCAGTCGGTCAGAGCGACGCACTCGTAATGCGTAGGTCATCGGTTCGATTCCGATAGGCGGCTCCAGGGCACTCGGCCCCCGGCCTGCGAAAGACGCAGCCGGGGGCCGAGTCGTGCCGGGCCCGTCAGCACTCAACCATCGGTTCGCTGGTCGACGGGCGGGCTCCCCGGGGCGACGGCTCTGCTGGGACGACCATCCGGCGGCGCAGCACCTCGTCCAGGCCCGATGATGAGCCCGTGGCCGACGCACGCGAACTCACCCCGGAGTCGCGCGCCGTCCTGGCAGGCCTCGCCGCCGGTCGGGCCCTCGGCGAGGTGGCGGCCAGCCTCCACCTCTCCCGGCGCACGGCCGATCGACGCCTGGCCCAGGCGCGTCAGGCGCTCGGCGTGGCGACGACGGCGCAGGCCATCGCGGCGCTGAGCTCCGGTCGGGCCGACGGTCACGTGCCGGCGACATCGGTGCCGCTCGTCGGGCGCGACGGCGAGCTGTCCCACGCCCTCGCCGCGCTCGGCGCCGACGAGCCCCTGCTCGTCGTGGGCGAGGGCGGGGTCGGCAAGACGGCCTTCGTCGCTGCGGCGGTCGCGGCCGAGGCGCGCCCCTCGTACGTCGCCACCGGGCAGGGGACGGCTCCGTGGAAGGAGTACGGCCCGCTCGCACTGGCCCTGGGCACCGAGGTCTCGGGGGATGTCGAGTCCGCGGCGACGCAGGTGGAGGCGGTCGTGGGTCCCGGCGTCCTCGTCGTGGACGACGTCCACCTGGCCGACTCCTCGACCCTCGCGGTCCTGCGCGCGCTGGCCGGGCGGGTGGCGGTCCTCGCCGCGGCCCGCCCCGACGCGCCGGGGTCGGACCTCGGGAGCGTCGGGCTGCTCGCGGCGGCCGGGTACGACCTGCTCGTCCTCGATCCGCTCGACCTGTCGGACGCCGCGGCGCTGGCCCGGTCGATCGACCCCACGCTGAGGCCGGACCGGGTGCGCGAGATCGTCGACGGATCCGGTGGGCTCCCCCTCATCGTCGAGGTCCTCTGCGGATCCGGACCGGACACGCCGACCGACCGCGGTCTCGTCCCCTCGGTCCATGCCCTCTCGGCGGCGGCGATGTCCGGGGCCGTGCTGCTCGCGGTGTCGTCCGCCCCCCTCCACGTCGATGTCGGCGGTGCGGAGCTCGTGGACGCCGGGATCGCCGTGCGCACCGCTGATGGTCGGCTTCGCATCCGCCACCAGCTCATCGCCGACGCGGTGCTGTCGGCCTCGCGAGAGGAGGCGGTGGCCGACGCCCACCGCTGCCTCGCCGGGGCGAGCGAGGATCCAGCCGACGCTGCCCGGCACTGGGCCGGCGCCGGCGAGCGCGACAGGGCGCTGGAGATCGCGACGAGCGCCGCCGACGGTGCCGGGTCACCGGCCGAACGGGCACGCCTCCTGCAGCTCGCAGCCGGATGCTGCAGCGACGAGCGGGCGCCGGGGCGCTGGCTCGACGCCGCCGGGGCGCTGGCGGCCGCCGGGCTCTTCGACGACGCCCTGGAGGCGGCGGCCCGGATCGACGAGCGCGTCCTCCTCCCCGAGCAGGTCGGACAGCTGTGCTTCGTGCGGGCCCGGTCGGCGTGGCACCGCGGCGACGCCGC
>JAHECT010000117.1:4651-7117 GCA_024641605.1 Micrococcales bacterium
GCGGCCGCGGTCGCTCATGCGCACGCGGGCCTCGAGGTCCTGAGCGGCTCGGGATCGAGGGAAGAGGCAGCCCTGCTCGAGGAGTCGGTCCGCTGCGAGGTGCTCTCGACGGGGACGTCCCCCGAGCACGACGAGCGGCTGGAACGGGCCGCGGCCATCATCGGCACCGGCCCCGGTCGCGCGTCGCTGCTGAACGTCGCCGCACTGCTGCCGTACTTCCGCGCGGGCGAGGGCCTCGCGGAGTGGGAGGCGGGCCTGGAGGCGGCGCGTGTGGAGGGAGACGTCGACACCGCGATGCGCTGCGCGAACAACGTCATCATGTGGAACGAGGCCAGCGGCGATCCCTCGGTCAGCCTCGACCTCGCGATGTCCATGGCGGCCGAGGCGGCCTCGCTCGGGCTGGGCTCCTGGCAGCTGCAGTTCACCGCGAACGCGGCGAACCTCCTCTACCACCGGGGCCGCTACGACGAGGCCATGAGCCTCATCGACGAGGTCGAGCACGGCGTGCTCGACGAGCGCACCCGCCAGCAGGTACGCGTGGTGCGCGCCGCCATCCTCATCGACCTCGGCCTGCTCGACGCGGCCCGGGAGCACTTCGAGCCGTCGGGCACCCGCCCCCACGACTGGCTTGCCGACGACGGCCGCCACTACCTGGCCGCCGCCTGGGAGCTGGCGGCCGGCCGCCCCCGGCAGGCTCTCCTCCTGGTCGCGGAGTTCGAGTCCGAACCGAGGACGGAGTCGGCGATGTGGACCTTCCTGCTGCCCGTCCGGGCCTGGGCCGAGCACGACCTGGGTCTGCCCGTGACGCGGCACGAGCTCACCTCCGCGATCCCCCTCATCACCGGGCTGCTCCTGGAGGTGAGCGGCGTGGCCCACCTGGCCGAGGACCCCCGGCGCGCCCGCGAGCTCCTCGGCGAGGCGGCCGACCTGGGAGCCCGGTGGTCGCTGGCCCAGGGTCTGCGTGCCCGGTGGGGTGCCGCCGAGGCGGCCCGGCTGGCGGGGGCCGACGACGCCGTCGAGCGCCTGCTCGAGGTCGAGCAGGCGGCGAGCAACCTGCGCCTGGAGCCGCTGCTGGCCCGCATCCACCGCTCGCTCCGCCTCGCCGGTGTCACCCGCCGGGCTCGTCGGGCCCCGGACGGGTCCGGCCTGCTCACCGCGCGGGAGCGCGCCCTGGTCGACCTCGTCGCCGCGGGCGCCTCCTATGACGAGATCGCGCGCCGGCTCGGGGTCGGTCGACCCACGGTCCGGCGGATCCTGCGCAACGCCCGGCTCAAGCTGGGTGCCGAGAGCCGGCTGGGCGCGGTCGCGGCGGTGCAGGGGGCCTGAGGGCTCCGGGGCGCCGGCACCCGAGCAGGCGCGGGGAGTCGTCGTCGGGGACAATCGGAGGACCCGCCCGTCGACCACGACCCCGACCCGAGAGAGTGCCGTGAGCGCCCCCGCCCCGACCGACGTCGTCCGCACGGACGTCCTCGTCGTCGGTGCCGGTCCCGGCGGGGCCTCGGCAGCGACGCACCTGGCGCGGCTCGGCCGCGACGTCCTGCTCGCCGACGGCGCGGTGTTCCCCCGGGACAAGCCCTGCGGTGACGGCCTCACCCCGCGCGCGGTCGCCGAGCTGGCGCACCTCAAGCTCGACCACGTCCTTCAGGGGGGGCCGGTCAACAACGGGCTGCGCGGCCACGGGTTCGGCCGCAGCCTGGTCCTGCCGTGGAACGGACCCCACCTGCCCAAGCACGGGTCGGCGATCGCGCGCACGGTGCTCGACAACGCGCTGCGCGACGCGGCGCTCGACGCGGGCGCCACCGGTCTCGACGGGCACCGGGCCGTCGACGTCGTGCTGACGGGGGGCCGGCTGTCCGGCGTGGTGCTGCGCGGCCCCGACCGGACGCTCACGGTCGAGGCCGAGCACGTCATCGTCGCCGACGGCGGGAAGTCCCACCTCGGACGGCTGCTGGGGCGTGAGTGGCACCAGGAGACCGTGTACGGCGTCGCCTCGCGCGCCTACGCGACGAGCCCGATGGCCGACGACCCGTGGATCACCTCGCACCTCGAGCTGCGCGACGAGACCGGGCGCATGATGGGCGGCTACGGCTGGGTGTTCCCGCTCGGCGGCGGCCTGGTCAACATCGGTGCCGGCACGCTCGCGACGAAGAAGCGACCCGCGAACATCAACCTGCGCAAGCTCACCGAGGAGTACGCCCGCCAGCGCCGCGAGGAGTGGCAGCTCGGCGAGCTCACCGGGTACGGCTCCGCGCCGCTGCCGATGGGCGGAGCCGTGAGCGGGGTCGCGGGTCCGAACTGGATGCTCATCGGCGACGCCGCCGCGTGCATCAACCCGCTCAACGGCGAGGGGATCGACTACGCCCTCGAGACCGGGCGCCTCGCCGCGGAGCACCTGGTGTCGAGCGGGCCTGGCGCCGACCTCTCCGGCTCGTGGCCGGCGCTGCTCGACAAGGAGTACGGCGAGGC
>JAHECT010000118.1 GCA_024641605.1 Micrococcales bacterium
CGCGGGCCCGCGGCAAGGTGGCGATCGCCGTGGCGTCGCGCTACCGCGGCGTCCCCTACCGTGCGGGTGGCACGACCCCCCGTGGCTTCGACTGCTCCGGCTACACCCGCTACGTGTTCTCGCGCATGGGGATCTGGCTGCCGCGGGTCTCGCGCGACCAGTACCGCGCCGCCCGCAAGATCACGCGCGCCGCGGCCGTGCCCGGCGACCTCGTGTTCTTCTACTCGGGCAGCGGCTGGATCTACCACGTCGCGATCTACGCAGGGAACGGCTACGTCTGGCACTCGCCCTACCCCGGCAAGCGGGTGGGCAAGGAGCGGATCTGGACCTCGAAGGTGAAGTTCGGGCGCGTCCGCGTCTGACAGGCGGGATCCTGGCTCCGTGGACTGGCGTGAGCGGCTGCGGGGCGACGCGGCGGCCGACGTCGCCGCCCTGGACGGGGCGCTGGGCGTCATCCTGAGGGACCGCGAGATCGTGGCCGCCCTCATCGACCCGCGCGGCCCGCTGTTCCAGCGGCTCGAGTACGTCGGCGACTCGATCCTCGACGCGGTGGTGGTGCGCGAGCTCGTCGCGCGCGACGACTGGTCCTCGAGCAGCCTGGCCCGCCTCTCGGCCGGCCAGCAGGCGCTCGTGTCCGACCATGCGCTGGGTCGCGTCGCGTCGCGGCGGGGGCTCCCGGCCGTGCGCGCCTTCCCCGCGAGCCCCCGGCGCCTCGGCGACCGGATCGAGGCCGCGATCGGGGCCGCCTGGGCCGACCTGGGTCTGGCCGCCGCGGAGCAGCTCGCGCTGCGGCTGGTCGTCGAACCCGCCCTCGGACCCCCGGCACCTGAGCCCGCCGTCCCCGAAGTGCCCGGCGACCTGGACGCGGAGACCGCCGTGACCGTGCTGGGGCACGGGGTGCGCACCTCCTCCTGGTTTGGTGCCGCCGCGCGACCGGGACCCGTGCAACGACGGCTCGCCGTCGTGGGCGATTCCGTGCTCGAGGCGGCCTGCTCGATGGCGCAGTACGTCGACCAGCCGCTCGACTCGGAGGCCGAGCTGTCCGACCAGCGCCGTGGCGAGCTCGCCAACGGCGCCCTTGCCGCCCGGGCGCGCGACCTCGGGCTGGTGGGCGACGGGTCCGCCGACTCCCGGGTCGTCGCGGACCGGATCCAGGCGCTCGTGGGTGCCGCGACCTACGACGGCGGTCTCGCCTCCGGCGTGAACGTCGCCTGCGGGGTCCTCGGGCGGACCCTCGCGCTCGGGCCGCTGCAGCGGGTCCCTCCGACCAATGAGCCGGGGACGAGCCAGTAGGTTCGCCCCGTGAGCACCGCGCTGCCCGGCGAGCCGGGATCGATCGCGCCCGCCACCTCGCCCGCGGCCCTCGCCGTCCTCGCGGACGGGGCGCTGTCCGGGCGTACCGCACTCGTGACCGGCGGCGGCTCCGGGATCGGTCGGGCGAGCGCCCTGCTCCTCTCGCGCCTCGGCGCGCGCGTGGTCGTGGTCGGCCGCACGGCCGACTCGCTCGACGCGACCGCCGCGCTCGCCGCCGAGTCCGGGAACGTCGGCCGGATCAGCACGGCGGTCTGCGACGTGCGGGAGCCCGATGCGGTCGACGCGATGCTCGACACGGTCCTGGCCGACCTCGGCGGCATCGACGTGCTCGTCAACAACGCCGGCGGGCAGTTCCCCTCGGCCGGGGAGTCGCTGTCCTACAAGGGGTTCCGTGCGGTGACGCGCCTGAACCTCGACGCGACCTGGTACCTCACCGCGCGGGTGGCCGAGCGCTCGATGCTGCCCCGGGGCTACGGAAAGGTCATCAGCATCACGATGTCGCCGCACCGGGGCTATCCCGGGCTGGCGCACTCGTCGGCCGCGCGCGCGGCGGTCGAGTCGCTCACGCGGACCCTCGCCGCCGAGTGGGGCCCGCGCGGGGTCCGACTGGTCGCGATCGCGCCAGGGATCGTGCTCACGGAGGCGATCGCCCGCTACGGCATCGATCCCGCGCTGCTCGCCGGTGTGCCGCCGCTGCGCTCGCTGCAGTCGGCCGACGAGGTGGCGGCCCTGGTCGCCTTCCTCGCCTCGCCGGCAGGCGACTACATCACCGGCACGACCATCACGGCCGACGGCGGCCTCGACGTGGCCGGCCCGGGGTTCTCCGACGCCCCCGGCTGAGTCCGCTCAGCCGCGATCGAACCCCAGCCGCAGTGGCACGTCGGCGCGACCGTCCTCGTCGGGCACGACGGCGAGCACCTGGTGGAGCTGGATCATGTTGCGCGCGAAGCCCATCTGCGACGCCGCGAGGTAGAGCTTCCAGACCCGCGCCTTGCCGACACCCACCTCGGCGACGGCCTCGTCCCAGTGCTGCTCGAGGTTGTGCGACCAGTCCGCCAGGGTGAGGGCGTAGTGCTCCCGGAGGTTCTCCTCGTGTCGGACCTCGAAGCCCTGGTCCTCGATCGCCGACACGATGCGCCCGACGGGCACGAGCTCGCCGTCCGGGAAGATGTAGCGGTTGATGAATCCGTTGCGGTAGTGCGTCCGCTGCCGCGTGTCGGTCCGCGTGATGCAGTGGTTGAGCAGTCGCCCGGTCGGGTTGAGACGGGACTTGAGGAAGGCGAAGTACGCCGGGTAGTTGGCGTAGCCGATGTGCTCGGTGAGCCCGATCGAGGAGATGCGGTCGAACCCGCGCTCCTGAACGTCGCGGTAGTCCTGGTGGCGGATCTGCGCGAGGTGCCCGAGGCCGTCCCGCTCGATCGCCTCCTGTCCCCACTGGGCCTGCTGCTGGGAGAGCGTGACGCCGACGACGTTCACGCCGTAGTGGCGCGCGGCGTGCAGCGTGAGCCCGCCCCAGCCGCAGCCGACGTCGAGCAAGCGCATCCCGCGCTCGAGGCCGAGCTTGCGGCAGACGAGGTCGAACTTCTCCTCCTGGGCCTCCTCCAGCGTCGCGTCCGCCTTCGGGTACACGGCGCAGGTGTAGGCCATGGACGGTCCGAGGACCCAGCGGTAGAACGTGTTGCTCACGTCGTAGTGGTGGTGGATCGCGTCGGCGTCGCGACGCTTGGAGTGGACGCCGCCGCCGAGCCGGACCTCCTCCGGCGGAGGCGGCTCGCGATGGAGCAGGAACGGCGCGAAGGTGCGCGCGAGCTTGAGCTTGTCGGCGTTCGAGGGCATCGTCACGCCGAGCCGGGCGAGCCGGTCGAGGGCGGTGAACAGGTCCCCGTGGACCTCGAGCTCGCCCGTGACGTACGCGCGAGCGATGCCCAGCTGGCCAGGGGCGCTGAGGATCATCGAGACGGCGCGGGGGCTGCGGATGTCCATGCGGACCTCGGCGTCCCGGGGCCCGATCCGGCTGCCGTCGTAGGCGGTGAACTCGACGTCGACGTCCGGCCCGGTGACGAGCGCCACCGCGTCCGCGATCTTCATCCCAGATCCCCTCGCTGCTCTCGGCGACCCTGTTCTTCTACCCCCGGCCGACCGTCTTCGTCCAGAGGTCGGGCAGGCGCCCACCCGGGTCGTAGGCGGCGCGGAGCGCCTCGTAGGTCGCCCCGCCGTAGAGCCGGGCGAACTCCTCGCGTCCGTAGAAGGCTGTGGAGTACAACGACTTGCGGCCGCCGAGGTCGCTCACGACCTGCTCGATCCGGCGGTTGACCCGGCCGTCGTCGGGGTCCACCCCGTGCGGCAGCGCGACGGAGGACCAGAAGCCGACGTTGACGTACGTCGTGGCCGGGTCGAGGGGGTAGAGCGGCCACGTCGCGTCCGGGTCGCGTTGGCGCAGCGGGCACACCCAGACAGGCTCGATGCCCACCTCGCGGTGGAAGAAGTCGAGGAAGTCGGCCAGGGCGTCGACGGGGACCTCGACGTCCTGGACGACGTTCTCCCGCGGCGGCCGACGCCGCAGGGCGCCGAGCCGCGTCGACAGGGAGGTCCGCCGGTCGAGCGCGACGAGCTTCCAGTAGACGTCGGAGCGGAGCCGGTCCTTCGGCCAGAGGCGGCGCACGAGCGGGTTCTGCGCGCCGAACGCCCGCGAGCACCAGAACCAGTCGGTGTCCCACCGCCACAGGTAGTCGTGCGTCGTGAGCAGGTCGCTCCGTCGGTCCCGGACGGAGCGGTAGTAGATGTCTCGTCCGGTGTAGTCGCTGGGCGGCTGGTCCTGCTCGTCGGTGTGGGTCCCCAGCGTGAGGTAGGACTCCTCGGGCCCGAAGACGGTGCCGTCGACGTAGTCCACCCGCCGCCCGTCGTGGCTCCCGGTGCTCGTCACCTCCTCGATGACCGACCTGAGCTCGGGCGCGGTCCCGCACGGCACGTGCCGGAGGGCGACGTAGGAGGCCACCGGCTCGAGCTCGATGCGCAGCCGCAGCGCGTAGCCCAACGACCCGTAGGAGTTCGGGAACCCGTGGAAGAGGTCCGCGTGCTCGTTGGTCGCGGTGGCCGTCACGACGCGGCCGTCGCCGGTGAGCACGTCGAGGTCGAGCACGGACTCGTGCGGGCAGCCGTTGCGCCACGACGCCGCCTCGATGCCCATGCCCGTCACCGCGCCGCCGAGCGTGATCGTGCGTAGCTGCGGGACGCACAGCGGGACGAGCCCGTGGGGCAGGGTCGCCGCGACGAGGTCCTCGTACGTCGTCATCCCGAGCACGTCGGCCGTCCGGTCGTCCGTGTCCACCGCGAGCACTCCGGAGAACGCCGAGACGTCGAGACCGGGGGCCTGCGTCTGCGTGCGCGGGCGGAACAGGTTCGAGGTCTGCTTGGCCAGCCGCACCGGGGCGCCGGTGGGGATGGCGTCGTACTCGGCCTGCACGGTGTCCACGGCGTCGGCGTAGTCGAGGTACGGCGTCGTCGTCACCTGCATCCTTCGACGCTAGCGAGCGATCGGTCGCGGCGCGGGCGTTCGCGCGGGTGCGTGACGCGTGGGGGTGCATGGTGCGGGGGCGTCGTGGGGTGCTGCGGCGAGCAGCCCTCCCGGGGGGCGTTCGGGAGGGCTGCTGGTCCGCGGGGTCAGCGGACGCGGCGGGCGAGGGTGAGCCCGGTGCCCGATCCCACGCAGGTCTGCAGGACGAGGTCGGCCCGCACCCTCGGCATCGAGCCGGACTGGCGGGACAGGCGCAGGTGCCCGGTCACGACGTAGGTGCCAGCGGCCCGACCGGTGGTGACCTTGATGGTGCGGCCGGTGGGCACGCTCGCCAGCCACTGGTAGCCGCAGTAGTTGTGGGCGGCCAGCCACATCGGCCGGGTCGCCCACAGCACGAGCTTGCACCGGTCGATGGCCCGCTGCGACCCGGGAGCGTAGGTGTACCGGCGGATGGTCACCGTGTTCGCGGTCCGGGTCCGCGCGGACGCGGCCTGCGTGGTGACCTGGGCGGCCTTCGTCGGGGTGGCGGGAGGCACGGGGCGCTGCACGGCCCTCGGCGTGGCCGCGGTCGCCGTCGGCGACGATGCCGTCGCGCTCGCTGCCACGACGACGCCGGCCGTGAGCACGCCCGCTGCGGGGGAGACCGCGGCGACGGTGCTGCCCGTGTCCGCGGGGGAGGTCGCGGACCGGGTCCACGCCGCTGCGGTGCCCGTCGCGGCGAGAGCCAGCAGCGCGCTCGACGTCGCGAAGACCGCGGTGCGGGTGAGGTGCCGGGTGCGTGTCACACCGTGGACCTCGTCGCGCGCCCTCCGGCATCCCGAGCATCGTCGATCTGTTGCGCCGAGCGGGTGATCCGGGTCCGGCGTCAGGATCGGGCGTGCGGGACTGTCCGTCCGGCAGAGCCGCGGACGGCTCCGGTGGACGCGCCCTGACGGACAACCACCTCCGCCTCCTCGCGCGCCTCGCCGGCGACCGAGCCCACCGGAACCCGTTGCGGCGCAGGCGATCTCGACACGCCGACCCAGGTGCATGACGCTGTCGGAGCCCCCCGCTAGACTTCGAACATACGTTCGAATCAGCGAGGAGGCGGATGCCGTGCCGGACGAGGTCGCCGATGCGGACGGCTGGTCGCCGTACCCATGCGAGGAGGAGCTCGCGCTCGGCGCGGAGCTCGCGGCACTCGACCTCGCCGAGTGGGCGGCCGACCTCGACGCTCCGGTCGAGGCCGGCTGGGTGCGCGACGGGGACGACGACGGTCCCGGCCTCCTTGACGTCGACGTGCTCGACGCGCTCGACGGTCCGGCGACCGCGGCGGACCTGCTCGCGATCGACTCCCTCGACCTTGCGGCCCTGACCGATCCGGTCGACCGGCTGCGCGTCGTGCGCGCACTGGACCGCGTCATCGCGCACGCGACGGCCCTGCAGCACGAGGTCGTCGTCGGGGTCGTCGGGGCCGAGGTGTCGGGACGCCACCTGGAGGAGCGCCATCGCGAGGTCGAGCTCGCGGCCGCCCGTCGCACGTCGCACTACTCGGCGGGGGTCGCCATCGAACGGGCTCGCGCGCTCCACTCGACGTTCCCGGGCTATCTCCGCGCCCTGCGCGCCGGCGAGGTGTCACCTGCGCACACGGCCGTGCTGGTGGAGCAGACCCGGGCGGTGGAGTCCCCCGAGGTGCTCGATGCGATCGAGGCGCGCACGCTGCCGCGGGCACCCCGGCAGACCCCCGGTCAGCTCAAGGCCGCGGTCGTGGCAGCCGTCGCCGAGCTCGACCCCGACGCGTCCGCCCGGCACCGGCGCGCGCGCGAGCAGCGGCGGGTCGGGGTGCGCCGGCTCGAGGACGGCCTGGGATTCCTGGGTCTCGTGCACGACTGGTCCACGGTCGCCGCGATCGAGCGCGTGGTTCGCTCCGACGGGCGACGTCTCGCCGCGGCCCGAGGCGGCGCGAGCGCGGTGGCCGCCGGCGACGACGACGCCGGCGCCGACGCGTGCCGGGCCGATGCTCTCGCAGCGCGGATCCTGGGCGAGGTCCGGCCAGACGGCTCGGTCCGGTGGGACCGCGAGCCGGCGCGCATCGAGGTCCAGGTCGTCCTCGACCTCGCCACGCTGCGCAGCGAGGCCGACCACGTCTGCCTGCTCGACGGTGCCCCGGTCCCTGCCGCGATCGGCCGGGAGGTGGCCGACGCCGCCGCCTGGTGGCGCGTCGTGACCGCCCCGGTCACCGGCCACCTGCTCGACTACGGGTCCGCGACGTACC
>JAHECT010000014.1 GCA_024641605.1 Micrococcales bacterium
CGAGCAACTCGGCCAGCGACTCGTCCGGCAGCGGCCGCTCGGCGCCCGGCAGGGCCCGCCCGAGCGCCTCCCCCGTGACGAGGAGGAGGTCGACGAGGTCCCGCCGGACGGCGACGCGTCCGTCCCTGAGCTGGCCGAGGAGATCCTCCGCCCGGTGCGCGAGGGCGACGACCTGGTCGAGGCCGAGCATCCGCGCGGAGCCCTTGACCGTGTGCGCGTCCCGGAACAGGGAGGCGACCAGCTGACGCGGCGCGGTGTGCCCCTCGAGCGCGAGGAGCCCGTCGCGCAACGACGCGAGCCGCTCGTCCACCTCCGCGCGGAAGGTCGCGACGAGCTCGGGGTCCTCCGCCCAGCCCATGGTCTCGATCGCCTAGGCCACGCGGAAGCGCGAGATGGACTCCCGCAGCTCGCCCGACAGCATGGTGAGCTGGGCCGCCGCTGCTGCCGACTGCTTGGACCCCACGGCGTACTGGCGGGACACGTCTGACACCTGCGTCATCGCCGCCACGACCTGGTCGGAGGCGCTGCGCTGCTGCTGCGTCGCGATGGAGATCTCCTTGGCGGCCGTGGTCGTCTCGTCGACCATGCCCGAGATGCGCTCGAGCGCCTCGACGACGTCGCGAGCGAGCTCGGCGCCGGAGTGCACCTCCTTGCTGCCCTCCTCGGTCGCGACGATCGTGGCGTGGGTCTCCGCCTGGATCTGGGCCACGATCGCCTGGATCTGGCCGGTCGACTCCTGCGCCCGCTCAGCGAGCTTGCGCACCTCGGCCGCTACGACCGCGAAGCCGCGACCGTGCTCTCCCGCGCGGGCCGCCTCGATCGCGGCGTTGAGGGCGAGCAGGTTGGTCTGGTCGGACAGGTCGTCGATCACCTCGAGGATCCGGCCGATCTCCTGGCTCTTCTCGCCGAGGGACAGCGCGCGGGCAGCGATGGAGTCGACCCGGTCGGCGATCTGATCCATCGAGCGCACCGAGGCCGAGACGGCCTGACGACCCTCCTCGGCGTGGCGCAGGGTCTCGGCGGCGTAGCGCGCCACCGCCTCGGCGGTGTCGGCGATCTGCGCCGCCGTGGCGGCCAGCTCCTCGATGGTCGAGGTGGTCTCGGCGACGGCCGAGGACTGCTGGGTCGCCGAGGCGGCGTGCTCCTCCGCGGTGGCGAGCAGCTCGTCGGCGCTGGCGGCGATCTGCTCCCCGCCGGAGCGCACCTGCTCCACGAGGGAGCGCAGGCTCTCGAGAGCGGTGTTGACCGACTCGCTGAGGACGACCACCGTGTCCTGGTCGTCGGTGTCGGCCCCGAGCAGGTCGGTGACGTCGACCCGGGTGGACAGGTCTCCCGCGGCGGCCCGCTCGAGCTGGCCCGTGAGCGCGTCGACCCGGGCCGTGAGCTCCTGGCGCTCCCGCGTGGACTTGGCCTCGAACGCGAACACGGCGGCGGAGAGCTGTCCACCGATGAGCGTCATCGCCGGCAGCGCCACGAGAGCGACGAGACCGAGCGGGAGAGCCGAGCCCGTCCAGGTCGCCGTGACCGTCCCGGTGAAGGCGACGCTCGCGGAGAGCAGCAGGGCGAAGGCGTAGAGCGACCAGCGCC
Source organism: Micrococcales bacterium (assembly GCA_024641605.1). Taxonomy (GTDB): domain Bacteria; phylum Actinomycetota; class Actinomycetes; order S36-B12; family CAIYMF01; genus Longivirga. Next base: position 1,588 of record JAHECT010000014.1, read on the forward strand.
AGAACAGCAGGGAGGCGAAGAGGACGTTGACCGCCAGGAGCACGGACGCGCACCCGAGCAACCCGCCGCTGGCAGTCGCCAGCCCGGTGATGTAGACGACGTTGGCCACGAGGACCGCCCGGCCGAGCGCGACGGACTGGGCGAGAGTGGCCCGCTCCTTGCTGGCCCGGATGGCGAGGCCGGTGGTGATCGCGGCCAGTGCCGACCCGAAGACGGTCCAGATCCAGACCTGGTCCATCTCGACCGGTGCGGCCGGGACGAAGGTCGAGGTGAGGTACGCCGAGACGAGACCGAGCGCCACGCATCCCCAGGTGGCGACGCTCGCGATCACCGCGATGCGCTTGCTGAACTCCACGCCTGCTCCCGTGCGTCCCGGGCGGGCCGGGGGCGGCCCGCTCCCTGGGGATGTCGGGACGTTCGGCCTTCACCTGAAGGGGTGAACGGGCTCGGCTTCGGCGAGGTCCGGCCGCTGCCTCAGCCGCGGTGGGCCAGGGCGAGAATCTCCGCCGTCCCCAGGACGGCCACCAGACCACGCGGGCCGGCGTCGTGGACGCCGGTGACCAGCGCTGCGGTGGGCACGGTCGGCGGGGGCAGGGGCACCTCGGCGGGCACCTCCAGCAGGCCGTCGACGGCCTCGGCCAGCAGGCCGACCTCGACGTCGGCGACCGAGAGCACCACGACCCGCGCGCTCGACGGCAGAGCCGGCTCGCCCACCTGCAGCACCGGGCGAAGATCGACGACGGGCAGCACGTGGCCGCGCCAGTTGGCCACGCCCCGGATCCACCTCGGGGCCCCGGGCAGGCGCGTGAGGACCGGGACGGGGACCACCTCGGCGACGTCGGTCGCGCGCAGGCAGTAGCGGCCGCCGGCCAGGCGGACCACGACGTGGTCCGCACTCTCCGCGGCCGCGACGACGGGCTCGTCGTCGAACCAGGTCATCGCGGTGCTCACCTGGTGGCCATCGGCCGGGCGGGCCGGCACCTGAAGCGCCGGGGTCAGGGCGCCGCCGGATCCCCCGCCGCCGGCTCGTAGGCCTCACGGGCCGCCTCGGCGGCTCCGGCGGGCAGCGGCACGACCACGGCCAGCGCTCCCGCCACGAGCCCGCCGCCGAGGTAGACGTAGGTCCGCGCGACGTCCGGCAGCAGGACGTCGCCTCCGGGCGAGAGGGCCGCGAAGGCGAGGGTCGGCAGCACCCAGCCCAGCACCACCGCGACCGCGCCGTTCCGGCTCCCGACGAGCCAGGCCCCGGCGCGAGCACCCACCCCGAGGGCGACGACGACGAGCGCCAGCCCCCAGGGGAGGCTGACTCCGCCGATCTGGACCCGCACGGTCGACAGGCCGGCGCCGACCGCCCCGAGGAGCACGCCACCCGCGACGAGGGCGGTGTAGGTCAGGCGGTGCGGGTTCGGTCGGCTCACGCGTCGAGCGTAGGCCGTCGGCGGGTCACATCCAGGCGTCGGGGACGTGCGCGCCCGTCACCCGCTCGGTCCGGGCCACGACGGTCGCGCCCCGGTCGCCGACGACCTGCTCACGCAGGTCCAGCGTGCCCGCCGCGCGGGCGGCTTCGACCAGCACGTCGGTGATCTCACGGCCGATGAGCTCGTGACGCTCCATGAGGGCGTCCCGCAGGGCCTCCACGAGGTGGCGGTTCTCCGACAGCAGGGTTCGGGTGTGGGCCTTCTGCTCCTGCAGGATGCGCTCCACGCGACCACGCCCGTCCGAGTCCCCGAGCACGCGGCCGACGATGTTGGTGTCTGACAGCGCGCTCCCCTGGATGGCCGAGTACGAGATCAGCGTGTCGGTCATGCCGGCCGCGCCGACCATCTGGGCCGCGACATTCGTCGCGTAGAGCAGGTCCCCGGCCGGGCCGGTGGAGATGTCGTCGAAGAAGAGCTCCTCGGCGGCCTGGCCCCCCATGGCGATCCGGATCAGCCCCACCATCTCGGCACGCGAGCGGGTGAAGACGTCCTCGGCGTCACCGTGCGCGAGCAGCCCGAGCGCGTCGCGCCGCTTGATGATCGTGAGCACCTCCAACCGCCGCTCCGGGGCGACGAGCCAGGCGGTCACGGCGTGGCCGGCCTCGTGCGTCGCGATGAGCCGCTTCTCGTGCGGGGTGTACGCGACCGGCTGCCCGAGCCCGATCTCCTCCACCAGGCGGGCCCGCTCGATGTCGGAGCGCGTCATCGCCTGCGCACCCCGGCGCAGGGCGTTGACGAGCCCCTCGTCGAAGAGGTGCTCGATCATGACGGGGGTGTAGCCCTGGGTGACGGCGGCGAGACTGTCGCGCGACTCCGCGGAGTCGAGCTCCAGGTCGTGCGCCTTGCGGGAGAGGAAGAAGTCGATCAGCTCGCGGCGCCCTGCCTTCGTGGGCGGCTCGAAGGTGAGCCGACGGTCGAAGCGCCCCGGACGCAGCAGGGCCGGGTCGAGGTTGTCGGCGCGGTTCGTCGCGGCGATGACCAGGACGTTGGTGCTCGGGGGCGTGGGCCGCTTGAGCTGGCTGTGCGCCGGGAGGTAGAGGTTCACCTTGTCGACGAACCAGCTGTGCAGCTTCTGCCACCCGGTGGGGTCGTCGAAGGACTGCATCTGCACGAGGAGCTCGTTGACGACGCCGCCCACGCCCTCGCTGGTCATCGAGCGGTTCACCGTCGATCCCGCCGCCGCGACGGCGAGCGAGGACTGGTAGGACGCGGGCAGACCCTCGAGCCCCCCGCAGCAGAGCGCCGCGTTGCCGGTGCTCGGCAGGGCCGTCATCGACAGGCCGCCTCGGGACATCGCGATCGCGTCGATCTCCTCGATGAAGCCGATCGCGCCGCCCTCCTGCCGCGCGGCCTTGCGCAGCGCCTTGAAGTAGGAGCGGATCTTGCGAGCGGTCGCGCCGTAGTACATCGACTGGAAGGACGTGGCTGAGACGAAGAGGAAGGGCACCCCGGCCTCGCGCGCCATGGCCTTCGCCAGGTGGGTCTTGCCGGTGCCTGGCTGCCCCTCGAACAGCAGGCCGCGCCGCGGCGTGCCACCCATCTGGGTGGAGAAGGCCTTGTGCGCCAGGAACAGTTGCAGGGACCGCACCACGTCGTCCTTGACGCCGTCGATGCCCTTCACGTCCTCGAGCGAGACGTCGATCTGCTCCGGACGGTAGGTCACGTGCGGGGAGCGGCCGGCACCGATCGTGGAGCCCAGCAGCACGAGGATGAGCACGAGGAAGAACAGGGCCGGCATGAGGATGATCGGGTCGATCGAGGGGAAGTCCAGGGAGAGCAGGTTGATCCCGTCGCCACCGATCCACCGGCCCCAGAAGTACACCGCAGGGATCATCAACAGGGCCGCCAGGACCACGAGTCGACGGCGCCGCGACCGCTCCCGGGAGACGCCGACATCGGCGCTGGCCACGTCCAGGCGGCCGGCGCTCGCCGCGTCGAGCATCTCGGAGGTGGTCTCGGTGCGGTCGGGCGTGGCCATGGATCGCTCCTCGTCGCTGGCACCCGCCGGTCGGCGGGCCGCGCACTCATCGTGAGCGACCACCGGGGGAAACGCCCCCTGCGAGCCCGCAGCGTCACCCAGCCGGCCTACCTCGACCGGTCCAGTGGCCACGCAGAGTCACTGCGGCGGAACCCTCCGCCAGATCCGGGCTGGAGGCTAGAGCCCGCCGAAGAGATCGGTCTCGCGACCGTCGTCGTCGCGCGGACCGCCCGGAGCGCCCTTGACCAGCCGGTAGTGCTCGGCCCCCAGGGCGCGCGAGCCGAGGTTGTTGGACAGCGCGAAGAAGCCGTCCTCGACGCTGATCTGGGTGGCGTGGGCGCGCATCGCCGCGATCTTGCGGTCGACGTGGTCCTCGGCCCGCACGACGGTCGTCACCAGGTCGTCGTCGCAGGCGAACGGGAGGTCGTCGGGGTCCATGGCGGCGAACCCGCTGGTGTCGCCGGCCGCCCGCAGCGCGTCGATGCCCTGGCGCACCACCGACTTCGGGAACGCGGTCCAGTAGACCTTGGCGATCTCCCACGGAGCGCCGAGATCGGGGCGGAACGAGGGCGCGGCCGCCAGCGACGCGGCATAGGTCGCCACACGGTGCGCCTGGATGTGGTCGGGGTGGCCGTAGCCGCCGAAGTCGTCGTAGGTCACGAGCACCTGGGGGCGCACCTCCCGGACGACCGGGACCAGGTCGACCGCGGCCGCAAGCAGGTCGGCGCGCCAGAAGCAGTCGGCGTCGTCGTTGTCGGGCGTGCCCATCATCCCGGAGTCGCGGTAGCGGCCGGCGCCGCCGAGCAGCCGGTGGTCGGTGACGCCGAGCTCGGCCATGGCGTGCGCGAGCTCGATCTCGCGGTGCTCGCCGAGGGTGTCGTCGCGGTCGGCGGCGCGGTGGGCGTGGTCCTCGACGAGGATCTCGCCCTCCTCCCCGAGCGTGCAGGTGACGAGCGTGACGTGCGCGCCCTCCGCGACGTACTTGGCCATCGTCGCGCCCGTCCCGATGGTCTCGTCGTCGGGGTGGGCGTGCACGAGCAGCAGTCGGCGCTCCGCCTGGATTCCGGTCACGGTCGAGGAGCCTAACGGGCTCGAGCGCGCTCTCCGAGGGCTGAGAGACTCCTGCCATGGAACCCGAGTCCTTCCCGCGGCACAGCGCCCGGACCCGCGCCTTCACCGCCGGGGCACCACGGCTGTTCACCATCTCCCCCGACGGTGCCCGCGTGCTGTTCGTCCGGTCTGCCTCGGGCACGGATCCGGTGGGCCGGCTGTGGGCGATGGACCCCGTCACGGGCGCGGAGCAGCTCCTGGCGGATCCCGCAGCCCTGCACGAGGGGGCGGAAGATCTCTCCCCCGAGGAGCAGGCGCGCCGGGAGCGGATGCGCGAGGGCAATGCCGGGATCGTGGGCTACGCGACCGATCGGGACGTCACCACGGCGGCCTTCGCCCTCTCCGGAGGGCTGTACTCCGCCGACGTGTCGGGGGCCGGCGCGGTGCGCGGCTTCGACCTGCCGGGTCCGGTCCTCGACCCCCGACCCTCGCCGGACGGTGCCTGGATCGCCTACGTCGCCGGCCGTTCGCTGAGGGTGGTAGCGGCCGACGGGACCCGTGACCGGCTCCTCGCCGAGCCCGCGCACGAGCGCGAGACGTGCGGCCTGGTGGACTTCGTCGCCGCCGAGGAGCTCGGGCGGAGCCGGGGCTTCTGGTGGTCGCCGGACTCCTCGACGGTGCTCGTCGAGCGGGTCGACGAGTCGCCCGTGCAGGAGTGGTGGATCGCCGACCCCGTGCACCCGGACCGGCCGCCGAGGTCGCACCGCTACCCGGCCGCCGGGACCGCCAACGCGGACGTGCGGCTCGAGCTGGTCGGCCTCGACGGCTCCGTCGCGGCGGCCACCTGGGACCGCGACCGCCACCCCTACCTCGTCGACGTCGCGTGGCAGCCCGGGCGCAACCCCCTGATCGTCGTCATGTCGAGGTCCCAGCAGGACCAGGCCGTGCTCGAGATCGACCCGCTCACCGGCGCCCCCCGCGTCGTCGCCGAGATCCACGACGACGCGTGGATCGACGCGGCGCCGGGCGCCACGCGGTGGTCGCCGCAAGGGCAGCTCATGACGCTCCGCGCCGACCGCGACTCCGACACGTACCGCCTCCAGGCGGACGACGGCTGGCTCTCCCCCGCGGGGCTGCAGATCCGCGGCGTGATCGACGTCGACGAGTCCGGTGCCCTGGTGTCGACGGCCCCCCACCCGCACGTCTGCGCCCTGGCCGAGGTGGGGTGGGACGGCAGCGTCGCCCCGGTGGGGCCGCAGGACGGCTGGACGATCGGACGACGCGCGGGGGGCACGACGGTGCTCGTGTCCCGACGGCTCGACTCCGTCGAGGTCGAGCACCAGGTCGTGGCCGGGGGCGGGACCCGCACCGTGCCCAGCCTCGCCGAGCGACCGCAGGTGACGCCTGTCGTGCAGGTCCTCGAGGCCGGCGATCGGGCGCTGCGCACGGCGGTCCTCTTCCCACACGACCACGTCCCCGGGTCGCGCCGGCTGCCGGTGCTGCTCGCCCCCTACGCCGGTCCGCACCACCAGGAGGTCGTCGCCTCGGCCCGCGCCTTCGGGGAGAGCCAGTGGCTGGCCGACCAGGGCTTCTGCGTCGTGGTGGCCGACGGCCGCGGCACCCCGGGTCGCGGGCCGGCGTTCGAACGCGCCGTCCACCGCGACCTCGCGGGCCCGGTCCTCGAGGACCAGATCAGCGCCCTCGACGCCGTCCTCGCGCGCTGGCCCGAGGACACCGACGGCGACCGGGTCGGCATCCGGGGATGGTCCTTCGGGGGCTACCTCGCCGCGCTGGCGGTGCTGCGCCGTCCGGAGCGGGTGCACGCGGCGGTGGCGGGGGCGCCGGTGACCGAGTGGCGCTGGTACGACACCGCCTACACCGAGCGCTATCTCGGCCACCCCGACGAGGACCCGTCCGTCTACGACGGCTGTGGCCTGCTGGCCGAGGCAGCGCGGCTGCGCCGGCCGCTCCTGCTCATGCACGGCCTGACCGACGACAACGTCGTGGTCGCGCACTCGTTGGCGCTGTCGGCGGCGCTCACGGTCGCCGGGCGGCCGCACGAGGTGCTGCCGCTCTCGGGTGTCACGCACATGACGCCCCAGCCGGAGGTCGCGGAGAACAAGCTGCTGATCGAGCTGGACTTCCTGCGCCGGCACCTGACCTGACGGGTCAGTCGTCGCGCGGGAAGTCCTCGTGCGTCTTCAGGCGCTGAGGGCTCATCCCGGCGCCCATCTCCTTGACGACCGGCGTGCCCTGCGGCCGGTCGACGAGGTCGGGGAAGGTCGGGGCGACCGAGTCGTCCAGCGGACCCGTCACCTGGCCCTCGACGTGCTCGACCGGGAAGTGGCAGGCCACCGTGTGCCCGGGGGCGAGCTCGCGCAGCACCGGCTTCTCGACGTGGCAGCGGTCCTCGGCCTTCCAGCAGCGCGTGCTGAAGACGCACCCGGACGGCGGGTTCATCGGGCTCGGCAGGTCGCCCTGGAGCAGGATCCGCTCGCGCTTGGCGGTGCCGGGGTCGGGCACCGGCACGGCGGAGAGCAGCGCGTGGGTGTAGGGGTGCAGCGGCTTGTCGTAGAGGACGTCGCGGGGGGCGAGCTCCATGATGTTGCCGAGGTACATGACCGCGACTCGGTCGGAGATGTGCCGCACCACGGACAGGTCGTGGGCCACGAAGACGTACGCGATGCCGAACTCGGCCTGGATGTCCTCCAGCAGGTTGATGACCTGCGCCTGGATGGACACGTCGAGGGCGGACACCGGCTCGTCGCAGACGATGAGCTTGGGGCGCAGGGCGATGGCCCGCGCGATCCCGATCCGCTGGCGCTGACCGCCGGAGAACTCGTTGGGGTAGCGGTTGTAGTGCTCCGGGTTGAGCCCGACGCGCTCCATGATCTCCTGGACCGCGTTCTTGACCCCGCCCTTCGGGTCCACCTTCTGCACCTTGAACGGCGAGGAGATGATCGAGCCGACGGTGTGCCGCGGATTGAGCGAGTTGTACGGGTCCTGGAAGATCATCTGCGCCTCGCGGCGCAGCGGGACGAGCTCGCGGCGGCTCATCGCCGTGATATCGCGACCGCCTAGCTCCACCGTTCCCTCGGTCGGGTCCAGGAGCCGCAGCATGGACCGGCCGGCCGTGGACTTGCCGCAGCCGGACTCGCCCACCAGGCCCAGCGTCTCGCCGGGGTAGACCTCCAGGTCGATCCCGTCGACGGCGCGCACCTGGCCCACGACCTTCTTGAAGATCGCGCCCGAGGTCACCGGGAAGTGCTGCTTGAGGCCGCTGACCCGCAGGACCGGGTCGCCCGTCGTCGCGGGAACGGACTCCACGGTCTCGGCGGTCATGCGGGGCCTCCGATCGGGATGCCGAGGCGCTCGGCCGCGATGGCGCGACGCTCCTCGGCCGGCATGTGGCAGCGGACCTCGTGCCCGGGCGCCGTCGCCGTGAGGTCGGGGCGCTCGGTGTCGCATCGACCGCCGGGTACGCGCTCGTGGTAGGTGCAGCGGGGCCGGAAGACGCACCCCTGGGGCAGCCGGATGAGCGAGGGCGGCAGGCCCGGGATCGGGTCGAGCCGCTCCAGGCGGACCCGGTCCAGCCGCGGCATGGATGCCAGCAGACCGAGGGTGTAGGGCATCTCGGGCCGGTGGAACACGTCATCGACCGTGCCGTGCTCGACGAGGCGGCCGCCGTACATGACGACGACCTCGTCGGCCGTGTCCGCCACCACCCCGAGGTCGTGGGTGATGATGACGATGGCGGTGTTGAAGTCGCGCTGGAGGTCCTTGAGCAGCTCCAGGATCTGGGCCTGGACCGTCACGTCGAGCGCCGTCGTGGGCTCGTCTGCGATGAGCAACGAGGGGCTGTTGAGCAGCGCCATCGCGATCATGACGCGTTGGCGCATGCCACCCGAGAGCTGGTGCGGGTAGTCGCTGATCCGTCGATCGGGGCTGGGGATGCCGACCCGGTCGAGCATGCCCACGGCCTGCTTGCGCGCCTCGCCCTTGCTCACCGACTGGTGGACCTGGATGGCCTCCACCAGCTGGCGCTCGATCGTGTAGAAGGGGTGCAGGCTCGACAGCGGATCCTGGAAGATCATCGCCATCTTCTCGCCGCGCAGGCGCCGGACGTCGTCGTCGCTGAGCGAGATGAGGTCGTCGCCGTCGAGGACCACCTCTCCGCTGATCGTGGTCGTCTTGCGGTTGTGCAGGCCCATCACCGCCTGCGAGGTCACGCTCTTGCCCGAGCCGGACTCGCCCACGATCGCGAGGGTCTTGCCCCGCTCCAGCGAGAAGGAGACGCCGTCGACCGCGCGGACGAGACCGTCCTCGGTCGGGAACTCGACCTTGAGGTCGACGACGTCGAGATAGGGACGACTGGATCCCAGCTTGCTCATACGAGCCTCACCCGCGGGTCGATGACGGCGTACAGCAGGTCGACGATCAGGTTGGCGATGATGATGAACGACGCGGTCACGAGGGTGATCCCCACGATGACCGGCAGGTCTGCGTCAACCACCGAGTTGATGGCGAGGGACCCGAGACCGGGCAGGCTGTAGATCTGCTCGGTGATGATCGCCCCGCCGAGGAGCCCGGCGAGGTCGAGGCCGGCCGCCGTGACGATCGGCGTCAGGCCGGCGCGCAGACCGTGCTTGCGGATGACTGTGCGCTCGGGCAGCCCCTTGGCGCGTGCGGTCCTGATGTAGTCCTCGCCCAGGGTGTCGAGCATCTGGTTGCGCGTGAGCCGGGTGTAGAAGGCCGCGTACAGGATCGCCAGCACGATCCATGGAAGGAGCATCGTCTGGAAGAACTGGACCGGGTCCTCGAAGGGCGAGACGTAGCTCGGGAACGGCAGCAGTTGCCACTTGATGATGACGAAGAAGAGCAGCAGCAGGCCGATGAAGAACGACGGCAGCGAGTAGCCGACCAGGGACAGGCCCATGATCGTCTTGTCCTGCCACCTGCCGCGGCGCAGGGCCGTGTAGACGCCGGCCGAGACGCCCACGGTGATCCAGAGGATGAACGCGCCGAGGGCCAGCCACATCGTGGGCGGGAAGGCCGTCTTGATGAGCGTGGTCACCTCCTCGCCGCGCTTGAACGAGTAGCCCAGGCACGGGGCGTCGCAGGTGAAGCTCGCCGTACCGGATCCGTAGGTGCGGCCGACGAAGATGCCCTTGAGGAACTCCCAGTACTGCTGCCAGACGGGGAGGTTGAGGCCTAGCCGTTCGCGGTTGGCCTCGATGATCGCGGGGGTGCACGCCTTGCCGCAGGTGAGCCGCGCCGGGTCGGCGGGCAGCACGCTGAACAGCAGGAAGACCACCAGCGTCAGCAGCAGGAGCATGAGGAGCATGCTCACCACGCGTCGAACGATGTAGCCGCTCAAGGGTGGTGCCTCTCAGGTCAGGACGAAGGTGCCAGAAGGAGCCGACGAGCCGATCCGACGGTAGCGCCCCACGCGGTGGGGGCGGGGTAGAAACCCCGCCCCCACCAGGGGAGCCAACGTGCTGGCTAGATCACTGCGTGACGTACATGTCGCCGTACGGCCAGGCGCCGTAAGCAGGCCACAGGTACGCGTTGCCGAGCTTCTCGCCGGGGAGGCGCTGGTCACGACCGAAGCGGGTCGGGATCGCGAACACCTGCTCCATGGCGTACTTGTTGAGCTCCTGCCACTGGGTGGCCTGGGCCGCGCGGTCCGACTCGATCTTCGCCGCGTCGACGTTCGCGTTGAAGTCCTTGTCGTCGGCCTGGCTCAGGTTGAACCCACCGGACGGGGTGAACAGCTCGGGGATGACCGTCGAGGCGTTCGGCCAGTCCGGGCCCCAGCCCGCGTTGATGACCTCGTGGGCCTTCTCCGGGTCGAAGACGACGCCGTAGTACTGGCCGGCCTCGATCGGGTTGGGCTTGGCGGTGATGCCGGCGGCCTGCAGCGAGGCGACCACGATGGACGCGGCCTTCTCGTTGGTCGGCGTGTTCGGGTAGTCGAACGTGATCGTCGGCATCGGCTCGCCGGAGTCGGCGATGAGCTGCTTGGCGTACTCAGGGTCACCCGTCGCCGGGATCGTCTGGCCGAGCAGGCCCTCCCACAGGCCGGTCGGGGCGTAGTCCTGACCGATGTTGGGCTTGATCACGCCGTCCGCGAGGTCACCGGCGAAGGCACCACCGGCGTTCGTGAGCAGCGCGTCGCGGTTCATCGCCGCGGCGATCGCCTGACGGTGCTTGAGGTTCGGCACCTTCTGGACGTTGACCGCGAAGTAGCGGACGTAGGGGTCGAACTCGTTGATCCGACGGTTCTCGAACTTCGGGTCGTTGAAGACGATCGGCAGCGACTGCGGCTGCAGAGCGTTCGACAGCGTGGCCTGGTCGGCGGCAGCACCGGCGATCAGGCGCTGGTCGATGACCGTCGGGTCGATACCGAAGTCGACGCTCCACTGGTCCGGGTACGCCTTGCGGTAGGGGTCGGAGTCCTGGCTCCAGGCGTCGTTGCGGACGAGGATGAACTTGCCACCCTTGCCCTTCGTGTACTCCTGGATCTTGTACGGACCGTTGGCGACCGGCTTGTCGTCGTACTTCTCACCGGTGTCCGCGGCCTTCGGCACAGCGGCGAAGGACAGCAGGGTCACGGTGTAGTTGAAGTCCGGGACCGGACGGCTCAGCTTGAACGTGATCGTCTTGTTGTCCTCCGAGCAGGTCACCGCCTGGTCGAAGGCCTCCTGGCCGACGCCGGTGTACGGGCCCTTGTAGGACGAGCTGCCGTCCTCCTCGCTGGGGATGTCCAGCATGGAGATGGCGTAGGTCGGGCCGTTGGTGATGACGTCGGTGGCGAAGGTGCGCGAGACGCCGTACTTCACGTCCTCGCAGGTGACCGGGTCACCGGTCTCCCAGGTGATCCCGTCGCGCAGGGTGAACTGCCACTCGGTCGAGTCCGCGTTGGGCGTGCCGAGGTCGGTCGCCATGTCGGGGACGATCGTCGTGCCCTCGGCCGCGTCGGCCGAGAACTTGTACGCGGTGAGCGTACGGAAGATCGTGCCGTTGAAGAACGCGAGGTCCTCACCGGTGTAGACCCGCTGCGGGTCCAGGTTGGTGAACTGCTCCTCGAGCTGCAGGTAGGTGATCGTGCCGCCCTTGGTGGCGCCGCTGTCACCGTTTCCGCTGTCACCGTTGTCGCTGCTGCCGCCGCCGCACGCGGCGAGCAGGAGCGCTCCGGCGGCAGCGACCACGGCGAACTTGACGCCCGGCTTGGCCTTGCCCATGTGTCCTCCTGGATTGTCGCCGGGGATCCCCCGGCTGGTGCCTCCCGGCGAGGTGCGCGGTCGCGCACCTCTCGGGAACTTCTGGGATCGGGTCGTCACTGGCGCGACGCCCTGGGGTCGAGCGCATCGCGCACGGAGTCGCCCACGAGGTTGAACGTGACGACGAGGATGGCGAGGATCACGCCCGGGATGAGCAGGTACGACGGGATGATGCTCATGTAGGTCACCGAGTCGGCGAGGATCGCGCCGAAGGTGGGGGTCGGGGGCAGCACGCCGACGCCGAGGAAGCTCAGCACGGCCTCGGTCGCGATGTAGGTCGGCAGCGTGAGCGTCGCGTAGATCATGATCGGCGCCCAGAGGTTGGGCAGCATCTCCTTGAACAGGATCCGCCGGGTGCCCGCACCCATCGCGATCGACGCCTCGACGAATTCGCGCTCGCGGACCGAGAGCACCTGGCCGCGCACGATGCGCGCGAGGTAGGGCCAGCCGAAGAGGCTCAGCACGAGGACCAGGTAGGTGATGCGGGCCGGGTTGCCCTCGGGGACCCCGATCGCCACGAGACGCTGGGTGAAGACCCCCGAGAGCGCCAGGATGATCAGCAGGAACGGGAACGCCAGGATGATGTCCATGAGGCGGCTGATCACGGTGTCCCAGCGGCCGCCGAGGTAGCCGGCCACGATGCCGAACACCGTGCCCAGCAGCGTGGTGACCAGCGTGGCCGAGAGCGCGATGAAGATCGAGATCCGCATGCCGTAGAGGACGCGGGCGAACAGGTCGCGACCGGTGCCCGGCTCGACCCCGAACGGGTGCTCGCGGGAGATGCCGCAGAAGAAGCTCGCGTCCGGGACGCCGCAGCCGAGCGGGATGCCGCCGTTGGCCTTGTCGAGGGCCTCGGGGTTGAGCGTGTAGGGGTCGACCCCCATCAACGAGGTGATCGGCCCGGCCAGGAGCGCGGAGAGCAGGAGCAGGATCAGCACGCCCAGGGAGAACATGCCGACCTTGTCGCGGCGGAACCGCCCCCAGGCGATGGCCGAGAGAGACCGGCCCTGGATCTCCTCGCCCTGGTCGGGGTCGGGGGTCGGCGGCGACGCTGCGGGGTTGTCCTGGACGAGAACGCTCATGAAAGACCTATTGCCTTCCTGTCTGGCTCCGGGAAGACCTGACATCTCGGGCGGTGGACACCGGCGTTTCTCCGGTTTCCCCGGATCGGTCCCGCCCCCCGGGACCTGTGGAACCTACGACATCCCATCGGTGGCACCAACCTCCGAGGCACCCCGTGACGGAATCGTGACCGCTCCGTACCGAATCGGGACACATCCGACACCTGGGCCGTGACCTGCGCCACGACCTGCGCGCCAGAGGGCCTCCCCGCGGCTGGCGTCAGCCGCCGCGCTTGGCCCGGGCCGCGGCCCGCCCGCGCTCGGTCTGGTCGAGCACCACCTTGCGGATGCGCACGGTGGCCGGGGTGACCTCCATGCACTCGTCCTCGCGACAGAACTCCAGGGCCTGCTCCATGGACATCTGCTTGTGGGGGATGAGCGGCACCAGGACGTCGCCGGAGGACTGGCGCATGTTGGTGAGCTTCTTCTCCTTGGTGGGGTTGACGTCCATGTCGTCCGAGCGCGAGTTCTCGCCGATGATCATGCCCTCGTACACCTCGGTGCCGGGGCCCACGAAGAGGGTCCCGCGCTCCTGGAGGTTGGCCAGCGCGAACCCGGTGGTGGGCCCACGGCGGTCCGCGACGAGCGAGCCGGTCGGGCGGGTGCGCAGCTCCCCGTGCCAGGGCTCGTAGCGGTGGAAGACGTGGTGGAGCAGACCGGTGCCCCGGGTCTCGGTGAGGAACTCGGTGCGGAAGCCGATCAGGCCGCGCGCGGGGACCACGTACTCCATCCGCACCCAGCCGGTGCCGTGGTTGACCATCTGCTCCATGCGGCCCTTGCGCAGGGCCATCAGCTGGGTGACGACGCCGAGGTAGTCCTCGGGGATGTCGACGGTCAGATGCTCCATCGGCTCGTGCAGCTGCCCGTTGACCATCCGCGTCACGACCTGCGGCTTGCCGACGGTGAGCTCGAAGCCCTCGCGCCGCATGATCTCGACGAGGATGGCGAGCTGGAGCTCGCCGCGGCCCTGCACCTCCCAGGTGTCGGGGCGCTCGGTCGGCTTGACCCGGATGGACACGTTGCCGATGAGCTCGGCGTCGAGCCGGTTCTTCACCAGGCGCGCGGTCAGCTTGGACCCGCTCTGCCCCGCCAGCGGCGAGGTGTTGATGCCGATCGTCATCGAGATGGAGGGCTCGTCCACCGTGATGAGCGGCAGCGGGCGGGGGTCCTCGACGTCGGTCAGCGTCTCGCCGATGGTGATGTCCTCGATCCCGGCGATCGCGACGATCTCCCCGGGGCCGGCGGACTCCGCAGGCACCCGCTCGAGCGCCTGCGTGACGAGCAGCTCGGCGATCTTCGCCCGCTCGATCGATCCGTCATGACGGGCCCAGGCCACCTGCTGCCCCTTGCGCAGCGTGCCGTTGTGGACCCGGCACAGGGCCAGTCGGCCGAGGTAGGGCGAGGAGTCGAGGTTGGTCACGTGCGCCTGCAGCGGCATGTCCGGGTCGTACGACGGCGCCGGGACCGTGCCGATGAGGGTGCGGAACAGCGGCACGAGGTTCTCGCTGTCCGGCATGCCGCCGTCCTCGGGTCGGTTCAGGGACGCGCGGCCCGCCTTGGCCGAGGCGTACACGATCGGGAAGTCGATCTGGTCCTCGGTGGCGTCGAGGTCGAAGAACAGCTCATAGGTCTCGTCGACGACCTCGGCGATGCGCGCGTCGGGACGGTCCACCTTGTTGACCACAAGGATGACCGGCAGCTGCTTCTGCAGCGCCTTGCGCAGGACGAACCGCGTCTGCGGGAGCGGGCCCTCGCTCGCGTCGACGAGCAGCAGCACGGCGTCGACCATCTCGAGGCCGCGCTCGACCTCGCCGCCGAAGTCGGCGTGCCCGGGCGTGTCGATGATGTTGAACAGCACGCCGCCCTCGGGTGCGCCCTCGCCGACGTAGCGGACCGTGGTGTTCTTCGCGAGGATCGTGATGCCCTTCTCGCGCTCGAGATCCATCGAGTCCATGACCCGTTCCTGGACCGAGCCCTCCTCCGCCTGGTGCGCGGTGAACGCCCCGGACTGCCAGAGCATCGCGTCCACCAGCGTGGTCTTGCCGTGGTCGACGTGGGCGATGATCGCGACGTTGCGCAGGTCGTCGCGGACGGCCGCGCGGGCGCCGGTCGACGGCATGGGGGTACCTCGGTTCCATGGGGAGGGGAGCCCCCACATCCTAGGCGCGCTAGGGTCCCCGCCCTAACCGAGCGCGTACGCCCCGCTCGCGCTCACCCATCACGGCCCTCCGCGTCAGGGTGGGGTGACCGTCGTGCTCGCGGCGAACCCCTCGTCGGTCGGCCGGTAGGAGACGCGGATCCGGCCGATCTCGGCCAGGTCGGCCACGTGCGTCCCTCCGCACGGGATCGACGCCGGTCCACCGGGGACCTCGGCCACCCAGGTCCGGCGGGCGCCGAGGGTCGGATCACCCGAGACCTCGACCCGGCTCGGTCCCCCGCGACCGGTCCACGCGTCGAGCAACGTCGCTACCTCCTCCTCGGCCGGTCCCGCCTCGGCGAGGAAGGACTCCAGGTCGAAGCCGGCCTTCCGCAGCGTGCGCCCGACCCGGTAGGCGTCGTACGCGGCATCGGGTCGCACCTGCGAGTCGACGATCGCGAGCTGGTCGAGGAAGGGCCGGCCGCGCGAGTCGCGCCGCGGCGGCTCCTTCCGCCAGAACCGGGCCGTCGCCTCGTTGAGCGCGAGCGCCGCGAGGTGGCACGCGGAGTGCGCGCGCGAGAGGCGCAGCCGGGTGCCGGGGTCCACCTCGAGGTCCACCGTCGAGCCCGGCCGCGGCACGTCCCCGGCGGCGTCCACGACGTGCACCACCACCCAGGTCCGCGAGGCGTCGCCGCGGCGGGCGCCGACCCCCGCTCCGACGGCGAGCTCGCCGTGGTCGTCGACCGTCCCGGTGAGGCAGTCCAGGACGGGGATCCCCGCGAGCGAGCCGAGGTCGCCCGGCTGGTCGGGCCAGCCGGGGTCGAGCGGGTGGAACGGTGTGCGGTCGACGACGACCCCGCGGCGCCCGTCGCCCAGAGGGGCGACGCGGAGCACGACGCCCTGGCCCGACAGGGCTCGAGCGGGGAAGTCGACCCAGGTGTCCAGCCGGGCGAGCGCCGTGCGCGCGGGCGCGACGTCGGCGTCGAGCCAGGTCACGGCGTCGCCCTCCCGCGGACCCAGCCAGCGGGTCTCGTCGTGGGCGATCCCGGCCGCCGGCTCCCCACGGACGAGGCGGGCGCGCAGGACGCGCAGGACGGCGTCCTCCGACAGCGGCCAGTCGCCCTCGAGCGGTCCGGGGACGCCTCCCACGACCTCGACGTCGATCGAGAGCTCCTCGCGCAGCTCGCGCACCAGCGCGTGGTGCGGGTCCTCCCCCGGCTCCACCTTGCCCCCGGGCAGCTCCCACCGGCCGGCGACGGACACGGGCCGGGTGCGGCGGGCCCCCAGGAGCCTGCCCCGATGGACGAGCGCCGCTGCCACCACCACGCGGCGGCCGTCGGCCGTCACGTGGGTGGGGATCATGCCCCGGCCTCGTCCAGGGCCACCAGCGCCGCCAGGGCGAGCAGGCGCGCGCCGTGCACGACCGCCCGCTCGTCGATGTCGAACGTCGAGCCGTGCAGGTCGTACGGGGGACGGTCCGAGGCGGCGTCCCGGACGCCGAGGCGGGCGTAGGACCCCGGTACCTGCTGCAGGTACCAGGCGAAGGAGTCCCCACCGAGGGACTGCTCGGTGGTTGTCACGGCCTCCTCGCCGAGGAGGTCCACGGCGACCTGGTGCAGCCGGGCCGTCGCCGCGGGCTCGTTGACCACGGGGGGCACCCCCCGGTCGTGGCGGAGCTGCCACTGGGCCGGGGAGCCGTGCATGACCTCCGCGAGCGCCTGCTCCACGAGGGCCGGGGCGAGCTCCCACAGGGTCTGCTCCGGGGTTCGCAGGGTCCCCGTGAGCACCGCCGAGGACGGGATGACGTTGGGGGCGTCGCCGGTGCGGAGGGCGCCCCACACGAGCGAGGCCCGGCCGTGCTCGCGCGCCACGTGCTCGAGCGCCCGGGGCAGCTCCAGCGCCACCCGCGCGGCCTCGGCCACCAGGTCCACCGTGAGGTGGGGCCGGGCGGTGTGGCCGCCCGGCCCGGTGAGGACGAGCGTGAGCGAGTCGGTCGCGCTCGTGATGGCACCGGGGCGCAGGCCCACGCACCCGGCGTCGAGCTTCGGGTCGCAGTGCACGCCGTAGACCGACCCCACGCCGTCGAAGAAGCCCTCGCCGATCACATCGACCGCGCCGCCCGGGACGGACTCCTCGGCTGGCTCGAACACGAGCCGGACGGTGCCCGAGAGCCCCGAGGAGGGCATCAGCCGCTGCAGCACGATGCCGGCGCCGAGCACGATGGCCGTGTGCGCGTCGTGGCCGCACGCGTGCGCGACCCCGGGGACCCGCGAGCGGTAGTCGGTGTCGGTCAGGTCGTCCATGGCGAGCGCGTCGATGTCGGCGCGCAGGGCCACGACCGGGGAGGCCGCCGTGCCGACGTCGCACACGAGACCCGTCCCCGCCGAGAGCACGACGGGCGAGAGACCCTGGACGCGCAGCCGCTCCGCGACCGCCTCGGTGGTGCGGGTCTCCTGCCCCGAGAGCTCCGGGTGGGCGTGCAGGCGACGGCGGAAGGCGACGAGCTCGGCCGCGTGCTCGCCCACGAGCCGGTCCACCTCGTGGCGCCACTGGTCCCGACGCCGGGTCCCCCGTCGGGCGGTGAGGTCGCGGGCGGTCGCATCCGGGATGGGCACGGCCCCACTGTGCCACTGCGGACGCGGGACGTTCGGGCGTTCCGCGCCAGTTCCCCGCCGCTGTCGGCCTCGCGTCCCGGGCGGACGCCGTGCGACCCTGGCGGGGTGAGCCGACGACTCGACGTCGAGGAGATCGACCGCCAGCTGGGTGACCTGCCCGGCTGGTCGGGCGGTCCCGACGCCCTGTCCCGCGAGGCGTCGTTCCCCGACTTCCCGGCCGCGATCAGGGCCGTCGACGAGATCGCCGTGGTGGCCGAGGCCATGGACCACCACCCCGACATCGACATCCGGTGGCGGACGCTGCGCATCACCGTGTCCACCCACAGCGCGGGCGGGGTGACCCAGCTCGACATCGAGCTGGCGTACCGCGTCGACGAGGCCGTCGCCCACCACGGGGGCCAGTGATGGGGATGCTGTTCGCGCTGACGCTGCCCGCGCTCGTCGTCGGTCTCGTGCTCCTCGGGGTCGTCGACCTTGCCCGCGCCCGCCGTCGACGCCGGGACGGCGCGGCCGCCGCACCGGTCACGGCCGCCGCGGGTTTCGACGTGCTCGGGTCGGTCTTCGACCCGGGGCACCGGCACAGGATCGAGCACGACGAGTTCGTCGAGATGGACCGCGACGACGACGGCGACGCGGCGCCACCGGTCAGCCGGGTGAACCTCGACACCGGCATCGCCCGGATCGTCGTGCCCTCCGGGCGGCGCCCCGCCCGCCGCTGACGCGGGCCACCGACCCCGAGCCATCGACCCCGGGACGACGCGCGCCACGCGAACTCCCTGCGCCGAGGGCGCGCGTGCTGTTCTATGGCTCGAGCCGTCGCCGGACGGCCCACGACCGTCACCCGGAGGCCCTCGACCGTGCCCACGACCGACGTCCGAGCAGATGTCCCGGCCGGGCCGCGGCCCCTCTACATGCCGCGAGGGCGGGTCTCCGACCGTGCCGTGCTGCTGGTGGCCTCGCTCGGAGCCTTCCTGGCGTTCCTGGACGCCACCATCGTCAACGTCGCCTTCCCGAGCATCCGGGAGTCGTTCCCGGAGAGCTCCATCAGCGACCTGTCGTGGGTCCTCAACTCCTACAACATCATGTTCGCGGCGTTCCTCGTCCCCGCCGGCCGGCTCGCCGACCTCATCGGGCGGCGGCGCGCCTTCGTGTGGGGTGCCGTCGCGTTCACCGTGATGTCCGTCGTCTGCGGTCTCGCGCCCTCGGTGGAGTTCCTCGTCGGGGCGCGCGCCCTCCAGGCGCTCGGTGCGGCGATGCTGGTGCCCGCGTCGCTGGCTCTCGTCGTCCAGGCCTTCGCGCCCGAGCACCGCACGCACGCCGTAGGCCTGTGGGGTGCAGCCGCGGCCGTCGCCGCCGGGCTCGGACCGCCGCTGGGAGGTCTGCTGGTCGAGCTCGGCGACTGGCGCTGGGCCTTCTTCGTCAACCTGCCCTTCGGCCTGGCGACCTGGTGGCTGGCCAAGCGCATGCTCACGGAGAGCCGCGCGCCCGGGCGTCGGCGCGTGCCCGACCTCAGAGGCGCCGCGCTCTTCGCCCTCGCGCTCGCCCTCCTCACGACCGCGCTCGTCCAGGGCGACTCCTGGGGCTGGGGCAGCGCCGCCGTCCTGGCCTGCCTGCTCGGGGCGGCCGCCGCGCTCGCGGGGTTCGTCTGGAGCTCGCGGGTCCACCGCTCACCGCTGCTCGACCCGGCGCTCCTGCGGATCCGGCCCTTCCTCGTCGGCAACATCGGCACGGTGCTGGCGGGCATGGGGTTCTACTCCTACCTGCTCGTCAACATCCTGTGGCTGCAGTACGTCTGGGGCTACTCCGTGCTGCAGGCGGGTCTCGCGCTCGTCCCGGGCGCGCTGGTGGCGGCGATCGTCGCCGCCGTGCTCGGTCCGAGAGCGGCCGCGAGCGACTACCGCCTCTTCGTCGTCCCGGGCGCGCTCATCTGGGCGCTGGCCTACGTCTGGTACGCCGCGCGCAGCGGCACCGAGCCCGACTTCCTCACCGTGTGGCTGCCCGGCCAGGTGCTCAGCGGCATCGGCGCGGGCGCCACGCTCCCGCTGCTCGGCAGCGCGGCGCTCGCCGCGGTGCCCGGCGGGCGCTACGCGACCGCCTCAGCGATGGTGTCGAGCTCGCGTCAGCTGGGCGGCGTCCTCGGCATCGCGCTGCTCGTCATCATCATCGGCACCCCGTCACCGGGGACCGCCGCCGACGACCTGCGGCCGGGCTGGCTCTTCGCCGTGCTCGTGTTCACCCTCACCGCCGTCGCGGCCCTTCTGCTCGGCCGGATGCCCGCCAAGCCCGACGAGGCCGACACCGACACCGATCTCACGGCGTCGGTGAAGCTGGCGGCTCCCCGCGCACCGGCGGCGTCGGGCGAGCTCGACGCCCTCCCCCTGCTCGGCCGGCTGCCGGACCGGGTCCGCACGGCGCTGACCGACGCCGCCGTCATCGAGACGGTGGACGCCGGCGCCTATCTGATCCGCGAGGGTGAGGACGCGCACGCGCTCTACCTCGTCCACGAGGGACGCTTCGAGGTGCTGGTGGGGGACGAGGTCGTGCGTGAGCTCGGCCCCGGGGACGCCGTGGGGGAGCTGGCCCTGCTGACCGGGGGGACCCGGTCCGCCTCGGTCCGCGCGCGCCGCGACAGCTCCGTGGCACGCCTCACCCGCGAGGACTTCGACCGCATCGTGCGCCGGGATCCCGCGGCCCTGGAGGGGCTCACGGAGGTGCTGGCCGCGCAGCTCGCGCAGGCCCGACCGGACGTCCGCCGAGACGACACGCTCCCGTCCGTGGTGTCGGTGCTGGCGATGCACCGCGGCGCGCCCGCCGAGCGGGTCGCCCGCTCGCTGCAGTCGCGGCTCGCGGTGCACCGCGACACCGTCCTGCTCGACGTCGGTGCGGTGGAGGAGCTGCACCGGGCCGAACGCGAGCACGACACGGTCGTCCTCGTCGGCGCCGAGCCCGGGACCCCCGCCTGGGAGTTCGCCCGCAGGCAGGCCGACCACCTGGTGCTCGTGGCGCAGGGCGGCGATCCCGACGACGCCCCGGAGATCGGGCACGACCGCTGCGACCTCGTCCACGTCGGGCCACGGCCCACGCGTGAGCAGGCGGCGCGCTGGAGCGAGCGGCTCGAGCCTTGGCGCACGACGTACGCCGGCACCGACGAGCTCGAGGACGCGCTGGCACCGGTCGCCCGTGCCCTCAGCGGCACCTCGGTCGGGGTCGTCATGGCCGGGGGCGGTGCGCGCGCCTTCGCGCACATCGGGGTCCTGGCCGAGCTGGCCGAGGCGGGGATCACCGTCGATCGTGTGGCAGGAACCAGCATCGGGGCGCTCATGGCCGCGCTGTACGCGGCCGGGCACTCGCCCGCCGAGATCCACGAGGTCTGCTACCACGAGTTCGTCCGGGCGAGCCCGTTCAGCGACTACACGCTGCCGACGGTGTCGCTCGCCAAGGGGCGCCGTACCAAGGCCGGGATCGAGCGTCAGCTGGGCTCCGCCCTCATCGAGGAGCTGCCCCGCCAGTTCTCGTGCGTCAGCACCGACATCGGCTCGCGCCAGCGCCACGTGCACCGCTACGGACGCACCTCCGACGCGGTGGTCGCCTCGCTCGCCCTGCCCGTGCTCTTCCCGCCCCGCCGGGTCGAGGGACGGATCCTCGTCGACGGCGGGGTGCTGGACAACCTCCCCGTGACGCTGCTGACCGACCGCGGCGAGGGACCCGTGCTCGCGGTCAACATCGCCCTCGGCGGCTCGGCCGACGGGGAGCGGACCCGCCCGGCCGGGTCCAGCCCGCGCCCGCCGCGGATCCCCGGCCTGGGCGAGACGCTGCTGCGCACGATGATGATCGGCAGCGGCGGCGCGACCGCCGTCGCCCTCGACCGCGGCGCGACGGTGGTGACGCCCCCGCCCATGGGTGTGGGCCTGCTGGAGTTCCACCAGCTCGACCGCATCGTCGAGTCGGGTCGGCTCGCGGCTCGTGCCCTGCTGCAGGAGACCGGCGGGGTCATCCCGCGCTGAGCACGCTGTGCCGCCGCCGGTCTCGATGACCGGCGGCGCAGCGCTCGAGCGAGGCCTAGGACCGCAGCGCTGCCGCGAGCTCGCGGAACTCCTCGACGAGGATCCCCATGTCCGCGCCGGTGTGCGCCAGGGACACGAGCCACTGCTCGTCGAGCCCGGGCGGGGTGAGCACTCCGCGGTTGACGCCCCACAGCCACGACAGCTCGGCGGCGCCGAAGTCGGTGCGCTTGTAGTCCCGGTAGGTCCGGACCGGCGTGGCTGACCACGTCACCGCGCCCTTGACCCCGAAGCCCACGGTGTGGGCCGGGAGCTCGTTCTCGGTGATGATCGCGTTCATCTGCTCGAGGGCGCCCACGTTGAGCGCCTCGGCGGTGGCGAGCGCCTCCGGGGTCGCGATCTCGTCGACGGCGACGGCGGCCGCCATGACGAGCGGGTTGCCGTTGTACGTGCCGAAGTGCGGGGACCGGTGGTCGGTCACGCACTCCATGACGTCGCCGCGCCCGCCGAAGGCGGCCAGCGGGAGGCCTCCTCCGATGCTCTTCGCCAGCGCGACGAGGTCGGGGGTGACGCCGAGGCGCTGGCCGGCGCCCTGGTGCCCGGCCGTGAGCCCGGTCTTCACCTCGTCGAAGACGAGCAGGGCTCCGTGCTGGTCGCACAGTGCGCGGACGCCGGCGAGGTAGCCCGCGTCGGGCACGACGATGCCGATGTTCTCGAGGACCGGCTCCATGAACACGCAGGCGATGTCGCGTCCGTGCGCGTCGAGCACCTGCTCGAGGCGGGCCAGGTCGTTGTAGGGGACGACGTGCACGACGCCGGCCTCGACCTCGAACGGTGTGACCGGGGTGGGCGCCTCCTCGGGGCCGGCCTCCTCGACCGCCGGCTTCACCGACACCTGCAGGGCGTCGTAGCCGCCGTGGTAGCCGCCCTCGATCTTCACGATGGCCTTGCGGCCGGTGAAGGCGCGAGCGGTCCGCAGCGCGTACATGGTCGCCTCGGTGCCGGAGTTGGCGAAGCGGAGCTTGTCGAGGTTGAACCGGCGCTGGAAGCGCTCGGCCGCCTCGGTCGCCGATGGCGACGGCGTCACGAAGAGCGTCCCGGTCTCGAGCGCCTTGCCCACCGCCGCGACGACCGTGGGGTTCAGGTGGCCGGCGAGCATGGCGCCGAAGCCCATCGACAGGTCGAGGACCTGGCGGCCGTCGACGTCGGTGAGCCACGCCCCCTTGGCGCTGACGATCGCGACGGGGTAGGGGTCCCAGTGCTGGAAGGACGAGGGGACCCCGAGCGGGAGCACGTGCGTGGCGCGCTCGTGGTGCGTGCCCGACGCCGGGGTCGTCTTCTCGAACCGCGCCCACTCCGCGTCGAGGAGCGTCGCGATCCGGTCGCGGTCCAGCGGAGCGGACGAGGCGGGCACGACGCGGTAGGTCGCGGGGTCGTGCGCGGGCCAGGTGACCGGGGTGGGGGCGGCAGCGGGCGCGTGATCGGTCACAGGATGTCCTCCGGGTCCCTGGCCCCACCTCGTCGTGCGGCCGCCGCCATCGTAGTGATCACGGCCGTCCGGTCCACACCGTGCCCGGACCCGGGACAGCCGCTGGAGCGCCGTACGACCCCCTCGGCCGCCCTCCGGCGCCGAGGCGTGCGGCGGCGGGCCGACGGGGGATGGCGTACCGTCGACGCACCGGACGCCGGTCCGACGAGGGGCGGTGGCCGCATGCCGAGGACGCTGGGACGGGCTGTTCTCGGGCTATTGCGCTACGACCTCGTCGGGGAGCCCCCGCCCGATCCCGTGTGCGTGTTCGTCGCCTACCCCCACACCTCCTGGCTCGACCTCCCGCTCATGCTCGGGATCGCCTGGTCGAGCAAGCTCTCGCCGGGCTTCCTGGCCAAGAAGGAGCTCTTCCGCGCGCCGTTCGGGGGCCTTCTGCGCTCCCTCGGCGGCATCGCGGTGGACCGCGCCAACCCCGGGACGCTCGTGGCCGACCTCACCGATCGGGCCCGAGCCGGCCGGCCGATCGCCCTCGTCATCGCACCCGAGGGGACCCGCGGCGGGCTGGGGCACTGGAAGTCCGGCTTCTACCGCATCGCCCAGGAGGCCGACGTACCGCTCGTCCTCGGGTTCGTGGACCGTCCCACCCGCACCGCGGGGTTCGGCCCGTCCTTCCGGCCGAGCGACGACGTCCGCGCCGACATGGACCGCGTGCGCGCCTTCTACGCCGACAAGCACGGTGCCAAGCCGCAGCCGAGCGCGATCCCCTCGCTGCGCGAGGAGGGCGACGAGCCGCCCCGACCCCGGCCCGCCCCGCCTGGCTGACCGACGTCGACGCTCGACCTGGGGCGAGGCGCTCGCGCATCCGGCCGAGCGGAGTCACGCGGCGCGATGAGGGTCCGGTTCGTGCGGCTCTATTGGATGAGGGTCGCCCTCATCGGGACCCACCCAGGGGGTTGGTCAGGAGCGGTGGGGGCGGAGGTGGCGGGCCTCGTCGCTGGTGAGCTTCGCGACGACGGCCGCTCGACTCACGGGGTCGAGCTCGTCGAGCTGGTCCTGGAGCGCGTGCACCGTGTCGTCCACGACGACCATCTTCTGCCGGAACCGCCGCACGAGGACGTAGCCCCCGACGGCCATGGCGCCGACCATCGCGACGCCCAGCACGACCTTCGCACCCTTGCTCATGCCCGAGCTCCCTCACCTCGACGGTCCCGGCCGATCCTAGGCGCGGTCACCCGGTCGCGCGTCGGCGACGACGGAGCCGGTCGGGATCACGGCGAGCCCGCCGGGCGCTGAGCCGTCCCGTCGGCGGTCACGTATCGACGCGTCGGTAGCGCTCGTGCACCACGCGGCCGTCGAAGGTGCGGGTCTCCACGAGGACCAGGGGCACGGGCGAACCGACCGGCGGCAGCGCGGGCGTGCCGCCCCCGAGCACGACGGGGTGGCGGAACAGGCGCAGCTCGTCGACCAGACCCAGCTCGAAGGCCTGCCCCGCCAGGCCGGCGCCGCCGATCTCCACGTCCCTGCCGGTCGCGGCCACGAGGGCGGCGATCTCGTCCGCAACGGATGTGGTCGCGAGGCGGGCGTTGCCCTCCACCCGGTCCAGGGTGCGGCTGAAGACCACCTTCGGCAGCTCGCACCAGACGTCGGCGAAGTCCGAGCCGAGCTCGTCCTCGCGCAGGGACGGGTCGGTCTCCCAGACGAGCATCGTCTCGTAGAGCCGACGGCCGAGGAGGACGGCTCCGAGCTCGCTCACGCGCTCGAGGTGGAAGCGAAACAGGTCCTCGCTCGGGACCGACCAGCCGATCCCTCCGTCTCGGTCGGCGATGAAGCCGTCGAGGGAGACACCGACGGAGTACAGCAGCATGGTCGGCTCCTCGGGACTAGACGTTGAAGCGGAACTCCACGACGTCGCCGTCGGCCATGGCGTAGTCCTTGCCCTCCATGCGGGCCTTGCCCTTCGCGCGGGCGTCGGCGACGGAGCCGCACTCCACGAGGTCGGCGAAGGAGATCACCTCGGCCTTGATGAAGCCCTTCTGGAAGTCCGTGTGGATGACCCCGGCGGCCTCCGGCGCGGTCGCCCCCTTCGGGATCGTCCACGCGCGCGACTCCTTGGGGCCGGCCGTGAGGTAGGTCTGCAGACCGAGAGTGTCGAAGGCGACCCGCGCGAGCGTGGTCAGTCCCGACTCCTCCATACCGATCGACTGGAGCAGCTCGAGCGCCTCGTCGTCGTCGAGCTCGATGAGGTCCGCCTCGGTCTTCGCATCCAGGAAGACGGCCTCCGCCGGAGCCACGAGGACCCGCAGCTCGTCCTTGAGGGCGTCGTTGCCGAGCTCGTCGGCGTCGAGGTTGAACACGTAGAGGAACGGCTTGGCGGTGAGCAGGAACAGCTCACGCAGCGGTGCCGGATCCAGGCCCGCCGCGAAGACCGTGGTCCCCTCGGACAGGACGCGGTTCGCCTCCTCGGCGGCAGCGAGCGCGGCGGCCCTGTCCTTGTTGAGCCGCGCCTCCTTCTGCAGCCGCGGCAGTGCCTTCTCGACCGTCTGAAGGTCGGCGAGGATCAGCTCGGTGTTGATGGTCTCGATGTCGTCCTTCGGGTCGACCCGGCCCTCCACGTGCACGACGTCGGGGTCGGTGAACACCCGGATCACCTGGCAGATGGCGTCGCTCTCGCGGATGGTGGCGAGGAACTTGTTGCCGAGTCCGGCGCCCTCGCTCGCCCCCTTGACGATCCCGGCGATGTCGACGAAGGAGACCGTCGCAGGCAGCTGCCGCTCGGAGCCGAAGATGCCGGCGAGCACCCCGATCCGGGGGTCGGGGACACCCACGACGCCGACGTTGGGCTCGATCGTCGCGAACGGGTAGTTCGCCGCGAGCACGTCGTTCTTGGTCAGGGCGTTGAAGAGGGTCGACTTCCCGACGTTGGGCAGTCCGACGATCCC
>JAHECT010000119.1 GCA_024641605.1 Micrococcales bacterium
GGGCGCCACGACCGGCGAACGCCGGCACGTCCTCGAGGGGCTGCCCCTGGGCGGTCGCGAGGGCTGCCGCCACGATCGCCGAGTCGGGGAGCACGCGCCCGGGCGAGGTGTCGCGCCGGCGGGCGATCTCGTCGCGGCGCTGCCACAGGGCCCGTACCACCGCGAGCTGACGGGGACGGCGCAGCTTGTGCATCCCGGATGTGCGGCGCCACGGGTCGGTGCGGGGGGTGGCCGGGGGCGCCGTGCGCACCGCCTCGAACTCCTCGAGGGCCCAGTCGAGCTTGCCGTCGCGACGCAGCCGGTCCTCGAGCACGTCGCGCAGCTCGACGAGCAGCTCCACGTCGAGCGCGGCGTAGCGCAGCCACGGTTCGGGCAGCGGCCGCGTGGACCAGTCGGCCGCGGAGTGCTCCTTGGCGAGCGAGACCCCGAGCTCGCTCTCCAGGAGGGCCGAGAGCCCCACCCGCGGCTCGCCCAGCAGGCGGCCGGCCAGCTCGGTGTCGAAGAGCCGGTCCGGGGTCAGCCCGATCTCGCGCAGGCAGGGGAGGTCCTGGGTGGCGGCGTGCAGGACCCACTCGGTGCCGGCGAGCGCCTCGGCGAGCGGGACCAGGTCGGGCACTGCCATCGGGTCGACGAGGTGGGTGCCGCTGCCGGCGCGTCGCAGCTGGACCAGGTAGGCGCGCTGGCCGTAGCGGTAGCCGGAGGCGCGTTCGGCGTCGATGGCGACCGGACCGCTCCCCGCGGCGATCGCGTCGGCGGCGCGCACCAGCGCGGCGCGGGTCTCGACGACGGGTGGGACACCCTCGACCGGAGCCAGCAGCGCAACGGCGGCGGGCGCCTCGTCGGCCGGCTCGGGGTCGGCGAGTTCTGCCGGGGGGCCTGGGTCCTGGTCCATGTCCGGTCCAGGATAGGCGGGCGGGCCCTCGTGGGGCGGACGGGTCGGGTCAGTGCACGAGGCCGGAGCGCATGGCGTGAGCGACCATCTCGGCGCGGTCGCCCGTCCCGACCTTGCGGGCGATACGGGCGAGGTGGCTCTTGACCGTGAGGGCCGAGAGCCCGAGCGCGTCGCCGATCTCCTTGTTCGAGCGGCCCTCGGAGACGAGCTGGACGACCTCCACCTCACGTGCGGACAGCTCGTCGGGGCTGCCGCCCCGGTGACGGGGGTGCGCGAGGGCCGGGGCCGCTGCGGCGGCCGTGGGCTCGGGGGTGACGACGTAGCAGCGCACGGCGGCGCTGATCGCGGCGCGGACCGCGTAGGGGTCGTCGCGGACGGTGAGCAGGACGACGCGCCGCCACCCGGCCGCCCGCAGGTCTGCGAGCAGGGGGAGTGCCGGACCGTCGGAGAGCCCGCCCTCGACCACGACGAGGTCGTGGGTGCCGGAGTAGGACGCGCGCACACGCGCCTCGGCCGCGCTCGCGGCCTCGATGAGGTCGCGGGCACCGAGCAGCCGCAGCCGCGCGACGAGGGCCTGACGACGTAGAGGCGACTCGGCCACCACCAGTGCGTTGAAGCGGGCCCGGGGGAGCGGGACCGCCGTGCTGGGACGCTCGACGACTGCGACCACAGCGCTGCCTCCTGCCGGCTCCGGGCGCCGGGCCTCTCCCGGTGCACAGGAGGGCTATCGGCCGGGTCGGGGCAAGTCTTGATCCATGAAGCTCGGGCGCCGGGTCACCTGTTCGGGTGAGCCCGTGCTCAGCGCCGGCGTGGCCCGGGCAGCGTCACCACGCCCGGCGGCAGGGGCGGGAGCCCGGCGACCTGCGCCAGGAGGTCGCCCCACGCGAGCAGGTGGGGGCCCAGATCGGCGGAGTCGGGGGTCCACGACGCCCGCAGCTCGACGTCGCCGGAGGGCTCCCGGTCGGCGAGGGCACCGAAGCTCTGCGACGCGGTCCGGGTGACGGTGCCCGAGGCCGCGTGGCGCTGCGCACCGCGTGCGTCGAGGGACTCCTCGAGCCAGGACCACGCCACCTCGGTGAGCATCGGGTCTCCGGCGATGTCGAGCTCGATGGTGCCCCGGGCGAACGCGACGACCCGGAACACCCCGTCCCACGGCTCCTGCCCAGCCGGGTCGTGCAGCACCACGAACCGCCCGCTGGCCACGTCCTCGTCCGCGAGGACCACGTCGGCCTGCAGCGCCACGGCGTACGGCGAGAGGCGCAGCGGTGCCGGGGTCTCCTCGACCACGATCTCCGGTCGCAAGGAGGTGGAGCGGATGCTCTCGAGCGCCACCGCGAACGCCTCCGGGGCGCGACCCGCGGCCGGGTCACCCCCGGTGCCTCGACCGCGAGCGTTCACAGTCTGAGAGTAGGTCGAGCGCGGTCGGGACCGCGGGAGCGGCGCTCCCGACCGGCGCGTCGCGGACGGCGTGCGACGATCGGCCCGTGAGCGACTCGTCGACCGGACCCGACCCGGTGCCCCCGGTGACCGCACTGCCGGAGGGCCATCCGCTGCGCACCGGGCGGACGAGCACGTCCCCCCTCGTGCTGGCGGCGCGCTGCGAGCCGGTCCCGCACACGCCGGTGTGGTTCATGCGCCAGGCGGGACGCTCGCTGCCGGAGTACCGCGCCGTCCGGGCGGGGACGTCCATGCTCGAGGCGTGCTGGACGACCGATCTGGTCGTGGAGGTGACCCTGCAGCCCGTGCGGCGCTACGGCGTGGACGCGGCCATCTTCTTCAGCGACATCGTGGTCCCCCTGCGTGCGGTGGGCATCGATCTCGACATCGTCCCGGGCGTCGGGCCCGTCGTCGCCGAGCCGTTCCGCACGGCCGCGGACCTCGAGCGGCTCCGCGAGCTCAGCGCGGAGGACGTCGCGCCGATCCTGGCCGCCGTGGGGGCGCTCACCGACGAGCTGGGTA
Source organism: Micrococcales bacterium (assembly GCA_024641605.1). Lineage (GTDB taxonomy): Bacteria > Actinomycetota > Actinomycetes > S36-B12 > CAIYMF01 > Longivirga. The sequence continues at coordinate 2,852 of JAHECT010000119.1, forward strand.
CGACACCGCTCATCGGGTTCGCCGGGGCCCCGTTCACCCTGGCGTCGTACCTGGTCGAGGGCGGGCCGAGCCGAGACCACGCGCGGACCAAGGCCCTCATGCTGGAGGCGCCCGACGTGTGGGACGCGCTGCTCGCGCGGCTGGCCCGGATCACCGGGGAGTTCCTGCGGCTCCAGGTGCTCGCCGGGGCCAGCGCCGTCCAGCTCTTCGACTCGTGGGTGGGTGCCCTGTCGGCTCGCGACTACCGCGCGTCGGTGCAGCGCCACTCCGCCGACGTCCTCGCCTCGGTCGCCGGGTTCCCGGTCCCGCGGATCCACTTCGGAGTCGGGACCGGTGAGCTGCTGAGCGAGATGCGGGCGGCCGGGGCTGACGTGGTCGGGGTCGACGTCCGGGTCCCTCTCGACGAGGCGGCCCGACGCGTGGGGGCGGGCACCGCCCTCCAGGGCAACCTCGACCCTGCCGCTCTGTTCGCCGGCCCGGAGGCGGTCGCGGCACAGGTGGACCGGGTCCTCGCCGACGCTCGCGACCTCCCCGGGCACATCTTCAACCTGGGCCACGGGGTCCTGCCCGACACGGATCCGGACGCGCTGGCCCGCGTCGTGGACCGCGTGCACGCTCGCACCGCTCACTGATCCACGACCCGGTCACTGCGTCGTGATCGAGGCGCGAACGCGACTGGTCAGGTCGTGGCGGGCGCCGAGGGCGGGGCAGGGCGCGACCGGCGGGTGCGCCGCACGACGAGCCAGACGGCGAGGGCGAGGAGCGCGCCGAGCAGCGCGAAGGGAAGGACCGCGCCCACCGCCGTCAGCCCGACCACCATGGCCGAGGTGAACGCGTCCCACCCGAGGCGCAGACCCGCGAGGAACCCCGTGGACTCCTCCGGAGCGACGACGACGTCCTGCTCCACCAGGGTGACCGTGACGGTGGCCTGCGCGGTCTGGTCGTCGAGCACGCGCTGACGGGCCTGCAGCGCCTCGAGGTCGGCCTGGCGCCGGGCCAGCTCGCCCTCCAGCGCCACCACGTCGGAGATCGTCTCCGCCCGCGCGAGCAGCGCGCGGACCCGCGCCAGCGAGGCCTCCGCGGAGCGGAGCCGGGCGTCCACGTCGGCTACCTCGGCAGAGACGTCGGTGCTGGAGCGCGACCCGGTGAGGGCCTCACCGAGCGCGGCGACGTCGCGGAGGAAACCGTCGACGGCGACGTTGTCCAGGCGGACCGTCGTGGTGGAGACGGCATAGCCCGGCGCGACCGCCGGACAGTCGGAGCCATCGGGGCAGTAGCCCTCCAGCGGAGCCGGACCACCGCCGCCACGGGACACCTGCTGGGTCTCGATGCGCCCCCCGGCGCCGGCGACGAGCGCGCCCACCCGGTCGGTCGCGACGGTGACGTCCTCGACCCGCACGGTGGTGGCGGCGACCACGACGACGGAGCGGTCGAGGGCCACCGTGCCGGGCGCGTCCTGGGACCGGGTGCCGCCCTCGGCCTCGGGGATCCCCAGATCGGCACCGGACGCCGTCTCGGGCAGCCCGAGCGGCGCCGACGACGCACCCGACGAGCTCGCGCTGTCGGCGCCTGCGGCGCAGCCGGTCAGGACGAGCGCGGGGACGAGAACGGCTGCTGCGAGGAGAGTGCGGCGTACGGTCATGGCGTCCTCCTACGGATCAGCGGTCGGACGGCAGCGGCACGGCACCGGTTCCGCGACGCCAGGTCACGATCCGGCTGCGACGACCTGCCCGGCGCGGCCGTGGGGAGCAGTGGCACAGTGAGTCGTGTGACGGAGCAGCGGGGCCCACGCGCGCACGTCGTCGTCGTGGGTGGTGGCGTCTCGGGGCTGACGGCGGCCTGGCAGGTGTGCCGGGAGCGCCACGACCTCGACGTCACGGTGCTCGAGGCTGCGGACGAGGTCGGCGGGGTCCTGCGGGTCGGCGAGGTCGAGGGGCTGGCGCTGGACCTGGGGGCCGAGTCGGTGCTGGCGACCCGCCCCGAGGCTGTGTCGCTGATCCGCGAGGTCGGCCTCGGCGACGATCTCGTGCACCCGTCCGCGCAGCAGCGTCCGCGCCTGGTCGTGGACAGCGAGCTGGTCGATCTGCCGCCGCGGCTGGTCATGGGCGTGCCCACGGATCTCGACTCGATCGCCCGCTCCGGGGTGCTCTCGCCGCAGGCGCTCGCGCGCATCCCGCTCGACCACGTGCTCCGGGCCACGCCCATCGACGAGGACATCTCGCTCGGCGAGCTGGTGGGTCGTCGGCTCGGCCCCCAGGTGGTGGACCGGCTCGTCTCCCCGCTCACGCTCGGCGTCTACGCCGACCGGGCGGTCAACGTCTCGTTGCGCGCGGCCGCGCCGAGCCTCTTCGAGGCCATGCGCGGCGAGCGCTCCTTGCTCGCCGCGGCGCGCCGGGCTCGCCGCGAGCCGCCGATGGTGGACGGGCGCCCCGGTCCGGTGTTCGCCGGGGTCGCCGGGGGCGTCGGGCGCCTCCCCGGTGCTCTGCGTGCCCGGCTCGAGTCGGTGGGAGCGCGGGTCCGGACTCGGAGCGAGGCCCTTGACGTGCGCCGCCGCGCGACAGGCTGGGAGGTCGAGGTCCGCGACGGTGACGGGGAGCGGCTCCTGGCTGCCGACGCCGTGATCCTGGCCGTGCCCGCCCCGGTCGCCGCCCGGTTCATGCGGGGGCTGTCGATCCAGGCCGAGGCCGAGCTCGCTGAGATCGGGACCACCTCGGTCGCCGTCGCCACGCTCGTGTACCGCGCCACCGACCTTCCTGGCGGAGCCCTGCCGGACGGGAGCGGCTACCTCGTGCCGCCGACCGAGGGCCGCTCGGTCAAGGCGGCGACGTTCTCCTCGCAGAAGTGGCCCTGGGTCGCCGAGGCGGCGGAAGCCGCCGGGCTGGTCGCCGTGCGGGCCTCGCTCGGCCATGCGGACGACTCGTCGGTGCTCGACCGCGAGGACGACGAGATCGCCCGGATGGCTGCGGATGACGTCGCGTTCGTGGCGCGGCTCGGCCGCGCGCGGCCGATCGCCACGCGCGTGACCCGCTGGGTGGACGGTCTGCCGCGCTACGCCGTCGGGCACGTGGACCGGGTCGAGCGGATCACGGAGGCGGCTCACTCGCTGCCGGGGCTCGCGCTGGCGGGCTCGGCGTACGACGGCGTCGGGATCGCGGCGTGCATCGGGAGGGCGTCGTCGGCGGGGACCTGGATTGCCCGCCGTCTGGGCTCCGGCGGACAATGGCGCCATGGCTGAGCAGTCCGACGGCAAGCGTCCGCAGCAGGGCAAGATCGCGCGCGACCTCAACGACACCATCCGCTACACATCCTGGTCGGTCTTCCGATCCGCGATGCCGCTGCGCGACCTTGACCGCGGCGTGATCGCGCGCGAGGTCGAGGAGCTCGTCGCGCAGCTCGCTGCGAAGGACGTCGTCGTCCGCGGCTGGTACGACGTCGCGGCGCTGCGGGCCGACGCCGACATCGTGCTGTGGATGCATGCCGCCACCAGCGACGACCTGCAGGACGCCTACCACCGCTTCCGCCGCACGGTCCTCGGCTCGGTGCTCGAACCGGTGTGGTCGCAGATGGCGCTGCACCGCCCTGCGGAGTTCAACAAGTCGCACGTGCCCGCCTTCCTCGCCGAGGAGGAGGCCCGTGCCTACGTCTGCATCTACCCCTTCGTGCGGTCCTACGAGTGGTACCTCCTGCCTGACGCGGAGCGCCGGGAGCTGCTCGTTGAGCACGGGCAGATGGGCCGGGACTACCCCGACGTCCGAGCCAACACCGTCGCCTCGTTCGCCCTCGGCGACTACGAGTGGATCCTCGCCTTCGAGGCCGACGAGCTGCACCGGATCGTGGATCTCATGCGGCACCTGCGCGGGTCGCGCGCTCGCCTGCACGTGCGCGAGGAGATCCCCTTCTACACGGGCCGTCGCCGGCCGTTGGCAGACCTCGTCGCCGACCTGCCCTGAGGCGCCTCCCGCAGACGATGGTGACGCGAGCTGACCCGCCCGCGGCCGTCAGGGTGGTGGTGGGGCGAGGTCCCAGTGGTCGGGGTGTCCGGGTGGGTGCTGGGGCGCTCTGGTGATGGTCAGGCGTCCGTCGTGGACGGCGTGGTGGTGTCTCGGGCAGAGCAGGAGCATGTTGTCGAGATCTGTTTCGCCGCCGTGCTCCCATTCGTGGACGTGGTGGGCTTCGCATCGGGTGGGG
>JAHECT010000120.1 GCA_024641605.1 Micrococcales bacterium
GCAACCGGCCTCGAGGGCGGCGAGGACGGACCGCTCCGCCGCCACGGCGGCCCGGGTGTCCGGGTCGTCGAGCGGACGGAGCATGTCGAGCAGCGCGACGTCGTCGTCGCGGCACTCGACTGCCAACGCCCCCTGGCCGGGGGCGGGCAGCATCTGGTCGGGCTCGAGCACCTCGCTGACCACGTCGAGGCGGTCGAGGCGGGCGAGCCCGGCGCGGGCGAGGACGACGGCGTCCAGCGAGCCGTCGGCCACCGCGCGCAGGCGGGTGTCGACGTTGCCGCGCACGGCGACGACGTCGAGGTCGGGGCGCAGCGCGCGCAGCATGGCCGCGCGCCGGGGCGAGCCGGTGCCGACCCGCGCCCCCGACGGCAGCGCGGACAGCGTCGCGCCGTCCCTCGAGACGAGGACGTCGCGCGGGTCCTCGCGCCGCGGAACGGCCGCGAGGGCCAGGCCCTCGGGGTCGGCGGTCGGCAGGTCCTTGAGCGAGTGCACCGCGAGGTCGGCGGCTCCGGTGAGGACGGCCTCGCGCACGGCGCTGACGAACACCCCGACGCCGCCGAGCTCGGCCAGCGGCGTGGTGCGGTCGCGGTCCCCGTCGGTGCTCACCTCGACGAGGACGACCTCGCGCCCGGAGGACGAGGACAGGGCCGCGGCCACGGACTCGGACTGGGTGCGGGCCAGGGCGCTGCCGCGGGTGGCCAGTCGCAGCGCGCTCATCGCAGGCCTCCCAGCAGGTCGTCGTAGCCGGGGTCGGCGCCGTCGACGAGCGGGTCGAGGACGCCTGCAGGCTCCGCCCCGGGGGTCACCGGGTCGACGTCGTCGGTGACGACGAGCGACTCGATGGCCTCGGGGTCGAGGTCGAAGAGCCTGTGCAGGGCCGCGGCGTAGCGGGTGCCCTCGGGGTCGGCGGCGAGCTCCTTCATCCGGACCGTCGGCGTGTGCAGCAGCGTCGACACGGCGCGACGCAGGCTGCGGGCGAGCTCGTCGGCGGCCGCGTCGTCGAGATCCGGGAGGCGCAGCTTGAGGCGCTGCAGCTCGGCCTCCACGACCTGCTCGGCGCGGGCGCGCAGCGAGACGACGACCGGCTCGACCTTGAGCGCCGCGAGCGAGGCGAGGTGCGCGCGGACCTCCTCGGCCACGATCGCGCGGGCGAGCTCCACGTCGCGCTCGGAGGCCTGGGCGCCCGGGACGTCGGCCACGTCGACGAGGTCGAGGCGGGTCACGCCGGGGAGGGCGCCCAGCGACTCCTCCGTGTCGTGCGGGAGGGCCAGGTCGACGACGACCACGGGGTGCTCGCGATCGGCGCGGGCCGCGGCGAGCTGCCTCGTGGTGAGGACGAGACCGGTGGACCCGGTGCAGCTCACGACGATCTCGGCGCCCGCGAGGTGGTCGGGCACCTCGTCGAGCCTGATCGCGCGGCCCTCGACCTGCTCGGCGAGGCGCGCGCCGTGCTCGTACGTGCGGTTCGCGATGACGAGGTCGGCCACCCCGGCCCGGCGCAGCAGGGTCGCGGCGAGGCTGCTCATGGCGCCCGCCCCGATGACGAGGGCGCGCCTGCCGTCCAGCGGCCCCGTCTGCTCGGCAGCGAGGTCGAGAGCGACAGAGACGACCGAGATGCCCGCGCGGTCGATGCCGGTGTCGGTGTGCACCCGCTTGCCCACCCGCAGCGCGGCCTGGGCGAGGTCGTTGAGGCTGCGCCCGACGGTGGCCGCGTCCTGTGCGGAGCGCAGCGAGCTGCGCACCTGGCCCAGGATCTGCTGCTCGCCCACGACCATCGAGTCGAGGCCCGCGGCCACCTCGAAGAGGTGCTGCACGGCCCGGTCCTCGTAGCGGACGTAGAGGTGCGGCGTGACCTCCTCGCGGGCCAGGCCGGCGGCCTTCGCGAACGAGGCCGTCACGTCGACGACGCCGCCGTGGAAGCGGCTGACGTCGGCGTAGACCTCGACGCGGTTGCAGGTCGCGAGGACCATCGCCTCGGCGACGTGCGGCGAGGCGAGCAGGTCGACCTGGAGCTGCTCGGCCGCGTCGGACCCGAGGGCGACGCGGTCGAGGAGCGCGACGGGTGCGCTGCGGTGGCTGACGCCGACGACGAGGAGCGTCACGCGGTCACCTCGTTGGAGCGGCGCTGCTCGTGGAAGGCGAGGATCTGCAGCTCGGTCGCGAGATCGACCTTGCGCAGCTCGATCCCCGGCGGCGTGGCGAGCACGGCGGGGGCGAAGTTGAGGATGCTCGTCACGCCCGCACGCACGAGACGGTCGCAGACCTGCTGCGCGGCACCGGCCGGGGTGGCGATGACGCCGATGCAGGCCTCGCCCTCGGCGACGACGTCCTCGAGCTCGGCCAGGGGGCGGACCTCGACAGCCTCGCCGGACGGGCCGGCGTTGATCTTCTCGCCGACTCGCGAGGGATCGGCGTCGACGAGGCCCACGACGCGGAACCCGCGGGAGGCGAAGCCGCCGTAGTTGGCGAGCGCGTGACCGAGGTTGCCGACGCCGACGATGACGACGGGCCAGTCCTGGGTCAGGCCGAGCTCGCGGGCGATCTGGTAGACGAGGTAGGCGGTGTCGTAGCCGACGCCGCGCGTGCCGTAGGAACCCAGGTGGGACAGGTCCTTGCGCAGCTTCGCGCTCGTGACGCCGCTGGCCGCAGCGAGCTCCTCGCTGGACACCATCGCGATGCCGGCGTCGACGAGCTCGCCCAGCACGCGGTGGTAGACGGGGAGGCGGGCGACGGTGGCTTCGGGGATGCCTCGACGCGACGCGATCGGTTCGCGTGGGTCGGACACGTGGTCACCCCGGGGTCGTCGTGCCTGCGCGCCGGGCCCGCTGGCGTGCGGGTCGGCTCAACGCGGAAGCCCCGTCAGGTTAGGTACACGCGCACGAGCGCACAAAGTTGACAACGGGGGGTTGTCCAGCATGCGGACGGTTCCCGACGTGACCTGGGCCACACGTTCGGACCCCCGGATGCAAGAAGTCGATCTTGGTCGGGGCGCCCGGCGGGGGCCTTCGTCAGCCCGACGCGCGGGCCGCACGGGCCGCGCGGCGCTCCTCGAACCGCGTCGCGTCGGCGTCCAGCGCGGTGAGGTAGGCGGCGAGCTCGTCGCGGGCCTTCTCCCCGATCGGGCCGAAGTCCTCCCGCTCGAAGACCCGCCACGCGCGCAGCACCGGGGCGATGACCTCGTCGTGGTGGATGCGCAGGTCGTAGATGCCGGCCAGGGCGATCTGGACCGAGCGGCGGGTGAAGCCCTCCACCTCGTTGCCCGGCATCTGGAAGTGCGTCACGACGTCGAGCACGGCCTCCATGGAGGCGTCCGGGGCGAGGTCGAAGGCTGCCTGCATCGTGTTGCGGTACATGAGCATGTGCAGGTTCTCGTCGGCCGCGATGCGCTGGAGCAGACGGTCCAGGCCCGGGTCCTCGGTGTGGCGGCCGGTGTTGCGGTGCGAGATGCGCGTGGCCAGCTCCTGGAAGGAGACGTAGGCCATCGTCGTGAGCACGTGACCCTCGGCCTGGCCCTCGAAGCCGCGGGCCATGTGGTCCATCCGCTCGCGCTCGAGCGCGACGGGGTCCACGGAGCGGGTGACGAGGAGGTAGTCGCGCATGGCGATGGAGTGGCGGCCCTCCTCGGCGGTCCAGCGGTGCACCCACTCCCCCCACGCGCTGTCGCGCCCGACGGTGTCCGAGAGCGCCCGGTGGTAGCTCGGGAGGTTGTCCTCGGTCAGCAGGTTGACCACGAGCGCGGTGCGCGCGACGCCGTTGACCGGCGACTGCTCCGCCGCCCAGGCCTCGCCCTCGTAGAGCCCGTCGAAGTCGGTCCCCTGCGACCACGGGACGTACTCGTGCGGGAACCACTCGCGCGCCTGGCCGAGGTGGCGCTCCAGCTCGACGCCGACGACCGGCTCGAGCTCGCGCACGAGGTGCTCGCTGCGTGCCTGCTCCTCGAGGGTGATCCCCATGACGCCGCTCCCTGCTGTCGTGCAGCCGAACCCTTCGGTTACGGAACCGTAGCCTGCGCAGCCGTCCGCCGCCACGACCCCCGGGCGATCCGCCCGCCTCGCCGGGCCTCAGGAGGGGGCGGGACGGGCCAGCGCGGCGCGCAGGGCGTCGGCCTCGAGGGTCCAGTGCGCCACCTGATCGCCGTCGACGAGAGTGACCGGGATCTGCTCCCAGTACAGGTCGGCCAGGCCGAGGTCGTCATAGATCGAGGCCTCGGTGAAGGACTCCCCCGTCTCCGCGCACACCTGCTCGATCACCGCGCGGACCACGTCGCAGAGGTGGCAGCCCGGCTTGCCGACGAGGGTGATGCGGGCGGTCATGCCTCGTCGCGCAGCCGGGCCTTGGCGATCTTCCCGGTGGCCGAGTGCGGGAGGGCGTCGACGATCTCGATGATCGTCGGGCACTTGAAGCGCGCCAGCCGCTGTTCGCAGCGCGCCGCCACCTGCTCGCGAGCGAGGGTGGCGCCCGGCCGCGGGACCACGACGGCCTTGACCGTCTCCCCGGTCTGCTCGTCGGGCACGCCGATGACGGCCACCTCGAGCACGTCGGGGTGCCCGACGATCACGGTCTCGACCTCGAACGGGTAGACGTTGAAGCCGGACACGATGATGAGGTCGCGCCGCCGGTCCACGAGGTGCAGGTCCCCGTCCTCGTCGGCGTAGGCGACGTCGCCGGTGGCGTACCAGCCCTCGGCGTCCGGCCCGTCGACGCCGTCGGGCCAGTAGCCGGAGAACAGGTTGGGGCCGCGGACCCAGATCTCCCCCGGGTCCTCCGCGTCGGCCGGCTCCCCGCCCTCGTCGACGAGGCGCACCTCGAGCCCGGGCAGCGGAGCGCCGACGCAGCCCGGCTTGGCCCGCCCGCCGACCATCGTGGAGGACACCACGGGCGCGCACTCGGTGAGGCCGTAGCCCTCCCAGACCGCCCGGCCCACACGCTCGGCGTAGACCTCGAAGACGGCCGGCGAGAGCGCGGCGGCACCGGAGATGAGGGTGCGGACGCCCGCCAGCCGGTGGTCGATGTCGGGCACCTGGGACCAGGCGACGAACACCTGCGGCGCTGCCGGAACGTTGGTCACGCCGTACTGCTCGATGAGGTCCAGCGACCCGAGCACGGAGAACTTGGGCACCAGCACGCACTGGGCGCCGGTGGCCAGCGCCATCCCGAGGGCGGCGTTGAGCGCGTAGACGTGGAAGAGCGGGAGGACGAGGAGGACGACGTCGTCCGCGGTCATCGGCTCCGGGTCGATCCGGCGCAGCTGCTCGATGTTGGCCAGCAGTGCGCGGTGGCTGAGCATGGCGCCGCGCGACGGGCCGCTGGTCCCCGAGGTGAACAGCAGGACCGCGAGGGACTCGGGATCCGTGGGCTCGGACCCGCCGACACGGGCGTCGGCCCGAGCCCCGGAGCGCACGAGCGCGTCGTAGGACGGATCGCCCACGACGGCCAGCTCGGCCCCGGCGGCGGCGCAGGCGGCCTCGGCCACGGCCTCGGTGGACTCCTCCGCGATGACGAGCCGGGCGCCGGAGCGGGTCAGCAGGTCGGTCGCCTCGGCCTCGGTGTAGGCGGTGTTGAGCGGGAGCGCGACCAGGCCCGCACGAAGGACGGCGACGTAGGAGGCGACGAACTCGAGCCGGTTGCCCAGCAGGAGGGCGACCCGGTCGCCTGGCTCGAGACCGTGGCGGCGCAGGCCGTGGGCCATCGAGTCGACGGCGGAGTCGAGGTTGCCCCAGGTCGTGGAGGCACCGCTCGCGGCGTCGATGAACGCGACGGCGTCCGGCCGCTGGGCGGCAGTGCGCGCGAGCAGGTCGGCGAGGTTGGTGTCCGGGTCACTCACGAGACGATCGTGGCACAGGAGACGTGGGTAGGCTGCGCCGCATGGCAGAACCCCGGGGCAGCGACCTGCTGCGCTCCTCGCAGCTGGCCGGTGAGGCGTCCGCCGCCGCCGCCCAGGTGGATCCGCCCCGGCTGGTCGAGCCCGACCTCACCGGAGCGGCCTTCTTCGACGTCGACAACACGGTCATGCGCGGGGCGAGCATCTTCCACCTGGCCCGCGGGCTGGCGCGGCGCAAGTTCTTCACCGCGGCCGAGGTGGGCGACTTCGCGCTCAAGCAGGCCAAGTTCGTCGTCAACGGCTCTGAGGACCTGGAGGACATGGCCTCGGCCACCGAGGCCGCACTCGCCTTCGTCAAGGGCAAGCGGGTCGACGAGGTCGTGTCGCTCGGCGAGGAGATCTTCGACGAGCTCATGGCCCGCAAGCTCTGGCCGGGCACGCTCGCGCTGGCCCAGGGCCACCTGGACCGCGGCCAGCGGGTCTGGCTGGTCACGGCGACGCCCGTGGAGCTCGCCTCGATCATCGCCGAGCGGCTGGGCCTGACCGGGGCGCTCGGGACGGTGAGCGAGATCGAGGACGGCGCCTACACCGGCCGCCTCGTGGGTGCTCCCCTGCACGGCAAGGCGAAGGCCGAGGCCGTGCGCGCCCTCGCCGAGCGCGAGGGCCTCGATCTCGTCCGCTGCGCGGCGTACTCGGACTCGGCCAACGACGTCCCGATGCTGTCGGTGGTGGGCCGGGCCGTGGCGGTCAACCCGGACAACGCGCTGCGCAAGCACGCCCGCGCGGTGGGCTGGGAGATCCACGACTATCGGCGCGCCCGGCTCAACAAGCGCTACTACGTCCCCGGCGCGGTCGCCGCGGCCGCTGCCGCCGGCATCGCGGTGGGCTTCGGGCTGGGCGCCCTGCGCGGACGCCGGGGCTGATCGCGGCGGCGCGCACCGGACGGCGCCGGCCGCGTCACGCCCGGGCGTAGCGCAGCGACACCATGCCGCTCGGGAACGGCGTGGCCGACTCGAGCCGCAGCGGAGTGCGGACCTCGATCGGGTGGAACAGCCGCCGACCCGAGCCGAGCAGGATCGGCACGACGGTGAGCGTGAGGTCATCGACGAGACCGGCAGCGAGGAACTGGCTGATGAGGTCGCCACCGTCGACGTACACCC
>JAHECT010000121.1 GCA_024641605.1 Micrococcales bacterium
GGGCGGCGGCCGGATCGTCGCGACGGCGCTGGCCGCGGGCCTGCTCGCCGGCGCCCTCGGCGGCGTCGGCGCCTACGCGGTGGCGGACCGGCTGGACTCCGGGTCCACGACGTCGGCCGGCACGGTGCTGCCGCAGACCGACGCGGACCTCTCCGCCCGGCCGGAGGGCTCGATCGCCGCCGTGGCAGCGGCCGTCCTGCCCACCGTCGTCCAGATCACCGAGCAGACCCGCTCCGGCGGGGGCACCGGCTCGGGCTTCGTCATCCGCGAGGACGGCTACATCCTCACGAACAACCACGTGGTCGAGGGGGCCGCCACCTCGGGCGGCACGCTCACGGTGAGCTTCCAGGACGGCACCAGTGCGAAGGCGACGATCGTCGGGCGGGACTCCTCCTACGACCTCGCCGTGATCAAGGTGGACCGGACGGGTCTGGCCACCGCGACGCTGGGCAACTCCGACTCGGTCGTGGTCGGTGACACGGCCATCGCCATCGGCTCCCCCCTCGGTCTCGAGGGCACGGTCACGAGCGGCATCATCAGCTCGCTCAACCGCCCGGTGACCGCCGGCGGCCAGGGCGAGGCGTCGTTCATCAACGCCATCCAGACCGACGCCGCGATCAACCCGGGCAACTCCGGCGGGCCGCTCGTCGACGCGGAGGGCAAGGTGGTGGGCGTCAACTCCGCCATCGCCACGCTCTCGGACAACCAGTCCAGCCAGTCCGGCTCGATCGGCCTCGGCTTCTCGATCCCCATCAACCAGGCCAAGCGCGTGGCCGAGGAGATCATCTCCACCGGAACCTCCACCTTCCCGATCATCGGGGTCCAGGTCGACCTGACCTACCAGGGCCCGGGTGCGCGGGTGCAGGAGGTCACTCCCGGCGGACCGGCCGACGACGCCGGTCTCGTGGCGGGCGACGTGATCGTGTCCGTCGAGGGGCGCCAGGTCGACGACTCCACGGAGCTCATCGTCGCGATCCGGTCGTACGCCCCCGGGGACACGATCACCGTCCAGGTGCAGAAGGGCTCGGGCACCCGGGACGTGGACGTCACGCTCGGCTCGGACAGCTCGGTCGACTAGGCACGTACCCTGGAGGCGCTCGCGCGACGCGCGCGGGTGCCTCCAGGTGCGAAAGGAGCACCGGTGTTCGACGTCGGCATGGGCGAGTTCCTCGTCATCGCCCTCGTCGCCGTGCTCGTCTTCGGCCCCGACCGGCTGCCCCGGGTCCTGGCCCAGGGGATGGGCTGGGTCCGGGCCCTGCGCGACCAGGCGGCCAACGCGCGCCGCGAGATCATGGACGCGGCGGACCTGGACCCCACGATCACCGACGACATCCGCCGGTCGATGTCTGACATAGCCGACCTGCACCCGCGGCGGCTTGCGTCCTCGATCCTGACCGACGTGCCCGACGATCGGCCCGCCCCCCGGCCTGGCCAGCCGGGATCCACCGGCGCGGCGCCGAGCTTCGACCCCGACGCCACCTGAGTCCGCTCACCCCAGGTCCGCCAGGGGTCAGGTGCGTCGCGCGGGCGTGATCCCCAGCGACATCCCGGCCAGCCCGCGGGCGCGGGTGCCGAGGGTCGCGGCCAGGTCGGCGAGCACGGTCGAGGCGGGTGCGTCGGGAGCGCCGACCACGAGCGGCCGGCCAGTGTCGCCCCCCTCCCGCAGTCGGACGTCGAAGGGGACGCGGGCGAGCAGCGGCACCTCCGTCCCGAGCTCCCGCGAGAGGGTCTCGGCCACGACCGTCCCGCCGCCGGATCCGAACAGCTCCATGGGCTCCCCGCAGTGCGGGCAGGGGAACGACGACATGTTCTCGACGACACCGGCGATGCGCTGGTTCGTCTGCTGGGCCAGCATCCCCGCGCGGATCGCCACCTCGGACGCGGCGACCTGCGGCGTGGTCACCACGACGAGCTCCGCGTGGGGCAGCAGCTGCGCCGTCGAGATGGCCACGTCGCCGGTGCCCGGGGGCAGGTCGAGCAGCAGCACGTCGAGGTCGCCCCACCAGACGTCGGCGAGGAACTGCTGGAGCGCTCGGTGCAGCATCGGGCCGCGGAAGGCGACCGGCTGCGACACCCCGCCGGGCTTGAACGGGAGCATCGAGATGACGCGGACGCCGTAGGCCTGCGGCGGCATGATCATGCCCTCGACCATGGTCGGCGGGTCGACCGCGCCGAGCAGCCGCGGGATCGAGTGGCCGTAGATGTCGGCGTCCACGAGGCCGACCGACAGGCCCCGAGCGGCCATGGCGACCGCGAGGTTGGCGGTGACCGAGCTCTTGCCGACCCCGCCCTTGCCCGAGGTCACGGCGTAGACGCGGGTGAGGTTCCCCGGCTGGGTGAAGACGATCTCGCGCTCGTCGTGGCCGACGAGCATGGCGCGCAGCTCCTTGCGCTGCTCCTCGCTCATGACGTCGAGCTCCACCTCGACCCGCGATACCCCCGGCACGGCGCCCACGGCCTCGGTCACGCGGGACGTGATGGTCTCGCGCATCGGACAACCGCTGACGGTGAGCCACACCTCGACGCGCGCGACGCCGTCGACGACCGCGCGCGACTTCACCATGTTCAGCTCGGTGAGGGGGCGGTGGATCTCGGGGTCCTCGACGGTGGCGAGGGCGGCGTCGATGAGGTCGAGGATCGGGTCCGGCATGTCCTCGATGCTACGTCGGGAGGGCGCGAGCGGCCGCCCCGGGCATCAGCCCTCGGGGGAGTCGTCCCCCGTGGGCTCGCCGTCCTCGTCGGCGCCGCGCGCCTTCTTGCGCTTCTTCGTCGACCGGCCCTCGAGGTCCTCGAGCTGGTCGCGCAGCTCACTGCGGAGGTAGTCGCGGGTGGCGACCTCGCCCAGGGCGATGCGCAGGGCGGCGACCTCCCGGGTGAGGTACTCCGTGTCGGCGATGAGCCGCTCGGTGCGCGCCCGGTCGTCCTGGTACTGCACACGGTCGCGGTCGGCCTGGCGGTTCTGCGCCAGCAGGATGAGCGGGGCGGCGTAGGAGGCCTGCAGGGAGAGCAGCAGGGTCAGGAAGATGAAGGGGTACGGGTCGACGCCCCACGCGGTGACGTTGAACAGGAACCACGCGATGATGAACGCGGTCATGTAGCCGATGAAGCGCCACGAGCCGAGGAAGCGCGCGATGCGCTCGGACAGCTTCCCCACGGTCTCCGGGTCGACCGACGGTCGCAGCGTCAGGCCGCGCTCCTTCGGCTGGTCGAGGCGCGACCCACGGGTCTGCGGGTCACGCGCCACGGGTCACCGCCTCGTCGTCGGCGTCGCCGTCCGAGTCGCGCCAGTCCTCCGGGAGCATGTGGTCGATGACGTCGTCCACCGTCACGGCGCCGAGGAGATGGTCGGCGGCGTCCACGACCGGCAGGGCGACGAGGTTGTACGTAGCGAAGTAGCGCGTCACCTGGGTGAGCGGGGCCTCCGGGCCGATGGGGGCGAGCTCGCTGTCAAGGATCGCCGAGACCAGGGTGCTCGGCGGCTCGCGCAGCAGCCGCTGGAAGTGCGCGACGCCGAGGTAGCGGCCGGTGGGGGTCTCGAACGGCGCGCGCACGACGTAGACCTGCGCCGCGAGCGCCGGTGACAGGTCGGCGTCCCGCACGCGGGCGAGCGCCTCGGCGACGGTCGCGTCCGGCGGCAGGATGATCGGCTCCGGCGTCATCATGCCGCCGGCCGTGTACTCCTCGTAGGACAGCAGACGGCGCAGGTCCTCGGCGTCGTCGGGCTCGACGAGGGACAGCAGCTCCTCGGCCTGCTCCGGGGAGAGCTCGGCGAGCAGGTCGGCGGCGTCGTCGGGGTCCATCTCCTCCAGGACGTCGGCGGCGCGCTCACCGGCGAGCGAGCCGACGATCTCGATGCGGTCGTCCTCGGGCAGCTCCTCGAGGACGTCGGCGAGCGTCTCGTCGTCGAGGGCGGCCGCCACCTCCAACCGTCGCTTGGGCGAGAGCTCGTGCAGGACGTTGGCGAGGTCGGCCGCGCGGAGCCCGTCGACAGCGGCGAGCAGCGACTCGACCCCCTGCTGCGGGTCGGGGAGGGTGAGGTCGCTGACGGCGTCGTAGGCCACGACCAGCGTCTCCCCGCGGCGCCGGAAGCTGCCGCCGCTCTTGCGCACGAAGATCCGGGACACCACCCAGTCGCGCGTGCGCTCCTGCTCCATCGCCACGTCCTGCAGGGCCACCTGCTCGCCCGTCTCCAGGAGCGTGACCCGCTTGTCGAGCAGCTCGCCGAGGACGAGGGTCTCGTTGGGCCGCTGCTCGAAGCGGCGCATGTTGAGCAGCCCGGTGGTCACGACGGCGCCCGGGTCGATCGCGGTCACGCGTGTCATGGGGCAGAAGATCCGCCGTCGGGGCTGCACCTCCACGACCAGGCCCAGGACCCGGGGCGCGTTGCCGCCGTGGCGCAGGGTGACGACGACGTCGCGCACCTTGCCGACCTGGTCGCCGCGTGGGTCGAACACGGCGATGCCGGCGAGGCGCGCGATGAAGACTCGCGTCGTCGCTCCGCTCATGGTCGCAGGGTATCGGCGTCGGGGGGTCCCGAGCGTCGCGCGACGCCGCTGGGGACCGGTGTCGGCGCGTCGCGCGCCACGGCCACCCGGTCGCGACGTCACCCCGGGTGTCGCGGTTGGATGGCCCGGTGAGCGACACCGTGCGGCCGAACGCGGTCGCTCGTCCCCCGGCGCGCGACCTCGCGCTGCTCGGCGTCGCGGTGGTCGCCATCTCCACGTCGGGCCCGATCATCGCGGCGATGGCCGCGCCCGCGCTCGCCATCGCCTGGTGGCGGTGCGTCCTGGGGAGCGGAGCGACGTTCGTGTGGGTGGCCCTCCGGGACCGGACGGGCCTGGCCGCCCTGCGCGGCTCGTCGTTGCGGACGACCGTGCTCGCCGGGGTCCTCCTCGGCGCCCACTTCGCCACCTGGGTGCCCAGCCTGCGCTTCACCTCGGTCGCGGCCTCCACGGCGCTGGTGGCGACCCAGCCCGTGTGGGCCGCCCTCATGGCCCGGGCGCGGGGCGCCCGCGTGGGGCGTCAGGCCTGGATCGGGATCACGGTCTCTCTGCTCGGCGTGCTGGTCCTCACCGGGGTGGATGTGTCGCTGGACCCGCGTGCGCTCATCGGCGACGTCCTGGCCCTCGCCGGCGCCGTCCTTGCGGCGGCGTACGTCACCGTGGGCGAGCAGGCCCGGCAGACGGTATCCACCTCGGTGTACACGAGCGTGGCCTACGGCGTCTCGGCCGTCGTGCTCCTGCCGCTCACGGTCGTCTTCGGCGCCGAGCTGGTCGGCTACTCGGCCCGGGACTGGTGGCTGCTCGTCGCGCTCACGGTCGGTGCCCAGCTGCTCGGGCACACGCTCGTCAACCTCGTCCTGCGGACGACCTCGGCCACGGTGACCAGCCTGGCCATCCTGTTCGAGATGCCGGGGGCGACGCTCATCGCCGCGGTCTGGCTGGGCCAGATCCCGCCGCTCGCCCTGCTCCCGGCGCTGGTGCTGCTCTTCGCCGGTCTCGTGCTGGTCATCCGCAGCGGCGATCGGGACGTCCCCTCCGAGATCCCCCCGGTGTGAGCGTCGGAGGCCTGCTTCGTACAGTCGGTCCATGACCACGTCGCCTCGCCCCCTGCGCTCGCGCCGCTCGAACCTCGCCGTCCCCGGGTCCAGCCCGAAGATGCTGGAGAAGGCCAAGGGCCTGCCCGCGGACCAGGTGTTCATGGACATCGAGGACGCCGTCGCGCCGCTGGCGAAGCCGGACGCGCGCAAGAACATCGTGGCCGCGCTCAACGAGGGCGGCTACGACGGCAAGGTGCGGGTCGTCCGGGTCAACGACTGGACCACGCATTGGACCTACCGCGACGTCGTCGAGGTCGTGGAGAACGCCGGCCACAACCTCGACTGCATCATGCTGCCGAAGGTGCAGACGGCCGAGCAGGTCGTGGCTCTCGACCTGCTGCTCACGCAGATCGAAACCACGATGGGCTTCGAGGTGGGTCGCATCGGCATCGAGGCGCAGATCGAGAACGCCCTGGGGCTCATCAACGTCAACGCCATCGCCGCGGCGTCGCCGCGCGTCGAGACGATCATCTTCGGTCCGGCGGACTTCATGGCCTCGATCAACATGAAGTCCCTCGTGGTCGGCGAGCAGCCGCCCGGTTACGACGTCGGCGACGCCTACCACCACATCCTCATGTCGATCCTCATGGCCGCCCGCGCGCACGACAAGCTCGCGATCGACGGGCCGTACCTGCAGATCAAGGACGTCGAGGGCTACAAGCGCGTGGCCGGCCGCTCCGCGGCGCTCGGATTCGACGGCAAGTGGGTGCTGCACCCGGGGCAGGTGGACGCCGCCAACGAGGTCTTCAGCCCCCGCCAGGAGGACTACGACCACGCCGAGCTGATCCTCGACGCCTACGACTACTACACCTCGGCCGAGGGCGGCGCCCGCGGTGCCGTCATGCTCGGCGACGAGATGATCGACGAGGCCAGCCGCAAGATGGCGCTGGTCATCTCCGCCAAGGGCCGCGCCGCCGGCATGTCCCGCACCCAGCGCTTCGAGCCCCCCACCGACTGACCACCCTCCGCCGAGACTGATCATCTGAGGGTTACCCGGCGGCGGTAGCCCTCAGATGATCAGTCTGAGCGGTGGGCTCGGGCGAGGGCGGCGTCGATGCCCGCGTGGGCCCGCGCCCGCGTGGGCGGGCGGCCCGTCGCGAGCCAATGCACGAGGAGCGGTCCCGCGGCCAGCGCCACCACGTCCTCGCGGGCGCCGGCCGGGACCGGCGGACGCGCCGCACGGACCGCTGCGGTGACGCCGGCGAGCAGCGCCTCGACGTAGCGCGCCCGACGCGCCGCGACGGCGGTGTCGTTCTGCGGCCCGGACAGCAGCGCGCCTAGGAAGGGCGCCACCGGGCGCTCGCGCATACGCCGGACGAGGGCGTCGAGCGCCGCGGCGAGATCGGTGGCGAGC
>JAHECT010000122.1 GCA_024641605.1 Micrococcales bacterium
GTGGGACTGGGTCGTGGCGCTCGCCGAGCGAGTGCCGCGCACCGCGGTCAAGGTCGCGCCCGGGGTTCCGCACGAGCTGACGCCGCCGGGCGGCGTGGCGACCTGGACCTCGGTCGAAGGCACGCTCGTCGAGTGCGAGCTGGCCTGGCCCGCGCTCCGGACGGCCGACGACGGCACCGACGTCCGCCGCGCGCGCGTGCTGCGCGCCGGGGCCGTCGCGACCGTGGGTGCGACCCATGCGCTCGAGGCGCAGACGCCTCCCCCCGTCGGCGAGGTGGGCACGTGGCTGCACGAACCCGACGATGCCGTCATCCGGGCCGGGCTGGTCGCCGAGGTCGCCGAGCGCCTCGACGGGCGCCTGCTGGATCCGCGGGTCGCCTACGTGAGCACGGACCGGGACCTCGACCTCGCTCCCCTCACGGTACGCTTCCGGGTCCGCGCCGCACTCCCCTACGACCTTGCGGCGCTGCGCGCCCACCTCGTCGGCGCCGCCGTCGGGCACGTGGTGGTCAAGAAGCGGGCCACCTCGCTGGAGCCCGACGACGTACGACGACGGCTCAGGCTGCCGGCCGCCCCCGGCCGGGCCACCGTGCTGCTCACGCGTATCGGCGAGCGGACCGTGGCCGTCGTCGCGGACGGGTGAACGCCAGGTCGCGTCAGCCGGTGACGACCAGGCGCTGGGAGCGCAGCGACATGACGAGCGCGATCACCCAGCCCACGATGGTCCAGCCGAGCAGCAGGTTGACCCAGAACACCGACCAGTGCCGCACATCGCGCACCGCTGCGATGGCCCAGGGGAGCATGTAGCCGCCGGTCACGATCGCCACGATCACGGCGACGACCTTCGTGGCCGTCCAGGATCGGTCGACGTTCTGCACCCGTGCGTTGCCCATGACGACGATGCTACCGACGCCTCCTCAGCCGCCGCGCGCCGCACGGACGGTCAGCCGGCGACGGCGGAGACGGCGGCGACGGCCGCCGGGCCGAGCCCGCAGCACCCGCCCACGAGGTCGGCACCCGCCGCGAACCACTCCCGGACCGCCGCGTCGGGCAGCGTCTCGGCCCCCTCGCCGAGCCAGGAGGCCGACGCGGCATCCCAGACGCGCCCCGCGTTGGGGTAGGCGACGACGCCGAGACCGGGGGCGGCCGAGCGGATCCGGGTGAGGAGGCCGGCGATGTGCTCGGGCGCCGTGCAGTTGACCCCGACCGCGGCGAGGCCGGCGGCGGACACGAGGGCGACCCCGTCCTCGATGGGCTGGCCCGCGCAGGTCGTCGCGTCGTCCGCGCAGGAGAAGGACAGCCAGGCCGGGATGCTGGCTTCGACCAGCGCCAGGGCCTCGACGATCGCCGCCGCCTCCTCGACGTCGGGCACGGTCTCGATGGCGAGCAGGTCCGGGCCGGCGTCGAGCAGCACCCGCAGCCGCTCGGCGTGGAAGGCCACGAGGTCGCGGTGCGGGACGCCGTAGCGGCCGCGGTACTCCGAGCCGTCGAACAGCGTGGCGCCGTACGGCCCGACGGACGCGGCGACCAGCATCGGCTGCGCGACGCCGTCCGCGACCGCCGCCTCACGCGCCTCGCGCACGAGCCGCACCGACATCGCCAGCAGTTGGTCGGCCTCGCGGGCATCGAGGCCGTAGCGGGCGAACCCCGACCGCGACGCCTGGTACGACGCCGAGATCCCCACGGTCGCCCCCGCGGCGAAGTAGGCACGGTGCACGTCCCGGATCTCCGCGGGGTCCTCGCGCAGGAGGCGGGCGCTCCACAGCGGGCCGGTCAGGTCGTGGCCGCGCGTCTCGAGCTCGGACGCGAGCCCGCCGTCGATCGCGGCGGGACCGGCCCGCATCAGGTCGTCGAGGTCCACGATCGTCACGGTACGCGGGCGGGTTCGGCGACGATCCGCGAGGATGACCCCATGTCGCACGCGATGCTGGCCGTGCCCGAGCTGTCCTGGTACCGCCGCCTGTCCGACCGGCTGGTGGAGGCCAGCAGCGGTCGGGCGGCCCTCGGGGCGCTCGTGGTGTTCGCCGTGTTCAGCGCCACGGTGCTGCCGTGGCAGGCGGCGAAGGCGGCCGAGGCCGTGGGCGACGTCGGCTCGCCGGACACGTCCTTCTGGTACTCCGCGGACCGCCTCTACGAGCTCGCCGAGGCCTACGGCGAGGACGGGCGTGCGGCGTACGTCCTCGCCCGGGTGACCTTCGACGTGGTGTGGCCGCTGGTCTACACCGCGATGCTCGTGCTTGTGATCGGCTGGCTGCTGCGCCGTACGTTCGAGATCGGCCACCCGGCGCGGCTCCTCGTGCTCGTCCCCGTGCTGGCCCTGCTCGCCGACTACGCCGAGAACCTCTGCACCGCCGTGGTCATGGCGCGCTACCCGGCGACGACGCCGGTGCTGGCCGAGCTCGCCGGCGTCGCGACCGCGGCCAAGTGGACCACCCTGAGCGCGGCGTTCCTCCTCGTCCCGGTGCTCGCCGTCCTGGCCGTCCTGCGCCGCGACCGCACCAGGCCCGAGCCCACGGTGGTCTACCAACCCCGCTGACCGGCCCGATGAAGGCGACCCTCATCCAATAGACCGGTACAAACAGGGCCCTCATCGGCATGTGACCCCCGCACGACCCGCCAGGGATCTCCCGGGCGAGGGACCACCCGTGCTGGGCGGACAGGTCTCGCGGCACTCACGGGGGCGACGTCGCCGCCGCCGACGGTCGGTGGGCTCGCGGTGAGGGGTGCGTGCGTACGGCTCTATTGGATGAGGGTCGCCCTCATAGTGGGCGGGTCAGGTGATGTCGGGGCGGAGCGTCTGCAGGTGCTGGGCGCGCGCGCGGAGGAAGAGGTCCTCGGGCGGGCCCTCCTCGAACACGGGCGCGACGTCCCAGCGGGTGAGGAGCACGACCGAGGCGGGGTTGCCCTCGTGCACGAGGATCTCCGCCGCCATGCACCCCTCGGTGAACAGCGCCTTCTTCACCAGCTCACGACGCACCCAGCCGACCGCCTCGTCGTAGCGGCCAGGGGCCACGGTGGCCTCCCACATGCGGACGATCATCGGACTCCTGCGGTCACGTCGGTGACGGGCATGGAGGAGTCTGCCGGTAGGTCCAGGAGACCAGGCACCCGGCCCCTCGACACGAGCTCGGCCCCCAGCGCAGCGACCATCGCCCCGTTGTCGGTGCACAGCGCCGGCCTCGGCACCCGCAGCTCCACCCCCGCGCTGTCGCAGCGCTCCTGCGCCATCTCGCGCAGCCGCGAGTTGGCCGCGACACCTCCCCCGACGACGAGGTGCTCGACCCCGCTCTCGGCGCACGCATCGAGCGCCTTGCGGGTCAGGACGTCCACCACCGCCTCCTGGAACGACGCGGCCACATCGGCCACCGGGACGGGCTCGCCGGTCGCCTCGCGCGCCTCGACCCACCGGGCGACAGCGGTCTTGAGCCCGCTGAAGGAGAAGTCGAACCGATGGCGCTGCAGGTCGCGCGTCGAGCTGAGCCCGCGGGGGAAGTCGATGACGACCTCGCCGTCGGCGGCAGAGCGGTCGATGTAGGGCCCACCGGGGAAGGGCAGCCCCAGCACGCGCGCCACCTTGTCGAACGCCTCGCCCGCTGCATCGTCGATCGTTGCGCCGAGCGGGGTCACGTCGCAGGTCACGTCGCGCACGAGCAGCAGCGACGAGTGCCCGCCCGACACGAGCAGGGCGACCGTGGGCTCCGGGAGCGGGCCGTGCTGGAGCTGGTCCACCGCCACGTGTGCGGCCAGGTGGTTGACGCCGTAGATCGGCAGCTCGAGAGCGAGGGCGAGCGCCTTCGCCGCGGCGACACCGACGAGCAGCGCGCCGGCGAGACCGGGTCCGGCCGTCACGGCGACGGCGTCGACGTCGCGGAGCGCGATCCCGGCGTCGGCGCAGGCTCGGTGGATCGTGGGCACCATGGCCTCGAGGTGCGCACGGCTGGCGACCTCCGGCACGACCCCGCCGAAGCGGGCGTGCTCGTCGACGCTGCTCGCCACCGCGTCCGCGAGCAGGGTCGTGCCGCGCACGATCCCGATGCCGGTCTCGTCGCAGGACGTCTCGATGCCGAGGACGAGCGGCTGGTCCGGGCTCATGACGCCTCCCCGGCCAGGCGCAGCCGCATGATGAGCGCGTCCCGGCCGGGGCCGTAGTAGTCGCGCCGGCGCCCGAGCGACTCGAAGCCGGCGCGCGTGTAGAGCGCGATCGCCGTCTCGTTGTCGTGGGCCACCTCGAGCATGACCTGGCGGCAGCCCCTGCGACGCGCCTCGGCGACCGCCGCGGCGAGCAGCTCGCGGCCGAGACCGCGGCCCTGCGCCCGAGGCGCGACGGCGATGGTCTGCAGGTCGGCGTCGGGCGGGATGGCGAAGACCCCGGCGTACGCCGCGATCCCGGACCCGTCGTCGTGCACGACGTACCAGCGCGTGTCGGGCACGTGGGCGAGCTCGCCCCAGAACTGCTCCGGCGTCCACGGGTCGTCGGGGAACAGGGCGGCCTCGATGCCGACGACGGTCTCGATGTCCCACCACCGCATCGCGCGCAGGCTCACGGCCGGGTCACCCGCTTGCGGACCGCGGCCTCGACCGCGTCGGGCCGACGCAGGTAGAGCGGCTCGGGAGCCAGCAGGCGCGACCCGGCGCGGATCCGGCCGGCGAGCAACGCGCCGAGGGCGGCCGGGGCGAGCGCCACCGGCGGCCGAGGATCGGCGAACGCCTCCGGGTGGAGCAGCGGTCCCGGACCGACGACGGGGCCGGCGCGGACGTCGTCGGGCAGGTCCGCGGGCCGGGACACCTGGGGGTCGCCCAGGGGTTGGCCGGACTCGTCGTAGCGGCGCCAGTACACCTCGCGACGCCGCGCGTCGGTCGCCACCGCGTACGCCGACCCCGGCACGTCGGCCTCGTGGGCGAGGACGTCGAGCGAGCAGACCCCGTGCACGGGGATCCCGAGCACGTCCCCCATCACGAGCGCGGTCACGATGCCCACGCGCAGCCCGGTGAAAGGACCCGGCCCCACCCCCACACCCACGTGCGTGAGCTCCCGCGGGGCGACGCCGGCCTCGGTCAGCACCCAGTCCAGGACCGGGGCCAGCAGCTCGCCGTGCGCCTGCGCGCCCTCGAGCTGGTGCGCCGCAAGCACCGACGTCCCGTCGTGCACCACGCCTGCCACGACCGCGGAGGAGGTGTCCATCGCCAGGAGGAGCATCAGCCGGCCTCGGCCAGCGCCGCGAGGTCGGTCCCGGACCACCGCGGCCCGACGCCGAGCACCCGGACGGTACGCGGGTCGTGGTCCTCGATCCCCGGGTCGGTGCCCACGGCACGATCGATCGCCACGTGCAGCCGGTCCGCGGCCAGCCCGTCGACCTTCCCCTCCCCCCACTCGACGACGGTGACCGACTCCTCGAGCGAGGTGTCCAGGTCGAGGTCGTCGACCTCGTCGAGGGAATCGAGGCGGTAGGCGTCGACGTGGACGAGCGAGGGACCACCGACGGTGGACGGGTGCACCCGCGCGATCACGAACGTGGGCGAGGTGACCTCGCCGCGCACGTGCATCCCCCGACCGATCCCCTGGGTCAGCGTGGTCTTGCCCGCACCCAGGCCGCCGGAGAGCACCACGAGGTCACCGGGTCGGAGCAGGCCGGCGATCCGGGTGCCGAGGGCGTGCATGGACTCGCGGTCGGGCACGACCACGACCGTCACGCGCTCTCCTGTGCGGCGATGTTGCGCCGCACGCGCGCCACGAGCTCGCGGAGGTGCTGGTTGACCTCGGGGTACTTCTCGAGCATCACCATGTGACCGCTGTCGGGGATGACGACGAGGTCCGCCCCGGGCACGTGGCGCACGATCTCGTCGCTGTGCTCACTCGGCGTGAGCATGTCGTTGTCACCGACGAGGACGAGGGTGTCCACGGACCCCACGGCCGTGAGCGCCGTCGTCTTGTCGTGGGTCTCCAGCGTGGGCAGGAACTCCGCGACCACGTCGATGGGGGTCGCCTGCAGCATGCGGTGCACGAACCCGGTGAGGGACGGCGGCACGTTGGAGCCGAACGAGTACATCTTGGTGATGAGGTAGGCGATGTCCGAGCCGGCCTTGCGGCCGCGCTCGACGAGGTCCTTGCGCCGCGCCAGCGCGCCGGCGATCTGGGGCGCGGCGTTGTGGAACAGCTTGGCCAGCGGCGCCGGCATGCCGAGCGGTACGTCGGCCAGACCGCCCGACGAGGTGGCCATGAGCGCGACGCCCCGCACCTTCGTGCCGAACGCCTCCGGGTTGTGGGCTGCGTAGGACATCACGGTCATCCCACCCATGGAGTGCCCCACGAGCACGAGGGGCCCCTCGGGCGCCACGGCGTCGAGGACCGCGGCGAGGTCGCGGCCGAGCTGGTCGATGGTGGCGCTCTGGGAGGGTCCCCGGCCGCTGCGGCCGTGGCTGCGCTGGTCCCAGAACACGAGCCGCCCGAGCGCGCGCAGGTCCCGCCGCTGGTAGTGCCACGAGTCCTGCTCGAGCGCGTAGCCGTGGGAGAAGACGATGGTCAGGCCGTCCCCGGCCCGGTCGGCGATCGAGCCCGGCGGCGGCTCCTCGACCTCGACGTGCAGGTGCGTGCCGTCGTCCGCGGTCACGGGCACGATGCGTCCGCGAAGGCCGCCGAAGGGCTCGTCGCGCTCGGGGTCGGGACGCAGCGCCCGGCGGACGAGGACCTTCTCCGCGGCGACGCCGACCGCGGCGCCGACGGCGGCGGCGGCACCGAGGGCGCCCACGACACCGGCGACCCGGCCCGGCCCGCTCTCGCCGAGCAGGCTGACCTCGTCGGTCATGTCGTCACCTCCCGGTGCACCCGTGGCACGCGCGGTCCGATGCGCGCGACGATCTCGTACCCGATGGTGCCGCACACGGCGGCCACGTCGTCGGCCGACGGGCCGCCGGCCCCGAATACGACGGCCTCGTCCCCGACCGCCACGG
>JAHECT010000123.1 GCA_024641605.1 Micrococcales bacterium
GAGGAAGCACGCCTCGCCGAAGAGGCACGCCTCGCGGAGGAAGCCCGCCTCGAAGCCGAGCGGGTCGAGGCCGAGCGCCTCGCCGAAGAGGCACGCCTGGCCGAAGAGGCACGCCTCGCGGAGGAAGCCCGCCTCGAGGCCGAGATGCGCCTCGAGGCCGAGCAGCGGGAGCGGGACGCCCAGTCGTTGCAGGAGGCGGAGCGGCTCGCCGAGATCGCCCGACGGACGGCGCAGGCGCAGGCCGATCTGGAGCGCGAGCTCGCCGCGGCTGCGGCCGCCGCCGCCGCCTCGGCCGAGCCGATCCCCGCCCTGGAGCCGCTGTCGCAGCCGGGACCCGAGCCGGAGCCCGAGCCGGAGGCGCCCCACCGGCACGAGGCAGCGGTCGCGCTGACCGACTTCCTCACGACGGCACCGCCCGAGGACCTCGCGGCCCCGGCAGCGCCGGCGGAGGCGATCGCCGCCGAGCCGGACGAGGCGGCCACGACGCGCGTCCAGGACACCTCCGACGTGTACGAGCCCGCGGGTCTCGACGGTGCGGACATGGCCGCGATCATGCGCGAGCTCTCGAGCCTGGGCGGCGCGTTCGACGCCGACCACGAGCCGGCGCAGGTGACCGCGCCTCGCCCGGCCGCGGCGCCGAGCGACGCCAGGGCGACCAAGAAGCGCAAGGGTCTCTTCGGCCGCTGAGCGCCCGGCCCAGGCCCGGCCCTAGGCTCGTGATCGTGCGGGCGGTGGTGCAGCGAGCCGACGGGGCCGAGGTCGTGGTCGGGTCGCAGGCCGTCGGAGGCTTCCGCGGCCCCGGACTCGTCGTGCTGGTCGGGGTCACCCACGCCGACACGGTCCAGGTCGCCCGACGGCTGGCCGGCAAGGTGCACGACCTGCGGCTCTTCGAGCCCCGGCACGCGAGGAAGCCCGCCGAGGATCGTGAGCTCTCGGCAGCCGAGCTCGGGCTGCCGCTGCTGGTCGTGTCTCAGTTCACCCTGTACGGCGACACGCGCAAGGGACGCCGTCCGACGTGGACCGCAGCCGCACCGGGTCCGGTGGCCGCGCCGCTGGTGGATGCCGTGGTGGCGGAGCTGCGGTCGAGGGGCGCACAGGTGAGCACCGGGGTGTTCGGCGCCGACATGCAGGTACGGCTGACCAACGACGGCCCGATCACCGTCCTGGTGGAGGTGGAGGCAGCACCGTCCGGCTGATCGCCGGGGTCAGAACGTGGCCACGAACTTCGTGAGCCACGCCCGGAAGTCGGGGCCGAGATCGTCGCGCTCGCACGCGAGGCGCACGACGGCCTGCAGGTAGCTCAGCCGGTCGCCGGTGTCGTAGCGCCGGCCGCGGAAGACGACCCCGCGCACGCCACCGCCCTCGGACGCCGGGACCTCGGTGGCCAGGGTCTGCAGCGCGTCGGTGATCTGGATCTCCCCGCCGCGCCCCGGGGGCGTACGCCGTAGGACGTCGAACACCTCGGGGGCGAGCACATAGCGTCCGATGACGGCGTAGGTGCTCGGTGCCTCCTCGGGATCGGGCTTCTCCACGAGGCCGCTGATCCGGACGACGTCACCGGTCACCTCGTCGACCGCGGCGCAGCCGTAGAGCGAGATCTGGTCGCGGGGGACCTCCAGCAGGGCCACCACGCTGCCGCCGTGCTCGCGCTGGACGTCGATCATCCGGCTCAGCAGCGGGTCGCGCGGGTCGGTCAGGTCGTCGCCGAGGAGGACGGCGAAGGGCTCGTGACCGACGTGCTGGGCAGCGCACAGGATGGCGTGGCCGAGACCCTTCGGCTCGCCCTGGCGGACGTAGTGGACGGTGGCGAGCTCGGTGCTCTTGCGGACCAGGTCGAGCCGGTCCTGGCGCCCCCCGGCCTCGAGCATCGCCTCGAGCTCCCAGGCGCGGTCGAAGTGGTCCTCGAGGGCACGCTTGTTGCGGCCGGTGATGAGCAGGACGTCGTCGAGGCCCGCCGCGACCGCCTCCTCCACGACCAGCTGGATCGCGGGGGTGTCGACGACCGGGAGCATCTCCTTGGGCGTGGCCTTGGTCGCGGGGAGGAAGCGCGTGCCGAGACCCGCCGCCGGGATCACCGCCTTGCGCACCGTCGTGCCGGACACGCCGCACCCCTTCCGCCGTTCGTCTGCTCTGCCAGCATGCCGTCCCGGCCCGGGCCGCGGCGAGGGTTAGGGCGTGACGATCGTCTCCTGCGCCGCCGAGACGGGAGCGTCGATCGGGCCCACGACGAGCGTCGCGTCCGCCGGCACCGTCCGCTTGACCAGCGCCAACGCGACCGGTCCCAGCTCGTGGTGGCGAGCGACCGACCCGACCCGGCCCACCTCGCGCCCGTCGAGGAGCAGGGGGTCGCCGGTCCCGGGCAGGCGCGGGGCGCTGCCGTCGAGATGCAGCAGGGTGAGCCGGCGAGGCGCCCGGCCGAGGTTGTGCACGCGCGCCACCGTCTCCTGACCCCGGTAGCAGCCCTTGGTCAGGTGGACGGCCGTGGGCACCCAGCCGACCTCCTGAGGGATGGTCCGGTGGTCGGTGTCCACGCCGGCGCGCGGGACGCCCGCCGCCACGCGCAGCGCCTCCCACGCCCAGGTCCCGGCACCGGGACGGTCCGCGAGGTAGTCCTCGAGCCGGTCGCGGGGGACGAGCACCTCGCGACCCACGAGCACGTCGGGCCGGTGCGGCACGTAGCGGGCGGCGACCGGGTCGACCGGCTCGAGCGCACCGAAGTCCGCGGGGAGCTCGAACGTCGGCCACGTCGGGTGCCGGCCGGGCACCGGCTCGACGAGGACGGAGTACGCCGCCGTGACGTCGGCGACCTCGACGCGCAGCAGGAAGCGCATGCGGTCCAGATGCTCGAGCAGGGCGGCAGCGGTCGACGGCTCGGTGCTGATCCAGGTCGCGGCACCGTCGTCCACCAGGTGCAGCTCGTGCTCGACGTGGCCGTGCGGGCTGAGCACGAGCGCCAGGGCGGAGGCGCCCGGGGCGAGGGACTCGAGGTGCGCGGTAGTGAGGGAGTGCAGCCAGGTCAGCCGGTCGGGACCGGTGACGGTGATGACGGCGCGGTGCCCGAGATCCACCCACCCCTCGCCGGCCAGCAGTCGGCGCTGCTCGCCGTGGGGGTCGCCGTAGTGCCAGGGCACGCCCGCGTCGGGCGAGCCCTCGGGGGCCGGACAGGCTCCGGGGCGGGCGAGGAACGTCGAGTCGGTCACGACGGCATCAACCACGGGGCCGCGTCGGTGCTTCCCTGGTGCGGGCGACCGAGCAGTTCGTGCACCGGCCGTGCAGCGCGACGTGGCTGATGTCGGTGATGAAGCCGGTCCGCTCGCGCACCTGGTCGAGGAACGGTTCGGCGATGTCGGCCTCGACGGCGTTCACCGAACCGCACGAGTCGCACACGAGGTGGATGTGCACGTGGTCGTCCACGGCGTGGTAGGTCGGCGCGCCGTGCCCGATGTGGGCGTGCGTGACCAGCCCCACCTCCTCGAGCACCTCGAGGCTGCGGTAGACGGTCGACAGGTTCACCCCGGTGGCCGTGCGCTGGACCTCGGCGAGCAGCTCCTCGGGTGTCCCGTGCCGCAGCTTCTCGACCGCCTCGAGGACGAGCTGGCGCTGCGGGGTGATGCGGTAGCCGCCCGTGCGCAGCCGCTGCTCCCACTCCGCGAGCGCCACGGCGTCAGGCCCGCTTCAGGCGCGCCGAGACGTGCGCCGTGAGGGGCTGGCCCACGGCCGCCATGTCGTAGGCCCACAGCAGGTCGCCCTGGACGAGTCCGTAGAGGCGGTGACCGGCGGTGTACTCCTTCGCAGACGCCGTCCGCGCGATGACGTCCGTGCGCAGCTCGGCCCGGGCGCCGGTGATGGTGGCGTCCACGATGTCGGTGACGGTGATATCCCCGACCCACACCTCGGCGTAGCCGGTGGGGTGCGCCAGCACCACCTCGACCTGGTTGTCCGGACGCGGGCGCCAGAAGCCGGTCTCCATCGCGAGCGGGCGGATCTGGTTGCCCTGCTCGTCGAGGAGCCAGGTGCGGCTCCAGTAGGACAGGAAGGGCCGACCGTCGGTGGAGAAGGACAGCTCCTGACCGAAGTGGAAGTCCTCCACGGTCGGGTACCCGCCCACGCCGACGCCGACCCACGTGCCGAGCAGCCACGACAGCGGCATCAGCTCCTGCGGGAGTCCTGCCTCGCCCGTGCTGGTCATGAAGGGCCTCTCGTTCGGCGTGAGCGGCGATCACCGCGGTGGACAACGCAGGGAGCGGGCCGGGCGACCGCGTGGGGTCGAGGCGCTCGACGGGGCCGCCGAGGACTCGCACGGATCCTAGCCCGGCGTCCCGCGCGGCACGATCACTAGGCTGGCGCGCATGGCCGGCCGTCTCGTCGTGAAGATCACCTGCGGGGCCGAGGCCCCCGAGCGCCTCGCCCAGGGGCTCACCGTCGCCACGACCGCGGTGGAGAGCGGCGTCGAGGTCACGCTGTGGCTGACGGGCGACGCGGTGTGGCTCGCCGTCCCCGACGCGCGGCCCGTGGTGACCCTCGAGCACTCCGCCCCTCTGGGCGACCTCGTCGAGGCGTGCGTGGCGGGCGGCGACGTCGTCGTGTGCACGCAGTGCGCCGCGCGCCGCGACATCACCGAGGCGGCCCTCATGGATGGCGTCCGCATCGGCGGGGCCGCCGAGTTCGTCGGCCAGGTCCTGGCCGACGGGACCCAGGCGCTCGTCTACTGACCCGCAGAGCGGCCGCGACGACAGGCGCCGCGGCCGCTCCGACCCTCACCGGCACGTCGCCGGGAGCACGTGGGGATCAGACGCCGGGCTGGGGCGTCCAGCGGAGGTAGGGCTTGACCTCCTCGACCTCGCCGAACTTCTCCTTGGCGTCCACCGTGGACAGGGCCGGTGCGACGATGACCCGCTCGCCCGGCTGCCAGTCCGCGGGGGTGGAGACCGTGGCGCGGTCGGTCAGCTGCAGCGCGTCGATCACGCGGACGACCTCGTCGAAGTTGCGCCCGACCGACTTCGGGTAGGTCAGCGTGAGGCGCACCTTGTTCGCCGGGTCGATGATGAACACCGACCGCACCGTCGAGGTGTCGCCCTCGCCGGGGTGGATCATGTCGTAGGTCTCCGAGACCGCCTTCGACGGATCGGCGATGATCGGGAAGTTGAGCGCCGTGCCGCCCACGTCGGCGATGTCGCCCGCCCACTCGAGGTGGCTCTCGACCGGGTCGACCGAGATCGCGATCGCCTTGACGTTGCGCTTGTCGAACTCCTCCTTGAGCGAGGCGGTACGCCCGAGCTCCGTCGTGCACACCGGGGTGAAGTCCGCCGGGTGGCTGAACAGGACGGCCCAGGAGCTGTCCTTCCAGTCGTGGAACGCGATGGTCCCCTCGGTGGTCTCGGCGGTGAAGTCGGGGGCGATGTCCCCGAGTCGGATGGCCATGGTCGTGATCTCTCCTGTCGTGGATGTCGTGCGGTGAGGGTGGGACGAGGTGGTCAGAGGTCCCCGCCGGGCGGGGACGGCAGGCGAGCGCTCAGGCGGCGTCGGTGCGCACGAGGGCGCGGCGGCCGAGCAGGTACATCTCGCAGCCGAGGCAGAAGTCGAACGCGGCGTTGAGGAACGCGGCAGCGAGAGCGAACGCCACGGCCACGTAGGTCACGGCGGGGGCGCCGACGGCGAGGCCGGCCAGCCCGACGAGGGCGAAGCCGAGCCCGACCGCCTGCGCGAACCGCGGCGGGCGCGGGTCCTCGAACCGGGTGGGGGCGGCGAGGCGCGGACGGACGAACCGGCGGAAGAGCACGCCGTAGGGCTGCGCCTGCGGCCCCGCGAGCGCACCGATGCCGAACACGACCGCCTGGGCCGCGAGCAGGACGCCCGCGAGCGGCGAGGGCAGGGTCAGCAGCACCAGCGCCAGGACGGCCGTGGTGATGACGGCGCCGAAGCGCGGTCCCCGCGCGTCGATGGGCGTGGGGGTCGAGAGGGCGGGACGGGCGTCGAGGGTGGTCACGATGTCTCCTGAGGGCACGGGGGCGGGATCCGGCTTCGTCCGGACGCGCCGAGGTGCGTCCGGTCAGGGCATGCGACAGATGCAGGTGCCGACGCGGCAGTAGTCCACTGCCCGTCGCTTGGTGAGTTCCACCGTCTGCATGGTGGCGAGGATAGGGCGACGACGGCGGCGCCCGACAGGTGCATCCGTATGGTGAGACCGTTGTCTCTGGGGTTGAGACTCTTGCGAGTTCTTCGCAGGAGCGCCGTTCACGCGATCACGGTGCCGAGCGCGGCCACGACGTCGGCCTTCCGTGGCGCGCCAGCGGCCCGCACTCGCACCAGACCCGTGTCGTCGAGCACGAGGACGGTCGGGGTACGGCGCACGTCGAGGCGGCGGACCAGGTCCAGGTGGGACTCGGCGTCGACCTCCACGTGGGCGACGCCCTCGACCATGCCCGCGACGTCCTCGAGCACGACGCGCGTCGCCCGGCAGGGGGCGCAGAACGCGCTGGAGAACTGCACGAGCGTGGCCCGCTCCCCCAGGGGCGCACCGAGCTCGTCGGCGCTGACGCGGTCCCCGGCATGGGCGTGGCCGCCTCCGGGACCGGCCCCGGGGACCGGCTCGGACCCCTCGGTGTCCGCACCGATCTCCGTGACCGCGCGCAGGCGCCCGTCCGTGGCGCGGCGATACAGGCCGAAGGCGCTCGCCAGCACGAGCACCCCGAGGACGATCCACACGCCGGTCACAGGCACCTCAACTCACTGCCGGCGGGCGCTGTTCCCGAGCCACCCGCGAACGGCGGCAGCACGTCCACCACTGCACCGTCGCGTACGACGACACCGTCCGGAGCC
>JAHECT010000124.1:0-1290 GCA_024641605.1 Micrococcales bacterium
GCCGCCATCAGGACCGGGGTGGCGTTCCGCTCGTCTGGTCGGTTTCGTCAGCCGGAGTTGCCTGCTCCATCCCGTTCGAACGTGACCAGCGCATGACGACGACGATGACGACCAGTCCCACGAGCATCGTGGCGAGGAAGCCGACGGTCTGCTGAGCCTGGACGGTCCAGTTGGACCACGAGTGGAGCATGACCATCAGGAGCCACGCGCCTAGGACCACTCCCCACCGTCGTGCCCGGTGGTTCGGGCCCGCGTAGATGGCCCACCCCAAGGCGGCTCCGATGACCCCGGAGTACACCAGGTGACTGAAGAAGCCGACGACACCGCGGATGAAGAACATGCTCAGAAGCACGTTGCCGGGCTGGTCGGGTGCGTCGGCGATTCCTTGGAGCGTGAAGATGAAGTTCTCCACGACCTGGAAGCTCACGCCGACCAACGCGCCAAGAGCCAGCCCGGCGGCGGGCCCGAACCGGACAGCCACCGGGAGCAGCGCAAGCATGAGGATCCCGGCGGTCTTGATCGACTCCTCCATCGCCGGGGCCACCAGCCAGTTGGTCCACGACCCGTCGCCCGAGGTGGATACGTTGATGGCGATGGTCTTTGCTGCACTGTTCGCCCGGCCGGCGATGTCGGTCGCCGCCAGACCACCCCAGGCCAAGGCAAGAAGAAGGCCGAGCGGGATGATGTGCGCTCGACTCAAGGGCCTGCGGACGATGAGCAGAAGAACTGCGCCGTAGAGCGCCCAGGATGCGAGGGCGATGCTCACCCAGAGCGGACCGACGATCGTCAGGGGAAGGCCCAGATCGCTCCACAGCCCCACAGCCCCCCACACGCTGAGCAGGAGCACGGTGACCACGATCGCCACGGATCCCAGGGTGCGGGCCGGCGCCGTGGCGGCTGCCCGAGGGGCGCTCATGACACGTTCCCTTCGGTGAACCCGACTGACGCCAGCATGGCGTCGATCTCCTCGGCCTGGTCTGCGTAGGTCGCCGGTGAGGTCGACAGGTTGCCGTTGCTCAGCTGGGCACCGTCGCTGAATGCGTAGAGCCCGGTGACCGCGTCGTGTTCGGCAACGGTCACTCCGGCGGCCTCCAGACCCGAGTCCGTGGTGAACGTGGTGATGTCACCCAGGGTCACCTGAAGGGTCTTGTCCTCCGTGTAGACCTTCTCGGCCTCCACGACCGTGTCGTTGGGCGTGGCCTCGCTCGGTCCGGGGGGGAAGATCAGCAACTTCGAATCCTGCTTGGAGATGATCAGGAAGTCGGTGCCGCCCGTCAGCGCCCACCCGTC
>JAHECT010000124.1:1390-6758 GCA_024641605.1 Micrococcales bacterium
ACGACCAGAGCCCTGTCCAGCACAGGGGGCAGCACCTCTCCGAGGTCATCGACGGCGAGGTCGAGGTCGGCGGCGAGGCGCGCTGGATAGCGCGCGCTGTCGACCGGCACACCTGCACATCCCGGCTCTGACCAGCAGGTTGAAGGGACTCGCCGAGGTGATCCAGTGAGTCGGGCCATCGAGGTATCCACCAGTGCCCATCCTCCGGGACCCATGTCACCTGGAAGAATCCTGACCGGCACACGTCACGACGGATCCGCCACGGCTGGCCATGGCGTGTCCACCTGCAACACCGAGGGAGCGACTGTGAGCGTGATCGTGCGACGTATGGCAGAGGCGGACCGGGATTCGGCTTTCCGGATCTTCCTGGACTCGTTCGGGGGCGGCCCCGACAGGCTCGCTGCGATGGCCGAGCTGCCGGTGACCGACCGATGGGTCGCCGAGGACGCCGGGCGCATCCTCGGGGTGATGCGCGAGCTCCGCGTCGGTCAGAGCTTCGGTGGATGCTTCGTGCCCTCGGCGTGGGTCGCGGCGGTCGGCGTCGGCCTGACCGATCGCAGCCACGGGGTGAGCCGTGCCCTGATGTCCGGCTGGCTGCGCGAGCTTCATGACGCCGGGGTCCCCCTCTCGACCCTGTACATGAGCACGATGGCTGCGTACCGACCCGTCGGGTACGAGCTTGCCGGCACGCGTGTGAGCTACCAGGTCCCTCTCGAGCACCTACCGCGCGCGCAGCCGCTCACGGTCGAGGCGTGGGACGAG
This sequence comes from Micrococcales bacterium, assembly GCA_024641605.1. Classification (GTDB taxonomy): domain Bacteria; phylum Actinomycetota; class Actinomycetes; order S36-B12; family CAIYMF01; genus Longivirga. The sequence goes on from JAHECT010000124.1 coordinate 2,153, forward strand.
GGCGACCTGGCGGAGGTGGGCGACTGCTACCGCCGGGTCTCGCTCGAGCGCAACGGGATGATGGATCGTCCCGAGTGGTGGTGGGAGCCTCGGGTCTTCGGCGGGGTGTCGGCCGATGCCTTCCTGTACCGCTACCGGGTGATCGAGGACGGCAGGACCACGGGGTACGTCGTCTACACGCTCAAGCCCGACGACCGACCTGACGTCCCCATCCACTGGGCTCCTGAGCCTGAGTGCTTCGCTCTGGTCGCCCGCGAGCTGGTCTGGGAGACGCCGTCCGCGGCGCGTTCCCTGCTCGGGTTCCTCGCGGCGCAGCGCACCATCGGGACCGATCTCTATTGGAACGGTCCAGCGAACGACCCGCTGATCGCGTTCCTCCCCGAGCGCCATCCCCAGGTGCAGGGCAGCTTCACCTGGATGATGCGGCTGGTGCACGTGTCCGAGGCGCTCCGGCTGCGCGGCTACCCTGCCGGGCTCGACGCCGAGGTGCAGATGCGCGTCGCCGACCCTGTCGTGCCGGGCAACGACGGCGCGGTCACCCTGCGCGTGCGCGACGGTCGAGCGGAGGTCGAACCGGCCTCCGATGCGGACCTGCACGTCACGGTCAACGGACTTGCCGCTCTCTACTCGGGCTGGATGTCGCCCTACGACGCGACCCGCGCCGGCCTGCTCACGGGCGCGACAGAAGAGGAACTCGCGACCCTCGCCCGCATGTTCCAGGGCACCAGCCCCTACCTGAACGAGATGTTCTGACGCAGATCGGCGCCGGCCGCCATTGAGCCAGGACCTAGACCGATCTGCGCATGTGTGCTCGGAGATCAGGGCGCGACGACGAAGGGGATTCCGGATGACGCGTGGGCTCCTGCTCTGCGTCTCAGTCCTTCTTGCCGCGTGCAGCGGTGGAGCGGGTGACGGCGGGGTCTCGGGCTCGGCTGACCCGACGCCGGCATCGCGATCGCTGCAGGTCCGGGTGGTGTTCGAGGGGACGCCGCCCTACGGCGACCTGGGTCTGGCGCGCCTGGGCGAGGCGGACGGATCGGAGTGCGGTGCGCTCGCCTTCCTCGACGAGCCGCCGACCGGCGAGTTCGCCTTCATGGAGGCTGGCGCCGAGGTCCAGGTCGTCGACGAGTCGGGGACCACACTGGCGATCGCTGTGCTGCCCAGCGGATCGGTGAGCGGCTCGGGCAGCCGCGGCCCGGACTCGTTCGACTGCACCTGGCAGGTGTCGGTCCCCGACGTTCCGGACGCGCCGTCCTACACGGTACGGATCGCTGGGCAGGAGCTGCCCGCGCGCAGTCGCGCCGAGCTCCAGGACGACGGGTGGGTCGCGACGTACGTGCTGGGTGGCTAGATCGCCACCCTCGTTCGGTGCCCCCGCCATGGCGCACCCGCTCCCGGCGTCGTCACATCAGCCCAGGGGGCCCGGATGGTCAACGAATCCTGGCCCGCAGGGTGCCTGCGTCGTGCACCGGTCCGCTCGCGTGCGGGTCTGTCGGCGTTCCGACCCGCTCTAGCGAAGCTCGGACAGGGGCACCGTGCGGTGCCCGGGCGCTGTTCGCCGATGGGTCGCGGAGTTCTCCCGCGTTCGCGCCGCGACCTGAGGACGCCTGCGGGCGGGTCCTCTGGCTACGTGCCTGAGCCATGTTCTCGTCCCTGTCGCGCAGCGGTCGACCGCCCATGAGTTCTCGTTCACCGAGTGCAGATGCCCTGTCCTGCATACCCGCAAACCCTTTCCGGCTTGGTTCGGACGAGCCGGTCGAGCGATGCCGGCGCCCCGAGTGGTCCACGAGCTCCACGACCGCCGCCGTGGGCGCACGTCGCGTTGGAGCGGCGATGCAGGTAACCCTGGGCCGCCTGCGGTCACGGCGGGCGGCAGACGCCCTGCCGGTCCGTGGCGAGGCGTCAGGCGAGCTGCTCGGCAGGCAGGTCGGGGGAGTTCAGGTGACGTGCCACGACGGCGAGGGCGTTGCCGAGGTCGGCGAACTGCTCGGGGGTCAGGAGGTCGACGAGGTGCTCGCGCACGCCGGCCACATGGGTGGGGGCGGCCTCGACGAGCGCGTCCCAACCGTGGTCGGTGAGGACGGCGTTGGAACCGCGACGGTCGGTCTCGCAGGCCTCGCGACGGACAAGATCGGCCTTCTCGAGACGATCGATCTGGTGCGAGAGCCGGCTGCGGCTGGCCAGCGTGGCGTCCGCGAGGTGGCTCATCCGCAGGCGACGGTCCGGTGCCTCGGACAGGCGCACGAGGATCTCGTAGTCGGCGAGCGTGATCCCGTGCGCCTCCTGGAGCTCGCGGGAGAGCTTCTCGTGCAGGAGCGTGGTGGCGTAGATGTACGCGCGCCAATGCCGCTGCTCGGTCTCGTCCAGCCACCGGGTCACGATTCGAGACTAGGCCCGCTCAGGGGTGGTTGAAAGCCGGACGACCTGTCTCGTACGTCACGTGTCGAGGTCCCAGAGCCGGACCCCACCGACGATGCCGGCGGTGTTGTCGACGATGCGCGCGTGCGGCGGGAGCTGGTCCGGGTCGAGGTGCTTGGCGTTGCCACCGCCGAGGTAGACGGTGTCGAAGAACAGGAACCGGTCGTAGGCATCGATGGCTTTCGACACCCGCCTGCGCCAGCGGGCGTTGCCGATGTCCTTGCGCGTGACGTTGCCGAGCTGCTCCTCGAAGGTCTGGTCCTTCCGGAACGGCGCGTGCCCGGCCTCGAGATGGGGGAGCAGGTGCCCGTCGAGAAAGAGCGCCGTCCCGACTCCTGTGCCGAGCGTCATCACGAACTCGAAGCCCTCGCCCAGGACGACCGCGCATCCCTGCACGTCCGCGTCGTTGGCCACCTTCGTCGGGACGCCGAAGGCCTTCGTCAGCGCAGCTGCGAGGTCGAACCCACGCCACTGCCTCTCGAGGTCCGGGTCGGCGTCCCCTCCGTACTCGAGGCGGGACAACGACGGGATGTTGCGGACGCGGCCGTTGCGCACGAGACCCGGGAAGCCGACCGAGACCCGGTGGCGCTCGCCGATGTGCTCGGTGAGCTCGAGAAGCGTCGACACGAGCCGCTCCGGCGGGCAGGGGTAGGGGGTGTCCACCCGCACCCGCTCGGTGAGCATGACGCCCTCCGGGTCGAGGACCGCCGCCTTGAAGCCGCTGCCACCGATATCGATGGCCAACGTGCGTGTGTCGTCAGGCCAGCCGAGAGGGTGGTCGTCGTTCATGACAGCAGGCTAGTGCGTGCCGTTCGCCGATTCGGGGACTACGACGGCAGCGTGAGGATCTCCGCCCCGTCCTCGGTGACCAGGATCGTGTGCTCGAACTGCGCGCTGCGGCGCAGATCGGACGTGACCACGGTCCAGCCGTCGTCCCACATGCGCCAGTCGTAGGTCCCGAGCGTCAGCATGGGCTCGATGGTGAAGGTCATGCCCGGTTCGAGGATCGTGGTCGACCCGGGGTCGTCGTAGTGCGGCACCACGAGCCCGCTGTGGAACGAGGTGCTGATCCCGTGGCCGGTGAAGTCGCGCACGACGCCGTAGCCGAACCGGCGCGCGTAGGACTCGATCACCCGCCCGACGACGTTGAGCTGGCGCCCCGCCGCCACGGCCTTGATGGCACGCACGGTCGCCTCGTGCGTGCGCTCCACCAGCAGTCGTGACTCCTCGTCGACCTGGCCGACGAGGAACGTGGCGTTGGTGTCGCCGTGCACGCCATGGATGTAGGCGGTGATGTCGATGTTGCAGATGTCGCCGTCGCGCAGCTCGGTCGTGTCGGGGATCCCGTGACAGATGACCTCGTTGAGCGACGAGCAGAGCGACTTGGGGAAGACCGGACCCCGGCCGCCGCCGGGATAGCCCAACGTGGACGGATAGGCGCCGTGGTCGCAGAGGAACTCGTGTCCGATGCGGTCGAGCTCGTCCGTCGTCACCCCGGGCGCGACCGCGTCACCGACCTCTGCCAGCGCCTGCGCCGCCAGGCGCCCCGCGATCCGCATGCGCTCGATCGTCTCGGCGTCCTGCACGTCGCCACCGCGGTGAGCGGGAGCCTTCGCCTTGCCGACATAGGGCGGGCGGGGGATGTGGGGCGGGACCGGGCGCATGGGGCTGACGGCGCCGGGGGCGAGTGGCATGGTTCGAGTGTACGGACGGACGTCGGGGCCGGCCCGTCGCGGACGACAGGCACGGAGGCGAGCATGAGCGGCGACTGGTGGTTCAACCTGCGCACGCAGCAGGTCGAGGAGGGTCAGGGCGATCCGAACTCGGAGCGGCTCGGTCCCTACGCGACTCGCGATGAAGCCGCGGGGGTCCTCGAGCGCATGCGTCGGCGCAACGAGCAGTTCGACTCCGAGGACGCCGAGGACTGACGACCCGCCCCGAGCATGACGAAGCCGGTCGCGCCCCGAGGTGCGACCGGCTTCGACGGGGACTCAGCGCGCGCGACGCGCAGGAGCCTTCTTCGCGGCCGTCTTTCGGGCCGGAGCCTTGCGGGCCGGAGCCTTGCGGGCCGGAGCCTTCTTGGCGGCGGCCTTGCGGGCCGGAGCCTTCTTCGCGGCGGCCTTGCGGGCCGGAGCCTTCTTCGCGGCGGCCTTGCGGGCCGGAGCCTTCTTGGCGGCGGCCTTGCGGG
>JAHECT010000125.1 GCA_024641605.1 Micrococcales bacterium
TGACCGCCAGCGGCGACGACAAGAGCTACCTCGCGATGAGCCACCAGGCCGTGCGCGACCTCTCCGTCGACAGCGACCACCTCGTGGTCTTCCCGTACCCGAACCAGGACCCGGCCGAGGCCTTCGGCCGCGCCGACGTCGTGTGGGTCGGTGGCGGATCGGTCGCCAACCTCCTCGCGCTCTGGCAGGTGCACGGCATCGACGAGGCGGCGCGCGACGCCTGGGAGCGCGGCGTCGTGCTCGGCGGGGTGAGCGCCGGCTCGATCTGCTGGCACGTCGGCGGACCGACGGACTCCTTCAGCCCGGTGCTGCGCCCGATCACCAACGGTCTGGGCCTGATCCCCTACGGCGCCGGCGTGCACTACGACAGCGAGGAGCAGCGGCGTCCGCTGCTGCACTCCCTCGTGCGCGACGGCGTGCTGCCCACGTCGTACGCCACCGACGACCGCGTCGGCATCCGCTACGAGGGCACCGAGCCCGTCGAGGTCATCACCGACTACGACGTGGACCCCGCGACCGGCCCCGCGGCGTACCGCGTCGAGCTGCGGGCGGGCGACGTCGTCGAGACCCGCCTGCCCGCCGGCCCCCTCACCTGACCTGGCCGGCAGCCCCGGCGGGATCCGAACCGAGCGGGCGGCGTGGCAGGGTGGAGGGGTGCGCATGACCTCGATCCCGCTGCTGACCGACAAGCCCGTCCCCGTCATCGGCGTCGGCGCGATGCCGCTGTCCAACCAGCGTGCGGACGGCGACCCGATGCCCACCGAGGACGCGGTCGCGGTCCTGCACCACGCCTTCGACCTCGGCATGACGCTCGTGGACACCGCGGACATCTACGCCCCCGACGGCCACCGCGTCGGGCACAACGAGCGTGTCGTCGGCGAGGCGGTCCGCACCTGGCCCGGCGGCCGGGACAACCTCGTCGTGGTCACCAAGATCGGCATCGTCCGCACCCCCGGCCACGACGGCGACACCTGGAGCCGTGACGGCTCGCGCGACCACCTCCTGCGCGCGGCCGAGGCCAGCGTCGAGCGTCTCGGCTTCGTCCCCGACGTCATCTGCAACCACCGGGTCAACCGCACCCAGCAGCCCTACGCCGACACCGTGCGCGGGATGCTCGCGGTCCGCGAGGCCGGCTTCGCCCCGGCGATCGGGATCGGCAACGTCCACCTCGACGAGGCCGAGATCGCCTGGGAGGTCAGCGAGGGCACGATCGCCGCGGTCGAGAACGAGCGCAGCCCGCGCTTCCGCGGCGACACCGACGTGCTCGAGTGGGCGGTGCGCCACGGCGTGGCCTACTTCGCCTGGTCGCCCTTCGGCGGCGGCCGCGACGCCGCGGAGCTGCCGACCCGCTACCCCGCCTTCGCCGAGGTCGCTGCCGAGCAGACCGAGAGCACCGGCGCCCCGGTCACCGCGCACGAGGTGGCGCTCGCGTGGCTCTCGGCGTACGGCCCCCCGGTCGTGCCGATCCCGGCGTTCACCCGCTTCCCGACCGCCGACTCCGCCGCCCGCGCCGCGCACCTCACGCTGACCACCGACCAGCTCGCCCGCCTCGAGGCCTCCCCCTCGATGGAGACCTCCCTCTTCCCCGACTGACGTCAACCCTCGACGAACCCCTCGTGATGCCGCGTCACAGGGCTCGAGCAACGCCACCGCAACCACCCCGTCACGTCGGGTCGCGCCAGCCTCTGACAGGCCCGTCCCAGGGCGTCAGGTCCTGGTAGTCGCAGATACACCGAAGTCGCAGGTCCTCGGCTCTCACCGTTGGCCCAGCTGGGTGTCGAGAAGCTTGGCGGTGATGGTGGCCAGTTGGCGGATCTCGACGTCGGTCAAGATCGAGACGAGATTCTCCTCGACGTCGCGATGGTGCCGCGGCTGTGCGGCTTCGTAGGTCGCCATCCCCTGAGGAGTCAGGACGACGTTGACGGCACGGCTGTCGGTCGGATCGATCTCTCGCCGAACCAGCCCCTCGGCTTCCAGGCCGCTGACGACTCTTGATACCCGGCTCTGACTCAGGGGCGTGCGGCGACGCAGTTCCGTCATCGGCAGCTTGTGGTCGTCCGACGTCGTAGCGAGAAACAGGAGCACCTCGAATTGATGGAGCCCGATGCCGTGCTCGTCGGCTAGGCCCCGGTCGAGAACGCGCTCGAGGGCCGCCCCGGCGAGTATCAGTCCGAGGAACGCCTTGGCTTGCGCCTCGGTGAACAGGCGCGGGCCTCTGGTGGGCTCAATCCCAGGCGCTGGGTCGGGCGAATCAGTCACGACCAAGATGCTACTAGATTGTATGCCTATGCATAGATCGTATATGCTCGTGCATAGATTTGGGAGGTGAGGGGCGCCATGGGTATCCCTCGATCTCATCCACAGCGATCGGTCGGTTCTCGCGCGGACGAACCGTCGGAGGGAGCGGACTGATGGCGGGGTCGGACGGCAAGCTACGGGTAGCCCTGGTCGGCGCGCGCGCCAACGGCCGTGGGTGGGGGCCGGCAGCGCACCTTCCTGCGATCGCCGCCGTCGAGGGTCTTGACCTCGTCGCGCTGGGGACCAGCTCTGCGACGTCGGCCGCTGCGGCGGCCAAGGCCTACGGGATCCCCCGGGCGTATGACGACGTGCACGACATCGCGGTACAGCCCGACATCGACCTGGTCACCGTTGCCGTCAAGGTGCCGCACCATCACTCGATCGTGATGCCGCTGCTGGAAGCCGGAAAGCACGTGTACTGCGAATGGCCCCTCGGCGCCACGGTCGAGGAAGCAGCGGAGATGGCTGCTGCCGCCCGCGCGAATGAAGTAACTGCGGTTGTTGGTCTTCAGGGACGTCACGACCCGGCGCTCACCCATGCCCGTGAACTCGTGGACGAAGGTTGGTTGGGTGAGGTCCTGTCCGTCAACGTGTCCATGATCGGCGGCGGGGCGTTCGGACATGGAGCGAACGAAGCGTGGATGGCGGATCGTGCAAACGGCGCCAACACGATGACCATCGTCGCCGGCCACTGCCTCGACCAAGTCGAGTACCTCTTTGGGAACCTGACCGAGATCTCCGCGATGGTCGGCGTGCAGGTGCCGCAGTGGCGGCTCGTAGACACTGGCGAGACCGTCGATGCTGATGCGCCGGACAACATCCTTGTCAACGGAACCCTTGCGGGTGGCGGTCTCCTGTCGTTCCACGTCGCCTCGGTGCCCTACATCGGCTCGGGGTGGCGGATGGAGGCAAACGGAAGCGAGGGCACTCTGGTCGCATCCTGCGCTGCTCTGCCGCAGATCACCCCGATCTCGCTGCGAGGCGCACGCGGCAATGATCCGCTCGCCCCGCTCGACGTGCCGGAGCGCACACCCGTCGGGTTCTCCGTCCCGGAAGGGCCAGGGCACAACATCGCCCGTTCCTACGCACGGATGGCCGACGCCATTCGCACCGGAGCCGCCGCAGAGCCGGACTTCGACCATGCGCTCCACCTACACCGATTGTTGGATTCCGTGCAGAAGTCGTCCGACGAACGACGAGTGATCGGAGCCGGGCCATGAAGCCACAGCTGAACCATCTGATCGTGTGGTCGACGGACCGTGATGCGGCCGCGAACTTCTTTTCCGACATAGCCGGAATGGGATCGCCGACCGAGTTCGGCCACTTCACACAAGTCGAGACCGGCAACGGCGTGACGCTCGACTTCGCCGACGCCAACGGAGACCGACACGGCCTCCATCTGGCCTTCCTGGTGACTGAGCGGCAGTTTGATGAGATCTTCGCTCGGATCTTGGACAGAGATCTCCCGTACTGGGCCGACCCGCGGCGGTCCCAGCCTGGTCGGATCAACCATCACGACGGGGGCCGCGGTGTCTACTTCAGCGACCCATACACGAACGTGGGTTGGGAGATCATCACGCGACCCTATGGATCAGGTCCACACGTGGGGCAGAGCGAGGGATGACATCAACGGGCCGTTGATCGAGCCGTTCCGGGCAATCGGCGGCGCCGTCGACGTGGCCGTGGGCGGGTTCTTCACGGGCACGAGTGCCCGCGTCCTCCCAGATGGACAGCTGGCCCGAGGCCATCAGCAGGGACGAGCGGGTCGCGTCGAGCTGGTAGGTCGGCGCGCTGCCTGACGCTGTGAAGCTCAGTCGCCCTTCCCACCCGGCGTTCTGCACCGACACCTCATCGCTGGCGTCCACCGCTTCCCTTCCTGGCATGTCCCCTGTGGCGCCGCAGCTGGTGGACACCAGTCCCACGAACGAGCTGGTCTCCCCGCGGGGCACGATCGCGGCGGTACTGGCGCCCGGGTTTCGCCGGGGGCGGACCCGTACGGCGGTACCCCCCGTGCGGGCCTAGGCTGGACGACGTGACCGCCGCCCCCCTGACCCCCAGCACGGCGCTCGCGCTGCGCCGGGTCGGCTTCGGCGCCGAGGCGGTCGGATACGAGACCGCCTGGGACCTGCAGCGCGAGGTCCACGCGGGTGTCGTGGCCGGCATCACCCCCGACACCGTGCTGCTGCTCGAGCACCCGCCGACGTACACCGCGGGCAAGCGCACCCGCCCCGAGGAGCGCCCCGCCGACGGCACCCCGGTCATCGACGTCGACCGCGGCGGCAAGATCACCTGGCACGGCCCGGGGCAGCTCGTCGGCTACCCGATCGTGCGCCTGCCCGACCCGGTCGACGTCGTGGCCCACGTACGCCGCCTCGAGGGACTGCTCATCGACACCTGCGCCGAGCTCGGCCTCGCGACGTACCGGGTCGAGGGTCGCAGCGGCGTGTGGGTCGCGCCCGACTCCCCGCTCGCCGGCACCCGACCGGAGCGCAAGGTCGCCGCGATCGGCGTACGGGTCAGCCGTGGCGTCACCATGCACGGCTTCGCGCTCAACGCCGACTGCGACCTCGCCTGGTTCGACCGCATCGTGCCGTGCGGCATCGCGGACGCGGGCGTCACCAGCCTCACTGCCGAGCTCGGCCGCACCGTCACCGTGTCCGACGTCCTCCCCCTCGTCGAGCGCCGCCTCGCAGAGGGCCTCCACGAAGGGTGGGAGTCGTGACCACGACCGACCCGGCCGCGGCGACCAGCGACCCCGTCGTCGCGACGGCACCCGACGGACGTCGCATGCTGCGCATCGAGGCGCGCAACGCCGAGGTCCCCATCGAGCGCAAGCCGCCGTGGATCCGCACCACACTGCGCACCGGCCCGGAGTACCGGCGCATCTCCGGTCTCGTCGAGGGCGAGGGCCTGCACACGGTGTGCCAGGAGGCCGGCTGCCCCAACATCTACGAGTGCTGGGAGGACCGCGAGGCGACCTTCCTCATCGGCGGCGCCCAGTGCACGCGGCGCTGCGACTTCTGCCAGATCGACACCGGGAAGCCCGAGCCGCTCGACCGCGACGAGCCGCGCCGGGTCGCGGAGTCCGTGCGCACCATGGGCCTGCGCTACGCCACCGTCACCGGCGTCGCCCGCGACGACCTGCCCGACGAGGGCGCCTGGCTCTACGCCGAGACCGTGCGCGTGATCCACGAGCTCAACCCGGGCACCGGGGTCGAGCTGTTGATCCCCGACTTCTCGGCCAAGCCAGAGCTTCTCGCGCAGGTCTTCGACGCGGCGCCAGAGGTGCTGGCCCACAACCTCGAGACCGTGCCGCGCATCTTCAAGCGCATCCGTCCGGCGTTCCGCTACGAGCGCTCGCTCGACGTCATCACCCAGGCGCGCGCGGCCGGGCTGGTCACCAAGTCCAACCTCATCCTCGGCATGGGCGAGGAGATCGACGAGGTCGTCGCCGCGCTGCAGGACCTCCACGACGCCGGCTGCGAGCTGGTCACCATCACCCAGTACCTGCGCCCGAGCCCACGCCACCACCCGGTCTCCCGTTGGGTGCGCCCGGAGGAGTTCGTCGCGCTCGCGGAGGAGGCCACCCGCATCGGCTTCACCGGTGTCATGAGCGGTCCGCTGGTGCGCTCGTCGTACCGCGCGGGCCGGCTGCACGCCCAGGCGCTCGAGGCCCGCGAGCGAGGTGCCAGCGCCACGATCGTCACCGGCGGTGCCAGCGCGTGACCGCGTACCCGACCGCGCTGGTCGTGGCCTGCCACGTCTGGTCGGCCGACGCGGACGTGCCGGTCGCGGTCGACCCGCTCGTCCTCGACTGGGGCGGCCCCGTCGGCGACCGCCACCACGGGCTGACCATGCGCTCGGACACCCGCCAGTCCCGGCACTACCCGCGCGGCACCGAGATCCGCAACCATCGCCAGGTCTCGATCGTCGAGGAGACCGAGCTAGACGAGGTCGCGGCCGCGATGGGCATCGCGCGCCTCGAGCCCGGCCTCATCGCCGACAACCTCTACCTCCGCGGCGCCGCCGGTCTGACCGCCTTGCCGCGGATGACCCGTCTGGTGTTCGGATCGGGGGCGGTGATCATGCTCGGTGGGGAGAACGACCCGTGCACGATCGCCGGGGCCATGGTCGGGGCCGTCCACGGAACGCGCCCCGAGCGCTTCCCCAGGGCCGCGATGCACAAGCGCGGGGTGACCGGCTGGGTGGAGCACCCCGGCGAGGTCCGCCCCGGCGACATCATCGAGATCCGGGCCTGACCGACCGGTCCCCCAGTCGTACGTCGGTTAGGGGGCTGGGCGGCCCGCGGCCTACGCTGGGCACCGAGACGTCCCCCCAGCCCTCGGAGCAGGTTTCAGCCGTGAGCACCGACACCCCCGCCCCCCGTCGCCGTGGCCGCATCGGTCAGATCATCGAGACGTACCGGCTCACCCGGCGCGCCGACCCGGCGATC
>JAHECT010000126.1 GCA_024641605.1 Micrococcales bacterium
CCGCCGACTCGGCGGCACCCCCGGTGACCACGACCGGCGTCGCGCACCGGGCCATGATCCGCTCGACCGCGTCGATCCCGCCCGCGCCCGAGGCGAGGTCCAGGAGGACCGTCGCCGGACGGAGCGCGCAGACGAGGGCCTCGGCCTCGTCGGGGCTCTTGGCGACCCCGAGGACCTCCACCCCGGCGAGGTCCAGCAGGTGGGCGAGCCGTGCCAGACGCACGTGGGTGCCGGCGACGACCACGGCCGAGACCGGGCGGGCACCCTCGGGTGCTCCTCCCCCGTCACGGTCGTTCGACACCACGGGCGCGGTCCTCACGGTCAGGGCGTGCGGATGCCACGCCGTGCCAGTGATGTCGTCGCGTTCGGCGGACTCCTTGAGCCGTCGCCCGCGGCACGCCTCAGGCGGGGGTCAGCCGGCGGGGCGGCGCCCGGCCACGAGCACGCCCCGACGGGCCGACCAGCTCATGATCGAGGCGACCGACGCGCCCGACATGAGCGAGCCGACGCTGGCGAAGGACCCGACGCAGCCGATGCAGGCCACGCTCGCGATGGAGCCGATCGACAGGACCGACCCGGTCGACCCGATGGACAGGATCGACCCGGTCGAGCGGATGGACAGGATCGAGCGGTCGGGGGCGGCAGCCCGGGCGCGCAGGGACTCGAGCGGGCGCACGATCAGCCCGCGGTCAGGGCGAAGACGGCGGGCTCGGAGACGACCGCGCCGTTGCGTCCGGTGAGCTTGTAGGTCCCGGCCTCCGCGAGCGGCTGGTCGGCCGGGCAGCCCTTCTGCGACAGCCGGCCCAGCCAGGTGACCGAGACGGAGTAGGACTGGCCCGGCTGGAGCGTGACCACGTTGGGATCACCACCCGGGTTGCAGTCGTCGGAGGACCAGACCCGCGTGTCGCCCGAGGTGATGACGAGTTCGTTCTCCGCGGCGCCGACATCGCGCTTGCAGGCCGAACCGGAGGTGTTCTCGATGCGCATCCGCAGCCGCGGGGTCGAGCCGACCGTGTAGCTGGCGGCGTCGGTGGAGGCGGTGACGGTGATGGCCTGGTCCGCGCACTGGCCCTCCGGCGTCGCGCTCGCCGAGGCGGACCCCGTCGCGGACGGCGAGGCGGAGGAGGCCTCCGTCGCGCTCGGGCTCGCCGAGGGCTCGGCGGAGGCGCTCGGGCTCGCGCTCGGCGAGGCGGCCGCCTCCGGCTCGGCGCCCCGGTCGGTGAGGAACCATCGGATGCCCAGGAGCAGCGCGATCACCACGGCCAGCACCAGCAGGCGCCGCAGCCAGTAGGTGCCGGGCGACTGCGGGCCCACGGGGTTGATCAGCGTGCTCACGGGTCCGACGCTACCTGCCCGGGGCGCGGGGCCGCGTCGACGGTGCGAGGATGCCGCCGCCATGCCGTCATCGCCGCTGCACGAACCCGTGCTGACCTGGTACGCCGCCCACGCCCGCGACCTGCCGTGGCGACGCGCCGACGTCACGCCGTGGGGCGTGCTCGTCAGCGAGGTGATGCTCCAGCAGACGCCGGTGGCGCGGGTGGCGCCCGCGTGGGAGGCCTGGATGCGGCGCTGGCCCACTCCGACCGACCTGGCCGCCGACACCGCGGGCGAGGCGGTGCGGCAGTGGGGTCGGCTGGGGTATCCGCGGCGCGCCCTGCGGCTGCACGCCGCCGCGACCGACTGCGTCGGGCGCTTCGAAGGTCGGGTGCCCGACGACTACGGCGCGCTGTGCTCGCTGCCGGGCGTGGGGGACTACACGGCCGCGGCCGTGCTGGCCTTCGCGTTCGGCCGACGTGCAGTGGTCCTGGACACGAACGTGCGCCGGGTGCTCGCCCGGGCGGTGGCGGGCCAGGCCCTCCCCCGCCCGTCGCTGACGCGGGCGGAGCGTGACCTGGCCGACTCGGTCGTCCCGGACGCCGACGACGCGGGCGCGCGCTGGTCGGTGGCGGTGATGGAGCTCGGGGCGCTCGTGTGCACCGCGACCGACCCTGGATGCGCGCGCTGCCCGGTCGAGGCGTCGTGCGCCTGGCAGGCGGCCGGGGCCCCGGCGTACGACGGTCCGGCGCACCCGGTGCAGCGCTTCGCCGGGACCGACCGCCAGGTGCGCGGCCTGCTGCTCGGCGTGCTGCGCGAGGCCGAGTCGCCCGTGCCCAAGGCGGCGCTGGACGCCGTGTGGGACGACGCGGTCCAGCGCGAGCGGGCGCTCGACTCCCTCGTCGCCGACGGGCTGGTCGACCCCCTGCCCGACCTGCGCTACGCGCTCCCCTGACACGACGGTGCCCCCGACCCTGCGGGTCGGGGGCACCGTGCTCGGACGTGTGTGGGCGATCAGGCCTGAGCCGCCGGACCGGCCTCGCCGGAGCCTGCCGCCTCGACGATCTCGTCGATCGCGGGCACCTCGCTCTTGAGCTCGCCCCGGAACACGAAGGCGCGCTCGGCACCCTCGCCCTCCACGTCCACCACGATGATCGAGCCCGACCGCAGCTCGCCGAAGAGGATCTTCTCCGAGAGCGCGTCCTCGATGTCGCGCTGGATCGTCCGACGCAACGGGCGGGCGCCCAGGACCGGGTCGTAGCCGCGCTCGGCGAGGAGGTCCTTGGCCGCCCTCGTGAGCTCGATGCCCATGTCCTTGTCCTTGAGCCGGGAGTCGAGGCGGGCGACCATGAGGTCGACGATCTCGACGATCTCGTCCTGGGTGAGCTGGTGGAACACGACGATGTCGTCGATGCGGTTGAGGAACTCGGGCCGGAAGTGCTGCTTGAGCTCGTCGTTGACCTTGTTCTTCATCCGCTCGTAGGTCGTCGTGGTGTCCTCGGAGTTGGAGAAGCCGAGGTTGAGCCCCTTGGCGATGTCCCTGGTGCCGAGGTTCGTGGTCATGATGATGACCGTGTTCTTGAAGTCGACGACGCGGCCCTGCGAGTCGGTCAGGCGACCGTCCTCGAGGATCTGCAGCAGCGAGTTGAAGATGTCCGGGTGGGCCTTCTCCACCTCGTCGAAGAGCACGACGGAGAACGGCTTGCGGCGCACCTTCTCCGTGAGCTGGCCGCCCTCCTCGTAGCCGACGTAGCCGGGAGGCGAGCCGAACAGCCGGGAGACGGTGTGCTTCTCGGAGAACTCGCTCATGTCGAGGGAGATGAGCGCGTCCTCGTCGCCGAAGAGGAACTCCGCCAGCGTCTTGGAGAGCTCGGTCTTACCCACGCCGGACGGGCCGGCGAAGATGAACGAGCCGCCGGGGCGCTTCGGGTCCTTGAGTCCGGCCCGGGTGCGTCGGATCGCCTGGGAGAGCGCGTGGATGGCCTGCTCCTGGCCGATGACGCGCTTGTGCAGCTCGTCCTCCATGTGGAGCAGGCGCGAGCTCTCCTCCTCGGTCAGCTTGAAGACCGGGATGCCGGTGGCCGTGGCCAGGACCTCGGCGACGAGCTCCTCGTCGACCTCGGCGACGACGTCCATGTCGCCGGCCTTCCACTCGCGCTCGCGCTGGGCCTTCTCGCCCAGCAGCTGCTTCTCCGTGTCGCGCAGGGAGGCGGCCTTCTCGAAGTCCTGCGCGTCGATCGCGGACTCCTTCTCGCGACGCACGTCGGCGATGCGCTCGTCGAACTCGCGCAGGTCCGGCGGCGCCGTCATCCGACGGATGCGCAGCCGGGCGCCGGCCTCGTCGATGAGGTCGATCGCCTTGTCCGGGAGGAAGCGGTCGGAGATGTAGCGGTCCGCCAGCGTCGCCGCCGAGACCAGCGCGGCGTCGGTGATGGACACGCGGTGGTGGGACTCGTAGCGGTCGCGCAGCCCCTTGAGGATCTCGATCGTGTGCGCGAGCGTCGGCTCGTCGACCTGGATGGGCTGGAACCGGCGCTCGAGCGCGGCGTCCTTCTCGACGTACTTGCGGTACTCGTCGAGGGTCGTGGCGCCGATGGTCTGCAGCTCGCCGCGCGCCAGCATCGGCTTGAGGATGCTCGCTGCGTCGATGGCGCCCTCGGCGGCACCCGCCCCCACGAGTGTGTGCATCTCGTCGATGAACAGGATGATGTCGCCGCGGGTGCGGATCTCCTTGAGGACCTTCTTCAGCCGCTCCTCGAAGTCTCCGCGGTAGCGGCTGCCGGCGACGAGGGCGCCGAGGTCGAGGGAGTAGATCTGCTTGTCCTTGAGCGTCTCGGGCACCTCGCCCTTGACGATCATCTGGGACAGCCCCTCGACGACGGCGGTCTTGCCGACGCCGGGCTCGCCGATGAGGACGGGGTTGTTCTTGGTGCGCCGCGAGAGGATCTGCATGATCCGCTCGATCTCCTTCTCGCGCCCGATGACCGGGTCGAGCTTGCCCTCGCGGGCTGCCTGCGTGAAGTTGCGGCCGAACTGGTCGAGGACGAGGGAGGTCGAGGGCGTGCCCTCCTGGGGACCGCCCGCGGCGGCGGGCTCCTTGCCCTGGTAGCCGGAGAGGAGCTGGATGACCTGCTGGCGCACGCGGTTGAGGTCGGCGCCGAGCTTCACCAGCACCTGGGCGGCGACTCCCTCGCCCTCGCGGATGAGGCCGAGCAGGATGTGCTCGGTGCCGATGTAGTTGTGGCCGAGCTGCAGGGCCTCGCGCAGGGAGAGCTCGAGGACCTTCTTGGCGCGCGGGGTGAAGGGGATGTGTCCGGAGGGGGCCTGCTGGCCCTGACCGATGATCTCCTCGACCTGCTGGCGCACGGCCTCCAGCGAGATGCCGAGGGACTCGAGCGCCTTGGCCGCGACACCCTCGCCCTCGTGGATGAGGCCCAGGAGGATGTGCTCGGTGCCGATGTAGTTGTGGTTGAGCATCCGGGCCTCTTCCTGGGCCAGGACGACGACCCGGCGAGCCCGGTCGGTGAACCTCTCGAACACTGCGCTCTCCTCACCACGAGCGGTCGCGGGGCGACCGTTCTCGCAAGACTAGCCCGGCCTACGCCGGTGCTCATGTCGACAACCCCCGGGCGGGGGTTGGCGTTCCGTCCTGCGTTACGCCGACGGTGAACGACACGCGTCCCGGCGCGCGGGCCGAGGCGGCCTAGGGTCGGGGCATGCTGACCGTCGTCGTCGGGGTGGGTCCCGGCATGGGGATGTCCCTGGCCCGCCGGTTCGGGCGGGAGGGCGCCGCGCTCGCGCTCGTCGTGCGCAGCGAGGCGTCCGGGGCCGGATACGTGGCCGAGCTCGCCGACCTCGGCATCGAGGCGGAGGCCTACGTCGCGGACATCGGCGTCGAGGCCTCGCTGCGCGCGGCCCTCGCCGAGGTGCGCGAGCGCCAGGGCGACCCCGACATCGCCCTCTTCAACGCCTCGGTAGGGGCGCCCGGGACCCCCGGCGAGGTCGCCACGGCCGACCTCGAGGAGGCCTGGCGGGTAGGGGTGCTCGGCGCGGTGTGGACGCTGCAGGAGGTGCTCCCGGCCATGCGGGCGCGCGACGGCGGGGTCTTCATCGCCACCGGATCGGGCGTGGCGCTCGCGCCGTGGCCGGCCGGTACGCCGATCACGCTGGCGAAGTCGGCGCTCCGTGCCTACGTGCTCGCCGCCGCACGAGACCTCGAGGGCACCGGCGTGCACATCGCGACAGTGACCATCGACGGGGTCCTCGGGGTGCCCGGCTTCGAGCCGGACACCGTCGCCGAACGGTTCTGGTCGCTCGCGGCCCAGCCCCGCGGCGAGTTCGACGCAGAGCTGGTCCACCGCCCCTGAGGGCGGCTCACCGCGCGACTCAGGGGTGGGCGGCGCGGTACTTCGCGAGCAGGTCGGCGCTGATCCGTCCGCGCTCGTTGACCGCGATGCCCTGCTCCTTGGCCCAGGCCCGCACCGCCGCCGGGTCCTCGCCCGAGGCCCTGGCCGCGCGCCCGGCGCGCCGGGTGGGGCCGCCGACCCGGCGGGCGTGACCGACGTAGGGCGCGAGCAGGTCGCGCAGGCGCGCGGCGTTCTCCGCCGTCAGGTCGATCTCGTAGGCGGCGCCGTCGAGGCCGAAGGTGACCGTCTCGTCCGCCGTCCCGCCGTCGAGATCGTCGACGAGGATGACCTGGACCTTCTGCGCCACGACTGGTTCCTTCCCGAGACCGGGCACCGTGGCGGAGAATTCCGCCTGCTCCGGGTATTTGTCGACCATAAACAATGACGACGGGAAATGCCAGACAAATGGCACTGGAATTCACCCGGGCACGGCTGGAATTTCCATTCGGGCGGGAATTGCGCGCGGGCGGAGCGTCGCGGCAGCCACTAGAGTGAGGATCGGTGCGCCAGCGACGCCGCGCCACGGACCCCGCCTCGACCCGGACGGCATCCCGTGACCCTGTCTGCCACGCCCTCCCCCCACCTCGACGACGTCGGCCCTCTGCGGCGCGACATCCGCACGCTCGGCCACCTCCTCGGCGAGACGCTGGTACGCCAGGACTCCGCCGACCTGCTCGCCCTGGTGGAGCAGGTACGCCGCGAGGCCCGACGCAGCCCCGAGGCGACCGCCGCGCTCCTCGACGGGGTCGACCTGCCCACGGCGATCCGGCTCGCTCGGGCGTTCTCGACGTATTTCCACCTCGCCAACGTGACCGAGCAGGTGCACCGCTCGCGCGAGCTGCACGCGGCGCGGCGCGGCGCCGACGACCCGCTCGCCGCCGCTGCCCGGCGCATCGAGGCGGCCCTCGCCGCAGGCGAGATCACGCGCGAGGAGGTCGCCGAGGTAGTGGGCCGGCTCTCGGCGCGCCCGGTGTTCACCGCCCACCCGACCGAG
>JAHECT010000015.1 GCA_024641605.1 Micrococcales bacterium
CCGCCCCGGCGAGCCGGTCGCGGTCCGTGGCGACCTGGCGCCCGAGGGCGGCCTCCTGCTCGCGGACGTCGCGGGCCTCGGCGTCAAGCTCCTCCGGGTCGCGGCCGCGCCGCTCCTCCTCGGGCTCGGGCTGCAGGTGGCGCACCCGCTCGGCGGCAAGCGCCGCGGTCCCGCGCATCCGCTCGCGCAGGCTGGAGAGACGGAACCACGTGTCCTGAGTCCGGGCCAGCACGGGGGCGTCACCGGCGATCTCGGCCTCGAGGACGGCCTCGCGGGCCTGGGCCGACGAGAGCTCGGAGTCGACCTCGGCGCGTCGCTCCCGGAGGGCGGACTCGTCCGCGACCTCCTGCTCGATCGCCTCGCGCAGCGTCACGAGGTCGTCGGCGATGAGTCGCAGGCGCGAGTCGCGCAGGTCGGCCTGGATGACCGCGGCGCGGCGCGCGACCTCGGCCTGCTTGCCGAGCGGCTTGAGCTGACGGCGCAGCTCCGTGGTGAGGTCCTGCAGGCGGGTGAGGTTGGCTGTCATCGAGTCGAGCTTGCGGAGCGCCTTCTCCTTGCGCTTGCGGTGCTTGAGGACGCCCGCGGCCTCCTCGATGAAGCCGCGGCGGTCCTCCGGCGAGGCGGAGAGGATCGTGTCGAGCTGGCCCTGTCCCACGATGACGTGCATCTCGCGGCCGATGCCCGAGTCCGACAGCAGCTCCTGAACGTCGAGGAGCCGGCACGGGGTGCCGTTGATGGCGTACTCCGAGCCACCGTTGCGGAACATCGTCCGCGAGATGGTGACCTCGGCGTAGTCGATGGGCAGCACGCCGTCGTGGTTGTCGATCGTGAGCAGCACCTCGGCACGGCCCAGCGGAGGACGGCCGGACGTGCCGGCGAAGATGACGTCCTCCATCTTTCCGCCGCGCAGGCTCTTGGCCCCCTGCTCGCCCATGACCCAGGCGATCGCGTCCACGACGTTGGACTTGCCGGACCCGTTGGGCCCGACGACACAGGTGATCCCCGGCTCGAAGTGCAGCGTCGTGCTCGACGCGAAGGACTTGAAGCCCCGGAGGGTGAGGCTCTTGAGGTGCACGCGGGGTCGCTCCAGGCACGTCGGCGACAGGGTCCGGGGAAGGCCCTTCACCCTACCCGGCGCCGTGCTCCGCGCTGCTCGCGGCTCGCGCGGGTCAGGCCAGGGCGGGCGCCGAGGTCCCCAGTTCGCGCAGGGCCTCGTCGAGCGCGACCTCGTGCAGGGACACCGTCACCTGCTCGTAGGCGGCGACCTGCTCCTCGAGCTCGCGGACCCGCCGCCGCAGGCGGGTCACCTCGGCGAGCAGGGCGGCGTCGGGGCCGCCCAGGTGGCCGTACAGGGCCTTGGACATCCGTCGTCTCCCTTGACGTACCGCACGGCGCCGGAGGACGCCGCAGGTGGCCCGCGGGGGCCATGGGGCAGGAGGGGGACGCCCGAGGCGTCCTCAGGCACTCAGGGTGACAGCGGCCCGCCGGGGTCGTCAACCGCGCCCGACCCGACGAGACGCGCGACACCCGGCACCGCCCGGCGCCCTCAGCGCTCGCGGAAGCCCTGGGCCCCGCGGGCGCGCCCCCGGTGGGTCACGACCAGGTCGACCCGCCCGGGGCAACCCCCCGATTCCAGAAGTGCCAGCAGCGCCTCGAGGTCGGCGACCGGACCCTCCGCCACCACCTCGACCCGACCGTCGTCGAGGTTCGCCGCCCACCCGGTCAGCCCCAGCTCGAGGGCTCGGGCCCGGGTCCACCAGCGAAACCCGACGCCCTGCACCCGGCCGCTCACCCACGCGGTGAGCCGCTGGGGGGCCTCACCCGTGCCGTGCGCCGTCACGGCCGAGGATGCCGCGGGGTGCGCTGGCAGCGCGGGCAGCGGTACGACGACCGGTTCATGAACGCCTCCCGCACGATCGGCCGCCCGCAGCGCGGGCACGGCCGGTCGGCTCGGCCGTAGGCCGCCAGGGACCGGTCGAAGTAGCCGGACTCGCCGTTGACGTTGACGTAGAGGGCGTCGAATGAGGTCCCTCCCTCGTCGAGCGCCTCGGCCATCACGTCGCGCGCGTGGCCCAGCAGCTCGCGCGCCCGTGCGGGTGCGAGGCCCTCGCTCGGGGTGGCCCAATGCAGCCGGGAGCGCCACAGCGCCTCGTCCGCGTAGATGTTGCCGATGCCCGAGGCCAACGTCTGGTCCAGCAGAGCCCGCTTGATCCCGGTCCGCCTGGCCCGCAGCCGGCGGACCCAGGATCGGTCGTCGAAGCCGGGGTCGAGGGGGTCGCGCGCGATGTGCGCGACCGTGGCCGGCACCGCCCCCCCGGCTCCGTCGTCCACGAGCAGGTCGAGCGCGAGGCCGCCGAAGGTCCGCTGGTCCACGAAGCGCAGCTCGCGTCCCCCGTCGCGGAAGCCGATCCGCGCGCGCAGGTGCGTCTCGGCCGGGGCGTCCGGCGGCTGCACGAGCAGCTGACCGCTCATCCCGAGGTGCGCCACGAGCGCGGCGTCGCGGCCCTCGAGCGGCAGCCAGAGGTACTTGCCCCGACGGGAGGCGGCCGTGATGGTCCGGCCCCGCAGCCGTGCGGTCAGGTCGGCGGGACCCGGGACGTGCCGGCGGGCGACCCTCGGGTGCAGCAGCGCGACGTCGGCCACCACGCGGCCCGTGACCCAGCGGTCCAGGCCGCGCCGGACCACCTCGACCTCAGGAAGCTCCGGCACCGGCGTCGGAGGTTCGGGCCGACAGCTCGGCGTAGGCGGTGGCCGCGGCTTCCTGCTCGGCCTCCTTCTTGCTGCGGCCGCGCCCGTCCCCGTAGAGGAGGTCGGCGACGCGCACCCGCGCGCGGAAGGACTTGGCATGGTCGGGACCGGATTCCTCGACGACGTACTCCGGAACACCGAGCGCTGCGGCGGCGCACAGCTCCTGGAGCGAGGTCTTCCAGTCCAGGCCCGCACCCAAGCCGGCGGAGGACTCGATGAGCGGATCGAAGAGCCGGTGCACGAGCTCGGTCGCCTCAGCGAGCCCCCGGTCGAGGTAGACGGCGCCGATGACCGCCTCGACGGTGTCGGCGACGATCGAGGACTTGTCCCGACCGCCCGTCGCCTCCTCACCGCGTCCGAGCAGCAGGAACGCGCCGAGGCCGAGCTCGCGCCCGATGCCGGCCAGGGCCTTGGCGTTGACCACCGCGGCGCGCAGCTTGGCCAGCTGCCCCTCGGGGAGGTCGGGATGGGCCCGGTAGAGCGTGTCGGTGACGACGAGGCCGAGCACCGAGTCGCCGAGGAACTCGAGTCGCTCGTTGGTCGGCAGGCCGCCGTTCTCGTAGGCGTACGAACGGTGGGTCACCGCGCGCTCCAGGAGCTCCGCCTCGACCTCGACCCCGAGGGCACCCATGAGGCCGGTCAGCGGCGGACGGGTCATGCCCCGACCCCCGTGGACAGCAGCGGTCGCAGGTGCGCCGCGAGATCCCCGACCGTGCGCGCGGCCACGAGGGCCTCGTCGGTCACGCGCAGGTCGGGATGGTCCGGGGCGGCGAGGCCCTCGACGACGTCGGCCCACTGGACCCGAGCCACGGCGTCGGCCCCCAGGTCGTCGAGCGGGCTGTCCGCCCGCAGGTCGACGGCCTCGAGGTCGAGCACGACGGCGAGGGCCCGAGCGGCGAGGTCGAGCGCCGGATCGGTCGCGGTCATGTCCCCACGGTACCGACGGTGCCGGCCGCGACGGACCGGGGACGGCCTTGGGCCGGGCTCCCGGACCGGACGGCTGGATCCGGGGGCGGACATGACGATGACCCGGTCCTCGAGGGACCGGGTCATCGGATCGGGCTCAGACGTCGAGGACCTGACGGCCGTTGTACTCGCCGTCGGCGTCGGCGCGGTGCGGCACGACGTACTCGACGCGGCCGTTGCGCACGACCTTGTTGATCTGCGGCAGCTTCGCCTTCCACTGCGAACGGCGGTGGCGGGTGTTGCTCCGCGAGGTCTTCCGCTTGGGGACGGCCATGGCCTAGTCCTCTTCCTTCTCCTGGTCGGGCATCGCTCCCAGTGCGCCGAGGGCGGCCCACCGGGGGTCGATCACGTCGTGGTGGTGCTCCGGGTCGTCCTCGAGACGGAACCCGCAGTGCGGGCACAGCCCCGGGCAGTCGTCCCGGCAGACCGGTGCGAGCGGGAGGTCCAGCACCACCGCGTCGCGCAGCAGCGGCTCCAGGTCGAGGTGATCCCCCACCAGGTGCCGCTCCTCGTCGACCTCGGCGTCGGACTCCGCGGACTCCACGGGGCGACCGCGCGCGTCGGTCTCCTCGTAGACGTAGAGCTCCTGCAGGTCGATCTCCAGCTCGTCGGAGATCGGGTCCAGGCAGCGGCTGCACTCGCCCGTGAGCTGCACCCGCGCCGTTCCCGACACGAGCACTCCCTCGATCACCGACTCGAGCCGCACGTCGCACTCGATCTCGGATCCCTCGGGGACGCCGATCGACATGATCCCGATCCCCGCCGGGGCCGCGGCTGTGAGTGACACCTGGCTCATCGACCCCGCGCGGCGTCCCAGCTCTCGGGTGTCGAGCACGAGCGGGGAACGGGGGTCGAGCGTGGTCAGGGTCGCCTTCCAGCAGCGGGCACGTCGGGTCGCGGCCTCATGTCGGCCGACGGGCAAGGGTACCCGCTCGGGCCGGTCCCGCCCAAACCGCGCCCCGGGCCGACCCGGGGACGCCGTGTCAGCCGGGCAGCGGGGTGGAGTCGACCGGGTCGCCCAGGGGCTCGAAGTCGGCCCGGCCCCGGATCTTGTCCCGGCCCTTCTGGACCGCCGCGATGGTCTTGTGAAGCGCGACCTCGAAGTTGGCCAGCTTGGCGTCCACGTAGTCGTCGGTCTCGCGGCGCATCCGCTGGGCCTCCGCGTCGGCGTCTGCGCGGACGGCGTCGGCCTCGCTGACGGCGGCGCGGTAGACCTCGTGCTCGCCCACGAGGACGTGCGCCTCCTCCTGCGCCCGGGCCACGATCTCGGCGGCGTGGGCCTGCGCATCGGCGACGATGTCGTGCTTGTCGGCGAGGACGTCGTCGGCCTGGGCGAGCGACTGGGGCAGCAGGGCCCGCACCTCGTCGAGCAGGTCGAGCATCTGAGCCCGGTTGACCACGCACGACGCGGACATGGGCAGGGCGCGTGCGGTCTCGACGAGATCGGAGATCTCGTCGAGCTTGTCGTGGACGTCCACCGGTACTCCTTCGCTGATCGGCGCTAGCGGCCGACGCGCTCGTACAGCCGGGGCAGCACCGCGTCGGGGACCAGCCCCGACACGTCACCACCGTACGTCGCGACCTCCTTGACCAGGCTGGAGGACAGGTAGCCGTACAGCGGGTTGGTGCTCACGAACAGGGTCTCGACCTGGGCGAGGCGGAAGTTCATCTGGGCCATCTGCAGCTCGTAGTCGAAGTCGCTCACCGCGCGCAGACCCTTGACGATCGCCTTGATGCCGTGGTCACGGCAGTAGTCGACCAGCAGCCCGTGGAAGGCGTCGACGACGATCGTGGGATAGGGCGCGACGACCTCGCGGAGCATCTCCATGCGCTCCTCGACGTCGAAGAGGCTGCTCTTGGTCTTGTTGATCAGCACGGCCACCACGACCTCGTCGGCCAGATCGGCCGCGCGGATGAACACGTCGAGGTGGCCGTTGGTCACGGGGTCGAAGGAGCCCGGACAGACCGCCTTGCGCACGGGCCACTCCTCGGGTGCTACGCCGGAGCCGCGGGGCCGGCGGCCGGGACCTCGTCGCGACCGTACCAAAGCGCCTGGTGCACGACCGTCTCACCGTAGGTGCGGGTGCGCCCGGGCTCGTAGCCGGTAGGCCAGGCGAGACCAGCGTCACGTCGTGAGCGCTCGACCAGCACGAGCGCGCCGTCCCCCAGGCGACCGGAGGCGAGACCGGCCAGCACCCGCTCGACCTCGTCGGCCGGGAGGTCGTAGGGCGGATCGACGTACACGAGGTCCGCGGGACCGCCGGTGTCCCCGTCGCCGGACACGACCCGCTCCACGGGCTCGCCGAGGATCCTGGCCCCCGGGAGGCCGACCAGGTCGACGTTGCGTCGCAGCACCGCCAGCGCCGCGTTGTTCCGCTCGACGAGGACGACCGACGAGGCGCCCCGCGACAGCGCCTCGAGCCCCACCGCCCCTGATCCCGCGTAGAGGTCGAGCACATGGGTGCCGCCGAGAGGTCCGAGCGTGGACTCGACCGCGCTGAACACCGCCTCGCGGACGCGGTCCGCGGTCGGGCGGGTCCCTTGCGCGGGCACGGCGAGCCGACGGCCGCGGGCGGCTCCCGCGATGATCCGCGTCATCGTCCGGCGTCCGCTCGCATGGAGGGAAGGCTAGGGGCCGCCACGGTCACGACTTCTCGAGGTAGTCCGCGCGCTCCTCGTCCAGGAGCGCGGCGATCGCTCGTGCGAGCGCGGGAGTGCCCGCCAGATCGGGATCCGCCGCGACGAGGTCGGTCGCCTCCAGGCGGGCGGCCTCGATCACGTCCTCGTCGCGCAGCACGGCCAGCATCCGCAGCGATGAGCGCGTCCCGGACTGGCTGGCGCCCAGAACGTCGCCCTCGCGGCGCTGCTCGAGGTCGAGCCGGGCGAGCTCGAACCCGTCGGCGGTCGCCGCGACCGCCTCGAGCCGTTCGCGCGCCGGGGTCCCGGGGCCGGCCTCGGTCACGAGCAGGCACAGCGCGGCGTGCTCCCCCCGACCCACCCGGCCGCGCAGCTGGTGCAGCTGGGAGACCCCGAAGCGGTCGGCGTCCATGACGACCATGACGGTCGCGTTCGGCACGTCGACACCCACCTCGACGACCGTCGTCGCGACGAGCACGTCGATGCCGTCGCCCGAGGCGGGACCGGCGGCGAAGCGACGCATCACGTCGTCCTTCTCCTCGGCGGGAAGGCGCCCGTGGAGGACGCCGACCCGCACGGGGGCGAGCGCCCCGGCGACGAGCTCCGCCACGAGGTCGAGCACGGCGATGGGCGGGCGGGACTCGGCCTCCGCCTCGTCCGCGGCCGCGTCCTCCTCCGGCTCGGCGTCTCCACCGATGCGGGGGCAGACGACGTACGCCTGGCGGCCCGCAGCCACCTCCTCCACGATGCGCGACCACGCGCGCGAGAGGTGTCCGGGGCGTTCGAGCGCCGGCACGACGTGGGTCGCCACCGCCGCGCGGCCGGCCGGCAGCTCGGTGAGCGTGGACACCTCGAGGTCGCCGAACACGGTCATCGCGACCGTGCGCGGGATGGGGGTGGCGGTCATGACGAGCACGTGCGGGCGGCTGTCGTCGCGGGACTTGGCCGCCAGCGCCGCGCGCTGCTCCACGCCGAAGCGGTGCTGCTCGTCGACGACGACGAGGGCGAGGTCCGCGAAGGACACCCGCTCCTCCAGGAGCGCATGGGTGCCGACGACGAGACCGGCGTCCCCGGACGCGATCGCCAGCAGCGACTCGCGGCGACGCGCCGCCGACAAGGACCCGGTGAGCAGCTCGACGCGCGTGGACACCTCCGCGCCGCCGAGCATGCCGCGCTCGGCGAGAGGGCCGAGCATCCGGGTGATCGAGCGGTGGTGCTGCTGGGCGAGCACCTCCGTCGGGGCCAGGAGCGCGGCCTGCCCGCCGGCGTCCACGACGGCGAGCATGGCGCGCAGGGCCACGACCGTCTTGCCCGAGCCGACCTCGCCCTGGAGCAGCCGGTGCATGGGATGGGTCCGGGCCAGGTCGGCGGCCAGGACATCCCCCAACGTCACCTGACCCTTCGTCAGCGTGAACGGCAGGCGGAGGTCGAAGGCGTCCAGGAGGCCGCCCGCCGCCGGCACCCGGGGAACAGCCGGGAGCGCCGCGGCGCTCGCACGCCGCTGGGCGAGCACCGTCTGGAGCACGAACGCCTCGTCCCACCGCAGCCGCTCCCGGGCCCGGGCGACGTCGTCGCGGTGGTCGGGCCGGTGGACCGCGACCAGCGCCGTGCGCAGACCCGCGAGGCCGTGGCGGGCGCGCGTCTCGGGCGGGATCGGGTCGTCCAGGTCGTCGGGGAGCTGGTCGATCACCAGGCCGATCGACGACGCGACGCGCCACGAGGGCATCTGCGCCGTGGCGGGATACACGGGGATGAGGGCACCGGCGTAGCGGGCCACGGTGTCGTCGTCCCCGCTCACCTCGTCGCCGCTCTCGGCGATGATCTGGTACTCCGGGTGCGTCAGCTGACGGCTGCCGCGGAAGCTGCCCACCTTGCCCGAGAACAGCCCCGAGCGACCGACCCGCAGCTCGCGCTCGCGCCAGGCCTGCTTGAAGAAGGTGAGGGTGAGCGTCGCTCCCGTGGAGTCGGTCACCACGACCTCGAGCCGGTCGGCGTTCCGGCCGGTGCGGCGGTCGCGGTAGGGGCGGCGGTCCACCCGCGCGATGCGCGCGAGCACGGTCACGTGCTCGTCGACCTGGAGCTGGCCGAGATCGGTGAGCTGTCCGCGCTCGGCGTAGCGCCGGGGGTAGTGGCGCAGCAGGTCCTCGACGGTCCGCAGACCCAGGCCCTTCTCCAGCGCCTGGGCCGTGCGGGCGCCCAGCACCGGAGCGAGTCGGTCGGTCATCCGCAGGGGCGCCACGTCACTCCACGCCGAGGATGAGCGGCCAGTAGGGCTGGCCGCCGTCGTAGACGGTGACCTCGACGCCGGGATGCGCTCGGCGAGCACCGCGCGCGATCGACTCGGCCTCGGTCGGCTCGAGCTCGTCGCCGTGGACGAGGGTCACGAGCTCGCCGCCGGTGGACAGGAGCCGACCGAGGACCCGTGCCACGACCTCGTCGACGGTGGATCCGATCTCGACGACGTCGCCCTCCACGATCCCGAGGACGTCGCCGACCGAGCAGCGGCCGGCGCTGGTGACCGCCTCCTTGACCGCGATGGAGACCCCGCCGTAGCGGGTAGCGCCGGCGGCACGGGTCATCGACACGACGTCGTCGTCGAAGCGCGCCTCGGGGTCGTGCACCGCCACGGCCGCGAGCGTCTGCACGATCGACCTCGTCGGGATCACCGAGGCGCGCACTCCCGCGGCGCGGGCCTGCTCGGCGGCCGCCTCGGCGACGGGCCGGGAGTCCGAGTCGGAGGGCAGCAGCACGACCTCCGTGGTCCGCGCCCGCTCGACACCGTCGAGGAACTCCGCGGTCGAGGGCGCCACGTGACCCATCGCGCGCACCACGGTGACATCGGCCGTGTCCAGCAGGGCAGCCGTGCCGGCCCCGTGCGCGACGGCCACGAGCCGACGCCCGCTCGCCCGGCCCGTCCGGCGGGAGACGTCGTCGCGGAGGTCGGTGACCCGGATGCGGTGCGGACGCCCAGCCGCGATGCCGGCCTCGACCGCCGCACCGATGTCGTCGGTGTGGACGTGCACGTTCCAGAGCCCTCCGCCGCCCACGACGACCACGGAGTCCCCCACGTCGGTCAGGGCGGCGCGCAGGGCGGGGACGGCGGAGTCGTCGCTGTCGAGCAGGAACATGACCTCGTAGGCCCCGCCCTCCCCGTCGAGGTCATCCAGGTCGAGGGGTAGGGCGGGCGGCTCCACCCCGGACTCGCGGCGGTCTCCGGTGACCGTCTCGACCAGCGCGTCGAGGATGACGACCAGCCCCCGGCCGCCGGCATCGACGACACCGGCCCGGGCCAGCACCTCGAGCTGGTCCGGAGTGCGCGCGAGCGCCTCGCTCGCCGCGTCGGCCGCCGCGGTGACCACCCCCGCGAGACTCGTCCCGGGACCGAGCAGACCGACGGCGTCGGCAGCGGCCCGCACGACGGACAGGACGGTCCCCTCGCGCGGCTCGGCCACCGCCGCGTACGCCGAGTCCGACGCCCGGCGGAAGGCCGCCACGAGGACGTCGGTCCCGGCGACGGCCCGGTCCCCGGCCCCCTCGACCGCATCGGCGAAGCCGCGGACGATCTGGCTGAGGATGATCCCGGAGTTGCCGCGCGCGCCCAGGAGCGCGCCGCGAGCCAGGCTCGCGAGGCTGACCGGCAGATCGAGGGCCTCGCCCTGCGCGGCCACCTCCTCGTCGAGGGCCTCCGCCGCCGAGGAGAACGTGAGGTACATGTTCGTGCCGGTGTCCCCGTCCGGGACGGGGAAGACGTTGAGAGCGTCGATCTCGTCCCGGTGGCGGGCCAGCGCCTCGAGCCCGAGCCCGGCCCAGCGCCGCACGACGTCGGTGTCGAGACGCTCGGGCACCGGGTCCTCCTCGGTCGGCGGTGGCACGTGACAGGGGTCTCCGCGAGCGTAGTGTCCGGGTCGTGGAGGTCGCCGGTTTGGGCGGTCCGGCCCGGCGCCTGTACCCTGTCAGGGTTGCTCGGGAGCCCGGGCACCATCCGACCCCCAGCGCGGCGCGACGGCGCCCGCCCCTGAACGCCAGTGAGGACTACGACTGTGGCTGCCAACTGCGACGTCTGCGGCAAGGGCCCTGGTTTCGGCCACTCGATCTCGCACTCGCACCGACGGACCAAGCGCCGCTGGAACCCCAACATCCAGACCGTGCGCACCCTCGTGGGCAAGACGCCCACGAAGCTCAACGTGTGCACCTCCTGCATCAAGGCCGGCAAGGTCGCGCGCGTCTGACCCCTGACGTCACGGAAGGGCCGCTCCTGCCGGGGCGGCCCTTCGTCGTCTCCACCACGGGAGAACCCATGCGCGACACCGATGTCGAGATCGGCCCGGCCGGGATCCGGCTGGGCCGGCTGCTCAAGTTCGTCGGGGCCGTCGACACCGGCGGTGACGTCAAGTCGCTGCTCGCGGGGGGCGACGTGCTCGTCGACGGGGTGGCGGAGACGCGCCGGGGAGCGCAGCTGATGCCGGGTCAGCGGGTCACCGTGCGGGGAGCCACCTACCTCCTCCGCTAGGTCCCTCAGCCGCGGTAGTGGTCGAAGCCGCCCGTGCCCGAGTAGGCCGAGCCGTCCACGAGCACCGCCGGCTCGCCCGCGAGCACCTCGCCCACGATGGCGAAGCCGTCAGGGACCGCTGCGACGGAGGGGAACGTGGCCAGCAGCGCGTGGTCCTCCCCGCCGGTGAGCACCCAGCCCAGCGGGTCGACGTTGAACGCCGCGGCCGCCTCGGCGACCGGTGCACCGATCTCGAGCGCCGTCGTACGCAGCGAGAGCACGACCCCCGACGCCGCGGCGAGGTGCCCGGCGTCCTGGACCAGCCCGTCGGAGACGTCGATCATCGCCGTCGCCCCGGCGAGGGCGGCCGCCGTCCCTGCGGCGTAGGGCGGCTCGGGCACGCGGTGGGCGTCGGCCAGCACCCGGGGCGAGCGGAAGCCGCGGCCCAGCACCGCCAGACCCGCGGCGGACCAGCCGAGGCGACCCGCGAGCGCGACCACGTCGCCGGGCTGCGCGCCCGAGCGCGTCACCGGGGTGCGCCCCTCGAGGTCGCCGAGGGCGGTGACCGCCACGGTGACCCGGTCGGCGGCCACGACATCCCCGCCGACCACGGTCGCGCCGACGACGGCGCACTCCGCGGCGAGTCCGTCGGCCAGGTCCAGGGCCCACGCGACGGGCAGGTCGGCCGGAGCGCCGAGTCCCACGAGGAGGGCGGTGGGCCGCGCCCCCATCGCCACGATGTCGGCCAGGTTCTGGGCGGCTGCCTTGCGCCCCACCTCGACGGCGCTGGACCAGTCGCGGCGGAAGTGGCGGCCCTCCACCAGCAGGTCCGTGCTCGCGACGACCCGCCCGTCAGGGGCGGCGACCACGGCGGCGTCGTCGCCCGGACCGAGCAGGACGACCGGCGTGACGGGGAAGCGGCCGCGCAGCGCGGCGATCAGTCCGTGCTCCCCCAGTCCGCCCAGGGTGGGTTCGGTCATGACGGCTCCTCGGATCCGGTGCTCGGGGCAGGGCACCCGGGCAGTAGTGTCGTCGCACGGGTCGAGAGCCGACCCCGACGAGCACGCTCGGCGTGCCGTCCCCCGACGCTCGGAGGACGACCGTGGTGGTCCAGGCCTACATCCTCATTCAGACCGAGGTCGGCAAGGCCGCCAACGTGGCGAGCCAGATCGGCCAGATCAAGGGCGTCACGCTGGCCGAGGACGTGACCGGTCCCTACGACGTCATCGTGCGCGCCGAGGCTCGCACCGTCGACGAGCTGGGCAAGCTGGTCGTGGCCCGGATCCAGGCGGTCGAGGGGATCACGCGCACGCTCACCTGCCCCGTCGTCCACCTGTGAGACCGCGGCGCCTCGCCGCCGCGGCCGCGCTGGCCGTGCTGGTCGGCGGCTGCTCGGCAGCCGTTGAGGCGCCCATCCCCTCCCCGCTCCCCCCGGGAGCGGACTACCTGTGCGCCGCGTTCAAGGGCGCGCTCCCGGACGAGGTCCTCGGCCAGACCACCACCGCCACCAAGCCGACCAGCTCCTTCGCGACGGCGTGGGGCAACCCGGCGATCGTCGTCCGGTGCGGGGTGCCCGACCCGGACGCGCTCACCCCGACCTCGCAGCTGCTCTCCGTGGACGGCGTCGACTGGCTGCCCGAGCCGCTGACCTCGGGGTACCTGTTCACCAGCACGGGACGCACGGTCAACGTCGAGGTGAGCGTGCCGGCGGCCTACGCGCCCGAGGCCTCGGCGCTCCCCGACATCTCCCCCGCCGTCGACGCCGTCATCCCGCTCACGGCCGGCTGACCTCGGTCGCCCTCGCGCTCGGTGCCCTGGTGGCTCAGCGCAGCCCGGTGCCGCGGCGCAGCGCGTCGCGGACGAGCCGGTCCACCAGCGTCGGGTAGTCCACGCCGGACTCGGCCCACATGCGCGGGAACATCGAGATGGCGGTGAACCCGGGCATGGTGTTGACCTCGTTGACCAGGACGGTGCCGTCGGGGCGCACGAAGAAGTCGCACCGGGCGAGACCCTCGCAGCCGAGCGCGTCGAAGGCCCGCACAGCAAGTCGACGGACGCGCTCGGAGACCTCGTCCGGCAGGTCGGCCGGGACGATCAGACGGGCGGAGTCGTCGAGGTACTTGGCCTCGAAGTCGTAGAACTCGTGCGGCCCGGTGACGACGATCTCGGCGCACACGCTCGCTGCCGGGTCCCCCTCCTCGTCGACCAGGACGCCGCACTCGATCTCCCGGGCCCCGGCCACGCCCGCCTCGACGACCACCCGGGGGTCGTGCCGGCGCGCCTCCTCGACGGCGTCGCGCAGCGCGTCCCGGTCGCCGACCTTCGAGATCCCCAGCGAGCTGCCGGCCCGGGCGGGCTTCACGAATACGGGGAAGCCCAGGGCGGCCGCACGGTCCAGGCTGCCGTCGCGGTCGCGGAGCCAGTCGCGATCGGTGATGACGGCGTAGGGCGTCTGCTCCAGCCCGGCGGCCGAGAACAGGGACTTCATGACGCCCTTGTCCATGGCGGCCGCCGACGCCAGCACACCGGAGCCGACGTAGGGCACCCCCGCCAGCTCGAGCAGCCCCTGGATCGTGCCGTCCTCGCCGTAAGGCCCGTGCAGGACGGGGAACACGACGTCGACCGCAGCGAGCGAGCGCGGCACGTCGCCGGGGTCGTGCACCTGCAGGTCGCGGCGCGTGGGGTCGCCGGCCAGGACCACGGGCGCGGCGTCAGCGTCCACCGAGGGCAGGGCGCCGTCGAGGATCCGCAGCCGATCCGGGTCGTCGCGCTCGAGCACCCAACGCCCGTCGGGCGTG
Organism: Micrococcales bacterium; assembly: GCA_024641605.1. GTDB lineage: Bacteria > Actinomycetota > Actinomycetes > S36-B12 > CAIYMF01 > Longivirga. Next base: position 13,639 of record JAHECT010000015.1, read on the forward strand.
ACACCGATGGGCACCACCTCGTAGCGCTCCCGGTCGAGGGCCCGCAGGACGGACCCGGCAGAGACGCAGGAGATGGCGTGCTCGCTGGAGCGACCCCCGAAGACGACCGCGACGCGGACCCGATCCTGCTCTGCCACCCCGCCACCCTAGGGCGCCGACCCGGGCCGTCGAGGGCGCACCCGAGGGCGGCTTGCCGATACGGTCTCGGGGTGAGCTCGACCTCGCGCCGCCTCCCCCTGTCCCCCGACACCGTCGCGGTCACCGCCGGTCGTCCTGATCCCGGCCCGGACGCGCCCCTGAGCCCCCCGGTGGTGCTCAGCTCCACGTTCCACGCCGGCGGCCCGGTGGGCTACGCGCGCACCTCCAACCCCACGTGGGAGGCGCTCGAGGACGCGGTCGGCGCGCTGGAGGGCGGGTCCGCCCTCGCGTTCGCCAGCGGCATGGCCGCCGTCGGTGCGGTGCTCGAGCTCGTGCCCGTGGGCGGCGTCGTGGTCGCCACGTCCCACACCTACTCCGGCGTGGCCGCCCGGCTCGCGGAATGGGAGGCGAACGGCCGCTGCGAGGTTCGCCTCGTCCCCGCCGACGACCCGCACCTCATCGACGAGGCATGTGACGGGGCGGCCCTCCTGTGGCTGGAGAGCCCCACGAACCCCGCACTCGAGGTGTGCGACCTGCGGGCCGCGTGCACAGCGGCCCGCGGGCACGGCGTTCGGAGCGTCGTGGACAACACGTTCGCGACGCCGATCCTGCAGCGACCGCTCGACCTCGGCGCGGACGTCGTCGTGCACAGCGCCACGAAGTCCCTGTCCGGGCACTCCGACGTCATCCTGGGCGCGCTCGTCACCCGCGACACCGAGCTGCGCGACCGGCTCCAGCGGACCCGGGCCCTCCTGGGCGGGATCCCGGGCCCGTTCGAGGCGTGGCTGGTCCTGCGCGGGATGCGCACGCTCGGCCTGCGGGTGCGGCGGGCGAGCGAGTCGGCCCAGATCCTGGCGGAACGGCTCGCGATCCACCCGGGCGTGCGACGCGTGCGCTATCCCGGGCTGTCCGACGATCCCGGTCATGCCCTCGCGGCGCAGCAGATGTACGGATTCGGCAGCGTGCTCTCCTTCGAGACCGCTGGTCGGGCCGAGGACGCCCAGCGCGTGTGCGAGTCGACCCGGATCATCGTGCACGGCACGAGCCTGGGCGGGGTCGAGACCCTGATCGAACGCCGTCGGCGCTGGCCCGACGAGCGTTCCGACATCCCCGACACCCTCATCCGGCTCGCGGTGGGCATCGAGGACGTCGAGGACCTGTGGCGCGACCTCGAGGAAGCGCTCTCGTCCCTGCCGTCCTGACCGTTCTCAGGACATCTCGACGGTCTCGGCCTCGGCCTTGGTGGCCCGGTTCATGAAGTTGTGCAGCATCTCGCGCGGGTCCAGGCCGTGGTGCACCACCTCGACGACCTGCCCCGTGATCGGCATGTCGACGCCGTGGGCCGTCGCGAGGTCCAGGATCGACTGACAGCTCTTGACGCCCTCGCAGGTCTGGGTGGTCACCTCGGTGGCCTCGGCCAGGGACAGGCCCCGTCCCAGGTGCTCGCCGAAGGATCGGTTGCGCGACAACGGGGACTGGCAGGTCGCGACGAGGTCGCCGATGCCGGCCAGCCCGAGGAAGGTCAGCGGGCTCGCGCCCAGCGCGACCCCCAGGCGGGTCATCTCGGCGAGCCCACGCGTGATGAGCGCCGACTGGGCGTTCTCACCGAACCCCATCCCGACGGCCATCCCGTTGGCCAGGGCGACGACGTTCTTGACCGAGCCCCCGATCTCGGTGCCGACGACGTCGGTGCTCCAGTAGGGGCGGAAGTACGTCGAGGTCGCTCCCTCCGCGAGCTGCTCGGCGACGGTCTCGTCCGAGCAGGCGACCGTGGTCGCGGCGGGCTGACGCTGCGCGATCTCGCGGGCGAGGTTGGGGCCGGAGACGACGGCGACGCGCTCGGGGCCGGCCCCGGTCACCTCCGCGATCACCTCGCTCATGCGCCGTGTCGTCCCCTGCTCGATCCCCTTCATCAACGACACGAGGACCGCGTCGGCGGGGACGTCCTCGCGCCAGAGGGCGAGGTTCGTCCGCAGCGACTGGGCCGGCACGGACAGGACGACGACCTCGGCCCCGCGGAGCGCCCGGCGCGGGTCTGTCGTGGCCTGCATCGAGGCCGGCAGCTGGATGCCCGGGTGGTAGCGCGGGTTCTCGTGCGACTCGGTGATCGCCCGGGCGAGCGCCTCGTCCCGGCCCCACAGGGTGACCTCGTGACCGGCGTCGGCCAGGACCAGGCCGTAGGCCGTGCCCCACGAACCGCTGCCCATGACCGCGACGCGCATCACTGCTCCTCCTTCTCGGCCGCCTCGGCGGCTCGGTGCGCCTTCAGGTCGTAGCGCTCCGCAGGAGCAGTCTCGCCCCGCAGCACCTCGAGCTGCGCGGTGATCGCCGACATCAGCCTCGTCGTGGCCTCGCGCAGGACCTCGCCGTCGATGGGGCGACCTCGCAGGTCGTCCAGGTCGACGGGCGGACCGGCCGCCACCTGCATGAGCTTGCGGGGCAGGATCCGGAACTCGGACCGGTAGGGACGCATGACCTTCTCAGCTCCCCACTGCGACAGCGGGACCAGCGGGGCGCCCGTCTCCAGGGCGATGCGCGCCGCCCCCGTCTTCCCGGTCATGGGCCACAGGCCGGGGTCGCGGGTGATCGTGCCCTCGGGATAGACCACCACGCACTCGCCTGCCCGGACCGCGGTGATCGCGTCGCGTACCGAGTTCGCCGCGTCCGCCGTCTCGCGGTAGACGGGGATCTGGCCGGCGCCGCGGATGATCGTCCCCACGACTGGTACCCGGAAGACGGCTTCCTTGCCGAGGAAGCGGGGCGGTCGGCCGCTGTCGAAGAGGTAGTGGGCGCTCTCGAGCGGGTCGAACCACGAGATGTGGTTCGGGCAGACGACGATCCCCTCCTGGGTCCCGTCCGGCCTGATGCCGGCCACGAGGTGCTCCTGCCCCCGCCAGTCGCGGCGGGTGAGCAGCATCATCCACGGCCGGAGCAGGCACACCGCGAGGCGGTACCAGAAGCCGAGCCGCCTGCCGCTCGACCGTGGTCGCACGCGTGCCCCTCCTCCGCCGTCGTCGTCGTGCATCCTTGCCCGGCCCGGCCCCCGGGTCCAGCGCGACACCAGCGGTCTGCTGGGATGGTCGGGTGGCCCCGGACACCGACGCCTGGGTCGTCCTCGTCCCTGTGAAGACCTTGGCCGAGGCGAAGAGCCGCCTGTCACCCGTCGGCGACCGCGCCGACCTCGCGCTGGCCTTCGCCCAGGACACCATCGCCGCCGCGGCCCGGGTAGCACGCGTGGTCGTGGTGAGCGACGACCCCCGCGTGGAGTCCCTGGCGCGCGAGCTCGGCGCAGCGGCGGTCGGTCAGGGCCCGGTGCCCGGGCTCAACGCCGCGCTGCGCCACGGTGCCGACGCCGTGCGACGCGACGGATCTTCGACCGCCCTCGCCGCGCTGGCCGGTGACCTGCCCGCTCTGCGGGACGAGGAGCTCGCCCGGGCGCTGGCGGCCGCGGGAACGCACCGACGGTCCTTCGTCTCCGACGCCGAGGGAACGGGCACCACGCTGCTGCTCGCCGCTCCGGGAGCTCCGCTGGACCCCGCCTTCGGTCGGCGGTCCCGGGCCGCGCACCGGGCCGGGGGCGCGGTCGAGCTGACGCTCGCAGGGATCCCCGGGCTGCGCCGGGACGTGGACGACGAGGTCGGTCTCTGGGACGCCCGGCGACTGGGCGTCGGTGCGGCCACGCGGGTCGAGCTGGCCCGGCCGCACCGGTCCTGACCGCCCGGGTACGCACGTCGGCCCGGCCCCCGAGGGGACCGGGCCGACGACGGAGCAGATGCTCAGCGCTTGCGCGCCGGAGCCTTCTTCGCGGGGGCCTTCTTGGCCGGAGCCGCCTTGCGGGCCGGAGCGGCCTTCTTGGCCGGAGCCGCCTTGCGGGCCGGGGCCGCCTTCTTGGCCGGGGCCGCCTTCTTGGCGGGGGCCTTCCTGGCCGGAGCCGCCTTCTTGGCGGGGGCCTTCTTCGCCGCCCGCTTCTTGCCCGCCACGGTCGACTTGAATTCGGCACCTGCACGGAACTTCGGCACCGAGGTGGCCTTGATCTTCACGGTCGCGCCGGTCTGGGGGTTGCGGCCCACGCGCGCGGCGCGGTCGGCCTTCTCGAAGACGCCGAAACCGCTGATGGCGACCTTGTCGCCCTTCGCGACGCTCTGGGTGATCTCGTCGACGATGGCCTCGAGGGCCTCGCCGGCGAGCTTCTTGGTGACGTCGAGGCGAGCCGCGAGCCGGTCGACGAGCTCCGCCTTGTTGACGCTGTCAGCCACGATGAGAAACCTTCCGGAGAACAGCCGGACCCACCGTCCGGCTCACGGTAGGAACCTAACCCGCCCGACGCTGCGGGACAACGACGGCGCGCCGGTGCCTTCCGTTGCGTCGCAACGATTTCGGCGTGCGCTTCGTCACGTGAGAGCCCCCGGTGAGGTCGGTCCGGGGCCGGGTCAGACGGTCGTGGGCTTGTACGGAGGGCGGCTGGCCTCGAACGCGGCGATCTCCGCCTCGTGGGTCAAGGTGATGCCGATGTCGTCCAGGCCCTCGAGCAGGCGCCACCGGACGTAGTCGTCCACCTCGAAGGGGGCCACCAGGTCGCCGGCGCGCACCTCGCGCTCGACCAGGTCGACGGTCACCGCGGTCTCCGGATCGGCCTCGACGAGCGCCCACAGCTCCTCGACGACCTCCTGCGGGACCACCGCGGTCAGCAGGCCGATCTTGCCGGAGTTGCCGCGGAAGATGTCGGCGAAGCGGGACGAGAGGACCACGCGGAAGCCGTAGTCCTGCAGCGCCCACACGGCGTGCTCGCGCGAGGACCCCGTGCCGAACTCGGGACCGGCGACGAGGATCGAGACCCCGGCGTACGTCGGGTCGTTGAGGATGAAGTCCGGCTCGGTCCGCCACTCGGCGAAGAGCGCGTCCTCGTAGCCGTGGCGGGTGATCCGCTTGAGGTACTCGCCCGGGATGATCTGGTCGGTGTCGACGTTGCTGCGACGCAACGGCAGCGCGCGCCCGGTGTGGACGGTGAACTTCTCCATGGCTGGCTCCTGGTCGGCGCGGGTCAGAGGTCGGCGGGCGAGGCGAGGTGGCCCAGGACGGCCGTGGCGGCCGCGACCGGCGGGGACACGAGGTGGGTGCGCGCACCCGGGCCCTGCCGGCCCTCGAAGTTGCGGTTGGACGTCGAGGCGCTGCGCTGGCCGGACGAGAGCTTGTCCGGGTTCATCCCCATGCACATGGAGCACCCGGCGTTGCGCCACTCGGCGCCCGCGTCGGTGAAGACGCGGTCCAGGCCCTCGGCCTCCGCGGCCAGCCGCACCCGGGCCGAGCCGGGCACGACCAGCATCCGGACACCGTCGGCGAGGCGACGGCCCTCGAGCACGGCGGCCGCGGCACGGAGGTCCTCGAGGCGACCGTTGGTGCACGAGCCGACGAACACCGTGTCGACGGCGATCTCGCGCATCGGCGTGCCCGGGACCAGGTCCATGTACTCCAGGGCGCGCTCGGCCGCCGCGCGGTCGACCGGATCGGTGAAGTCGTCGACGGCCGGCACCGCGGCGGAGAGCGGCACCCCCTGACCCGGGTTGGTCCCCCAGGTGACGAACGGACTCAGGGAGGCGGCGTCGATGCTCACCTCGTGGTCGAACACCGCGTCCTCGTCGGTGACCAGGTCGCGCCAGTCCGCGACGGCCTGCGCCCACAGCTCCCCCTGGGGGGCGTGCGGACGGCCCTGCAGGTAGGCGAAGGTCGTGTCGTCGGGAGCGATCATCCCGGCGCGCGCACCCGCCTCGATGGACATGTTGCACACCGTCATGCGCGCCTCCATCGACAGCGCACGGATCGCCTCGCCCCGGTACTCGAGGACGTAGCCCTGCCCGCCACCGGTGCCGATCTTGGCGATCACCGCGAGGATGAGGTCCTTGGCGGTGACGCCGTCGGGGAGCGCACCCTCGACGTTGATCGCCATGGTCTTGAACGGCTTGAGCGGGAGAGCCTGCGTCGCGAGGACGTGCTCGACCTCGCTGGTGCCGATGCCGAACGCCAGGGCGCCGAAGGCGCCGTGGGTGGCGGTGTGGGAGTCCCCGCACACGACGGTCATGCCCGGCTGGGTCAGACCCAGCTGCGGGCCGACGACGTGCACGATCCCTTGGTCCACGTCGCCCAGCGAGTGGATCCGGATGCCGAACTCGGCCGCGTTGCTGCGCAGGGCGTCGACCTGGGCCCGCGAGGTCGGATCGGCGATCGGCTTGTCGATGTCGATCGTCGGGACGTTGTGGTCCTCGGTGGAGAGGGTGAGGTCCGGCCGACGCACGGGGCGACCGGCGGCACGCAGGCCGTCGAAGGCCTGCGGGCTGGTCACCTCGTGGGTCAGGTGCAGGTCGATGTAGAGCAGGTCGGGCTCACCCTCGGCTCGACGCACCACGTGCGCGTCCCAGACCTTCTCCGCCAGCGTCCGACCCATGTCCGCTCCATCCTCCCCGCCTCTTGCATCTCGCATGCTGAGACGGCAGTATCACGACATGGACAACAGTAGCGGAGTGGGCGTCCTCGACAAAGCGGCGACCGTGCTCGGTGCGCTCGAGGCGGGTCCCCTCACCCTGGCCGGGCTCGTGCAGTCGACCGGACTCGCGCGCCCCACGGCGCACCGCCTGGCCACGGCCCTGGAGCACCACCGCCTCGTCGGTCGCGACCTCCAGGGGCGCTTCGTGCTCGGACCCCGGCTGGCCGAGCTGGCGGCGGCCGCGGGCGAGGACCGACTGCTCGCCGCCTCGGGCCCGATCCTGACGGCGCTGCGCGACGGAACGGGCGAGTCCTGCCAGCTCTACCGTCGTCAGGGCGACCAGCGGATCTGCGTCGCGGCGGCGGAGCGGCTCTCCGGGCTGCGCGACACCGTGCCCATCGGCGCGGTCCTGTCGATGCATGCCGGGTCGGCGGCACAGGTCCTCCTGGCCTGGGAGGAGCCCGAACGGATGCACCGGGGTCTCATGGGCGCGAAGTTCAGCGCCACGACCCTGTCCGGGGTCCGGCGCCGCGGCTGGTCGCAGAGCGTCAGTGAGCGCGAGGCAGGCGTCGCCTCCGTGTCTGCTCCCGTCCGCGGGCCGGCCGGTCGGGTCGTGGCAGCCGTGTCGGTGAGCGGGCCGGTCGAGCGGCTCGGCCGAGCGCCGGGGCGACTGCACGCTCCGGCGGTCGTCGCGGCGGCCAACCGGTTGACCGAGGCGCTGCGTCGCAACGGTGGTGCCTGAGGTGGCCCGCCCTCCCCGCCACGACGACACCGGTCGCTGGGTCGACCGGTTCGGCCTCCTCCTCGTCGTCACGGCGTCCGCGATCGTGATGCTGTCCCTCGTGGACGTCGGACGGACCGACGGCAGCGCCAGCTCGGTCGTCGCCTACATCGTCTCCACGGTCCTCGTCGGTGCCACGCTGCTGCTCTCCCTGCGCGCCGCGGGACTCCACCCTCGCCGCCAGCGGGTCATCGACCTGGTCGTCGTCGTCGCCCTGGGCGCGGTGATCGTGCTCGTCGTGCGCCAGGCCCTGGACGAGAACGTCCCCACCGACCCCACGGCCGCAGCCCCGTCGATCCTCATCGTGGCGATCGCCGTCGTCGCTCCTATCGCCGTGGCACGACGCCTGCTGCGACACCGCGAGGTCACGAACTCCACGCTGCTGGGCGCGATCTCGGCCTACCTGCTGATCCCGATCGCGTTCTTCGAGGCCTTCCTCGGGATCCAGGCGTGGGTGGGCGAACCCTTCTTCGGCGAGGTGCAGCGGAGCACGTCGTTCATGTACTTCAGCCTCACGACCGTGACGACGGTGGGCTACGGCGACATCGCGCCCGCCTACGACGCCGCCCGGCTCGCCGCCAACGCGGAAGCGGTCGTGGGTCAGGTCTACCTCGTCACGTTCGTGGCGATGATCGTCGGGCTCCGGGCCCAGGCCTGGCGGGGGCGGGGATCCGACCAGGACTCGTCGACGGACTGAGACGGGGTCACAGGTAACCGCGACGCCTCATGATCTGCAGCGACAGGTAGCCGTAGATCGCCGGGACGAAGTACGTCGCCAGGCGGTAGACGATGGCGGTGGACATCGCCACGGCCTGGGGGATGCCGATGGCCACCAGGCCTGCTGTGATCGCCGCCTCCGCGACGCCCACGTTGCCCGGCACGGGCATGAGACCGGCGAAGAGCGCCACCAGCGTGTTGATGAGGATCAGCTCGGCGAACGTCGCGCTCTCGCCGAACGCGGCCAGCGAGCACCCCAGCACGAGGGCCGCGACAACGTTCCACATCACGCTGCCGACGGCGATCTGGAGGATCTTGCGGGGCGAGCGCAGCACCGCGAGCGATGCACGGCCCTCGGCGGTCCGGTCGGCGACGAAGCTGCGCACGCGCGGGACGAACCGGATCACGAGCACGGCCACGAGGAGCAGGACGACCGCGACCGCGGCGACGACGCCCCAGTCGACGCCTTCGAGCGTGGCGGCGATCCCGGTCCCGTCCGTCGTCGCCGGGGTCAGCGTGACCAGCCCCGTGAACAGCGTCAGGACCACCACGAGCACCTGGACGACGAAGCCGGACAACGAGTCGATCAGGCTGATCGTCACGGCGGCCGTCGGATTGGACCCGACGAGCTGGAGGAACCTGATCGTCATACCGATCTTCGCCGCCGAGCTCGGCACCGCGAGCCCGACGAAGGCGATCGAGGCCTCCAGCCCCAGCACCGGCACGAACGGCAACCGGTCCACGGCTGCGCCCTGCATGGCGATGGCCTGGCCGACGTAGATGCCACCGGCGAGCAGTACCGCCGCGCCCACCCACCACCAGCTCGCGCCCTGGAACTCCTGGAGCAGCGTGTCGAGGCCGACACCGGCGATGGCGCCGATGATCGTGTAGGCGACGATGACGAGAACGAGCACCATCGCCAGCGACGAGAGGCTGACCCGGCGCAGCCTCTCCAGCTGGGGCTGCTCCGCTCCGGTGGCGGTGGCCGCGGCCTCCCGGAGCGCGGCGACGGTCCAGTCGGAGGCCTTGACCTCCCGACGGAGCTGCGCGTCGAAGGCGGCCGGCTGCAGGTAGGGCAGCGCGGCCACGATCCCGTCCGTGCCGATCTCGGCCGTCGCCGTGCGGACAGCCTCGTCCACGCCCACCGCGAGAGCGGTGGTCACCAGCATGCCGGCCACGTCCCTGGCCCGCTCGGCATCGGCAGCCGCGTCCACGCTCGCCTCGAGGTCGGTGAGCAGCACCCCGCCCTCGCCCGTGAGCATCACCGAGCGCGGCGTGATGGCTCCGTGAGCCATCCCGGAGGCGTGCAGCGAGGAGAGCGCGCGCCACGCCGACGCGACCTGCGCGGCGCCGACCGCCTCCGCCCGGTCGAAGGCGACACCGCCGTCGTGGCGGACCAGGATCGCGTCGCGGCCCCACACGGTGCCGGCGGTGACGACGGGCTGCACGGGCACACCGGCGCGCTCGGCCAGCAGGGTCAGGTAGGCCTCGTGCTCCGCCTGCTGCTGGCGTCCGACCCCGCTGAGGGAGCCGGCCTGGCGGTACCACAGCCGCTGCCACAGCGTGGCGAACAACGACGCCTCCCACGCGTCCCGGCCGTACACGCGGACGAGGATCGGGCGACCGTCCGCGTCGCTGCCCCGCGCCGTCACCCCGATGGGGTCCTCGACGTAGTCCAGCTCGCTCACGGCCACGCCGAGATCGGCGACCTCGTCGCGCAGACGCTCGATCGGCGCGTGCCCACCCGGGGACCCGACGACCAGATGGACGAGGGCCGCGACACCGACGCCGAGCACGAGCCCGGCGACCAGGCCCAGCACGGTGTCGATGCCGAGAGCGAGACCGCCCAGGGCACCGAGACCCACGATCCACGCGCCGAGCCGTCGCTGGGGGCGCGCGAGTTGAGGTGCGGACGCCGCCACGACGGCGACGACCACGGTGAACCTGACCGCTGGATAGACCGACGCCGAGTCGTGCGTCAGCAGCGAGGCCCACACCTGTGACCAGCTTGCGCCCTCGAGAACGGCGAGGACCCCGCCGACGAGCACGGCGAGCGCCGCGGTCCCGAGCTGCTCCACCGCGACGACCCGCCGGTGCCGGGTGACCAGTGCCGCGAGGACGAGCACGATGGCCCACAGGAGCGCGGCCGCGTAGGTGCTCTCCCAGAGCCAGCCGACCAGCCCGGGCAGCGACGCGATCGCGTCGGACGTCTTGGTGTCGAGGTCGGTCGGGCCGGGCGCGGCCAGGGCGAGCACCGCCAGGACGACGGCGGCGATGCCGACCACGGCGGCGTCCGAGGCCCGACGGACCCGTGGGGCGTCCGCGGAGGAGGACCAGAAGGAGAAGCCCGAGCGCCACACCGCCATGCGGCGCCATCCCCGCGACCCGGGCTCCGGAGTCTGATCGGCGCTCACACGCCCATCTCCGCCACGATGCGGCCGACGTCGACCTCCGCGCGGAGCGCCGCATGGTCCTGCTCGGTCACGTCGGCGTACGCCGCGGCGAAGTCGGCCACCGCCTGGTCGAACTCCTGACCGGATCCGAGATAGGAGGCAATGGCCACCCGGTCCCCTCCCCGTGCGTGCGCGTTCGCCAGCGCGCGCCCGCACACGCCGGCGTAGACGCCCATGGTCCGGGGCTCCATGAGCTCCGGTGAAGCCGACAGCTTCCAGTCGCGCAGCTGCCGGACGTAGAAGTCGCGCGTCGTGCCGTCGGGGGTCTCCGCGCGCAGACTGCCCAGGAAGATGTCGGACGCGGACTGCATGAGCCGCTGTCCGGTCACGACCCGGTCGCCCTGGTGGCGGGACGAGACACCGCCGACGAAGCGGGCGAGCACGCTCTCCTGCGCCTCCTTGACCTGGAGGAACAGCGGGTCCTGGTCGTCGCGGCCCAGGAGCAGCATGACCCAGGCGCGGGTCCCCACGCTGCCGACCCCCACGACCTTGCGGGCGGCGTCGACGAGCTCGAACTGCTCGAGCAGGAGACGACGGTCCGAGGGCAGCGAGGCGCGGTAGCGCCGCTGCAGGCGCCGCAGCCACTCCCAGGCGTCGTCGGTCTCCACCTCGGGGAGCAGATCGCCCAGCGACACGAGCAGCGGCGGTCGGCTCACGAACCGGGGGCCGGCTCCGGTGTCGGCCGTCAGCTTGCGGAGGTCGTGCAGGCTGTCGCGCGTGAGAGCCCGGGCCGCTCCGGCGCGGAGGCGGCCGAAGGCCTCGGGGCCGAGCCGCTCGCGCGCCGCGGGCAGGAGATCGTTGTAGTCGATCTTCTCGTACCAGACGGCGAGATGACGCTCCTTGGCCCGCTGCCGCATCGTGGTGCGGTAGGAGGTGACCGCGGCGACCACGGCGTCGCGCCGCTTGCCCCGCTTCATCCCGTTGCCGCGCGCTGCCACCTCCACGCTGGCGGCCAGTCGCTTGACGTCCCACTCGAACGGCCCGGGGTGGGTCTCGTCGAAGTCGTTGAGGTCGAACAGCAGCCGACGCTCAGGAGAGGCGAAGAAGCCGAAGTTGGACAGGTGGGCGTCGCCGCACAGGTGCGTGCGCAGGTCGGTGGTCGGGGTGCCCGCGAGGTCGGCGGCCATAGGGAGCGCGGCGCCGCGGAAGAAGGCGAAGGGCGAGGCGAGCATGCGGCCGTAGCGGATGGGCACCAGGTCGGGGAGCCGGTCGGGCGTCTGCGACTCGAGCAGCCCGATCGGGTCGCGGTCCGCCGCCACGTCGAACGAGGCGTGCGCTGCCAGGGGGACCTCGCGCCGCTGCGCCCGGCCCGCCTCGCGGCGTTCGTCGACGCTGCGGTGCCGGATCTTCCGGCCCCTCGTATCGGCCATGCGTCACCTCCTCAGGACTCCACGGGCGATCGGGTCGAGGGAGTCGATCGGGTCGATACTGCCCTACCCCCGACGGCTCCGGGCCATGATGACGCCACCGACCCGAGGGGAACGATGAGCAGGCTGAGCGCGCTCGCACCGCCGTGGATGCGCACCTACCGCGCAGCGCTGCTGCCGCGGGACGTGATCGCCGGGGTGACGCTCGCGGCGGTCGCCATCCCCGAGGTGATGGGCTACACCTCCATCTC